>NZ_JBGCCO010000001.1:0-482441 GCF_041262605.1 Kitasatospora sp. GAS1066B
CCCAGAGGAAGCACGGACCCCGGCGCGGCCCGGGGGCCCCCCCGGCGGGGGGGGGCCCCCCCCCCCCCCCGGGGGGGGCCCCCCCCCCCCCCCCCCCCCCGCGGGCGCGCCCCCCCGCGGGGGGGGGGCCCCCCCCGGCCCGCTGCGGCGTTCCCGCGATGTCTGAAAGGCGAGTACCCACTCCCCGCCACTCTCAATGTATATCGCACCGGGGGGCTTGCGGCAAGGCCCCGGTCGTGCCGCAGAATCGTCGACCGAAGCCGGAATCCGCGGAACCGGCTGCCAGGAATTCAGCGTTGCCGAACGTTGCCGGAACCTGCCGAAAATGGGGATTGTGATGATCGACGTGATCGTGGTCGGCGGTGGACCGACCGGCCTGATGCTGGCCGCCGAGTTGCGGCTGCACGGCGTGCGGGCGCTCGTGTTGGAGAAGGAGGCGGAGCCGACCAAGGTGGTCCGCGCGCTCGGCCTGCACGCGCGCAGCATCGAGGTGATGGACCAGCGCGGTCTGCTGGAGCGCTTCCTCGCACTCGGCAAGCAGCATCCGGTCGGCGGTTTCTTCGCCGGCATCGCCAAGCCGTCCCCGGAGCGGCTGGACACCGCGCACCCGTACGTCCTCGGCATCCCGCAGCCGACCATCGATCGCCTGCTGGCCGAGCACGCCACCGAGGTCGGCGCCGAGATCCGGCGGGGCTGCGAGCTGGTCGGGCTGAGCCAGGACGAGGACGGGGTGACCGTCGAGTTGGCCGATGGTACTCAGCTGCGCTCGCGCTACCTGGTCGGCTGCGACGGCGGCCGCAGCACGGTGCGCAAGCTGCTCGGCGTCGGCTTCCCCGGCGAACCCAGCAGGGTCGAGACGCTGCTGGGCGAGATGGAACTGACCGCGCCGCCGCAGACGCTGGCCGCCGTGATGGCCGAAGTCCGCAAGACCCAGCTGCGGTTCGGCGCCATGCCCCTCGCGGACGGGGTGTACCGCGTCGTCGTGCCCGCCGAAGGGGTGGCCGAGGACCGCACGGTCCCGCCGACCCTCGAGGAGTTCAAGCAGCAGCTGCGGCTGGTCGCCGGCACCGACTTCGGCGTGCACTCACCGCGCTGGCTCTCCCGCTTCGGCGACGGCACCCGGCTGGCCGAGCGCTACCGGACCGGCCGGGTGCTGCTGGCCGGCGACGCGGCGCACATCCACCCGCCGGCCGGCGGGCAGGGGCTCAACCTCGGCGTGCAGGACGCGTTCAACCTCGGCTGGAAGCTGGCCGCCGCCGTCAACGGCTGGGCACCGGAGGGCCTGCTGGACAGCTACCACACCGAACGGCACCCCGTGGCGGCCGACGTGCTGGACAACACCCGCGCGCAGATGCAGCTGATGGCGCTCGATCCGGGGGCTCAGGCCGTGCGCCGGCTGCTGTCGGAGCTGATGGCCTTCGACGACGTGAACCGGTACCTGACCGAGAAGATCACGGCGATCGGCGTCCGCTACGACTTCGGCGAGGGCCACGAACTGCTCGGCCGGCGACTGCGGGACGTGGGGCTGAAGCGGGGACGCCTCTACGAGCTGATGCACGGTGGCCGCGGGCTGCTGCTCGACCAGACAGGGCGGCTGTCGGTGGCGGGTTGGGCGGATCGGGTGGACCACGTCGTCGACGTCAGCGAGGAACTGGACGTGCCGGCGGTGCTGCTGCGGCCGGACGGCCACGTGGCGTGGGTCGGTGAGGATCAGCAGGAGCTGCTCAGCCGGCTGCCGAGGTGGTTCGGCGCTGCCGCGAGCTGAGCGCGCCGGCCCGGCGACAAGTACCGAGCACGACCAAGGGATAGCCGAGCCGTCCTCCAGGTTCGTAGGCTTCTGCTCAAGTCGAGGATCCAGCAGCAGAGACCGCGAGACCGAGGTGCGGTATGACGCGCAGCCCATCCCCCCGCCCACCCACCCCCGGCGCGGTCGCGCTGTCCGGGGTCAGCAAGGCGTTCGGCGCGGTACGCGCCGTGGACGGCATCGATCTGGAGGTCAGGCCGGGCGAGTTCTTCTCGATGCTCGGCCCCTCCGGCTCGGGCAAGACCACCGTGCTGCGCATGATCGCGGGCTTCGAGGCGCCGAGTGCCGGGCGGGTCCTGCTCGGTGGGATCGATGTCACCCGTCTGGCGGCATTCGACCGCGACGTCAACACGGTGTTCCAGGACTACGCCCTCTTTCCGCATCTGTCGGTGCGTCAGAACATCGAGTACGGCCTGAAGGTGAAGCGGGTGCCCCGGGCGGAGCGGGCCGAGCGGGCCGCCGAGGCGCTGGCGACCGTTCGGCTGCACTCCTTCGGCGACCGGCGCCCCGCCGAACTGTCCGGCGGACAGCGCCAACGCGTCGCGCTGGCCCGCGCCCTGGTCAACCGCCCGTCCGTGCTGCTGCTCGACGAGCCGCTCGGCGCCCTCGACCTGAAGCTCCGTCAGGAGATGCAGCTGGAACTCAAGCAGATCCAGCGCGAGGCCGGCATCACCTTCGTCCTCGTCACCCACGACCAGGACGAGGCGCTCACCATGAGCGACCGGATCGCGGTCTTCAACGCCGGGCGGATCGAGCAGGTCGGCACGCCGGCCGAGGTGTACGAGCGGCCGGCCACCGCGTTCGTGGCGGGCTTCGTCGGCACCTCCAACCTGCTCCAAGGCCCCTGTGCCGTACAGGTGTTCGGCGAGCCCGGGACGTACTCGGTGCGCCCCGAGAAGATCCGCGTCGCCCACCTCGACGACCCGACCGGGCCCGACGAGCACGCCGTCACCGGGACGATCGGCGAGGTCGTCTACGCGGGCGCGCAGACCCGCTTCCTGGTGGACCTGGAAGCGGGCGGCCAACTGGTCGCCGTCCGGCAGAATTTCGAGGAGTCCGGCGCCGACGCCGCCCGGCACCGGGGGGCGGCCGTCCTGCTGGCCTGGCAGCGACAGCACACCGTCCGCATCAACCCCTGATCACCGTGAGGACGTTCATGAGCATCCGTCACCCGCTCCGCACCCTGGCGGCCGCCGCCGCCCTGCTGCTGGCCGCCGCGTGCGGCTCGAACGCCGGTGGCAACAGCGCGAGTACGGGGTTCGCCGCGCCAAACATCCCCGCGCAGAAGTCCCTCGGCCCGGGCGAGGGCACCGTCAACATCGTCGCCTGGGCCGGCTACGTCGAGTCCGGGCAGGACAGCAAGACCGTCGACTGGGTCACCCCGTTCACCAAGCAGACCGGCTGCAAGGTGAACCTCAAGGTGGCGGGCACCTCCGACGAGATGGTCGCGCTGATGAAGACGGGCCAGTACGACACCGTCTCCGCCTCCGGCGACGCGACGCTGCGGCTGATCGCCGGGGGCGACGTCGCGCCCGTCAACACCGCGCTGGTGCCCAACTACGCCGACATCTACCCCGGTCTCAAGAACCAGCCGTGGAACTCGGTCAACGGCGTGGCCTACGGGATCCCGCACGGGCGCGGCGCCAACCTGCTGATGTACAACACCGACAAGGTCGCCCCCGCCCCGACCTCCTGGGGCTCGGTCTTCGCCGCCGACTCCCCCTACGCCGGGCACCTCACCGCGTACGACAGCCCGATCTACATCGCCGACGCCGCGCTCTACCTGATGAAGACCAAGCCCGAGCTCGGCATCAAGAACCCCTACGCCCTCACCACCTCGCAGCTGGACGCCGCGGTGGCCCTGCTCAAGGTCCAGAAGAAGCAGATCGGCTCCTACTGGAGCGACTACACCAAGGAGCAGGCCGCGTTCGACTCCGGCGACGACCTGATCGGCACCACCTGGGAGGTGATCCACCAGGCGGTCGCCGCCGACGGCAAGGTGAGGACCCAGGCGATCCTGCCCAGCGAGGGCTCCACCGGCTGGTCCGACACCTGGATGATCTCGGCGCACGCCCAGCACCCCGACTGCGCGTACCAGTGGATGAACTACATCGTCTCGCCGTCGGTCAACGCCCAGGTCGCCGAGTACTTCGGCGAGGCCCCGGCCAATTCCAAGGCCTGCGCGCAGATCACCGACAATCCGAACTTCTGCACCGACTACCACGCCACCGACGAGAGTTGGTGGAAGAACGTCTACTACTGGACCACGCCCACCGCGCAGTGCGCCGACGGCGGCGGTCGCAACGACTGCACCACGTACGCCCAGTGGGTCACCGCCTGGAACGGGATCAAGAGCTGATGACCGCCCCCGCCGCGACCCGTGCGCCGGACCGTACACCGGAGCGGCTGCCGGCCCGTACGCCGGTGCGCAGGCTGGCCGGGGCGCTGCACCGGCGCCCCGGCCTGCGGTTGGCGGCGCTGCTGGCCGCGCCGATGACCTGGCTGGTGCTGGCGTACCTGGGGTCGCTGACGGTGCTGCTGCTGTCGGCCTTCTGGACCACCAACGAGTTCACCTCCAACATCGAGTACCGCTGGACCGCCGACAACTTCCGCTCGCTGCTGACCGATCCGCAGTACCGGACGGTCGCGCTGCGCACGCTGGGCATCGCGGCGTCGGTGACGGTGATCGACGCGGTGATCGCGCTTCCGATGGCCTTCTACATCGGCCGGGTGGCCAGACCCGGCAGCCGGCGCCTGCTGCTGGTGGCGGTGCTGACGCCGCTGTGGGCCGGCTACCTGGTGAAGGCCTACGCGTGGTGGGTGATGCTCAGTCACGGCGGCGTCCTGGACTGGGTCACCGCCCCCTTCGGCGGGCACTCCCCCGGTTTCGGGGTGTCGGCGGTGGTCATGGTGCTCGGGTACCTGTGGCTGCCCTACATGGTGCTGCCGCTCTGCACCGCGTTCGAGCAGTTGCCCGACAGCCTGCTCGCCGCCGCGGCCGACCTCGGTGCCGGACCCTGGCGGACCCTGCGCACCGTGGTGCTGCCGATGGTCAGGCCGGCGCTCATCGCCGGGTCGATCTTCACCTTCTCACTCAGCCTCGGCGACTACCTGGCGGTGCAGATCGTCGGCGGCACCACGTCCATGCTCGGCAACGTCATCGCGTCCAACGTGACGCTCAACCTGCCCCTGGCGGCGGCGGTGTCCTGCGTGCCGGTGCTGCTGATCATCGGCTACCTGCTCGCCGTGCGCCGCACCGGTGCGCTGGACAGCTTGTGAGGGCCTGATGCAACTCTCCCGCACCGCCCGGATCCTGCTCCGCCTGGCGACGGCACTGGGGCTCGCCGTGATCTACGCCCCGCTGCTGCTGGTCCTGGTGAACTCCTTCAACGCCTCGCGCTCCTTCGCCTGGCCGCCGTCCGGTTTCAGCACCCGCTGGTGGGCGGCGGCCTGGCAGGAGACCGGGCTGCGCGCGGCGCTGGCCACCTCGCTGAAGGCCGGGCTCGGCGCGACCGCGGTGGCGCTGGTGCTCGGCACCATGGCGGCCTTCGCCGCGACCCGCTACCGGTTCTTCGGCCGGCAGTCGGTCTCCTTCCTGCTGATCCTGCCGATCGCCCTGCCCGGCATCGTCACCGGCATCGCGCTCAACGCCGCGTTCCGCACCGTGCTGACTCCGCTCGGGGTGGGCTTCGGCCTGTTCACCGTCGTGGTCGGACACGCCACCTTCTGCATCGTGGTGGTCTTCAACAACGTCGCGGCGCGGCTGCGACGGATAGCGCCGTCGGCCGAGGAGGCGTCGGCGGACCTGGGGGCGCACACGTTCCAGACCTTCTGGTACGTCACGCTCCCGGCCGTGCGCAGCGCGCTGCTCGCCGGCGCGCTGCTGGCCTTCGCGCTCTCCTTCGACGAGATCGTGGTGACCACCTTCACCGCGGGCCCGGGCACCCAGACGCTGCCGCTGTGGATCTTCGACAACCTGGCCCGCCCCAACCAGGGCCCCGTGGTGGACGTCGTGGCCGCGGTGCTGATCGTCCTGGCCGTGCTGCCGGTCTACCTGGCCCAACGCCTCTCCGGCGAGCCGCTGCGCTAGGGCCTGTCCGCTGCCCCCCGGGGGGGGTCAGTCGCTGAGGTGGCGGGCGAACCGTTCGTGAGCGGCCTGCCGGCTGCAGCCGAGCGCCTTGCCGATCGCCTCCCAGGACACGAGGTTCGCGCGGGCGGCCCGGACGGCGCCGATGCCGTAGCCCGGGACCGCCTTCTCGACACGGGCCACCACCCGCAGCGCGGTGACCGACTGACGCTCCGACAGCTGCCCGATCCGCTTCTCCAGCGCGGCGAGCAACTGCTCCACATCGCGCGGCACCATCCCCTCGGCCTGGTCGACGTGGTACTCCCAGTCCGCGTACGGGCCGGTGCGCTGCTCCACGCCCTCGGTCGCCTCGTCATCCCCGAAGTCGATCGGATGCGTCTCGGCGCCGCGCCAGCCGCACTCGCAGGCTCCCCGGACCCCCACCGCGCGCGGGCCGTCCGCCCCGTTGTAGAGCCACCAGGTCGTCCGTCCGTCCGCCACCGGTCCCGGTTCGCTCCCGTCCGCCAGCACCGCTGCCAGATACCCCTCGTGACGACCGGTCTCATCAACCCAGCGCATACCGCACCTCTTCCGCCGCCGAAAACGTGTGTCAAGGTTCCTTGACAACGACGACGCGTGTCAAGGAACCGGGGTGGCCGAACCGATCAGGAATCGAGAAGCGCGGGTCACGGAGCCGCACCTAGCATGACCGCCATGGACATCACCATTCACATGAGCGCCCTCCCGCACGACGACCCGGACGCGTCCCTGGCCTTCTACCGCGACGTCCTCGGCTTCGAGGTCCGCAGCGACGTCGGACAGGGCAAGATGCGCTGGATCACGGTCGGCCCCGCCGGCCAGCCCGACACCTCCATCCTGCTGGCGCCGCCGGCCGCCGACCCCGGGATCACCGAGGACGAGCGCCGCACCATCGCCGAGATGATGGCCAAGGGCACCTACGGCTGGATCCTGCTGGCCACCCGGGACCTCGACGGCACCTTCGAGAAGGTCCAGGCCGGCGACACCGAGGTCGTCCAGGAGCCGACCGAACAGCCGTACGGCGTCCGCGACTGCGCCTTCCGCGATCCCGCGGGCAACCTGGTCCGCATCCAGGAGCTCCGCTGACCCGTCCGGCCGGCGAGCCAAGGAGTCCACACATGTGCCACCCCTCGTGGGGCCCCGCACGCATCGCGGCGCAGCACCTGCACGACCTCGCACGGCTGCGCCGCGTCCGCGACCGGATCGACCGGGAGTACGCGCAGCCGCTGGACGTCGAGGCACTCGCCCGCGGCGCACACATGTCGGCCGGGCACCTCAGCCGCCAGTTCCGGCTCGCGTACGGCGAATCGCCGTACGCGTACCTGATGACGCGGCGGATCGAGCGCGCGGCGGCGCTGCTGCGTCGCGGCGACCTCAGCGTCACCGAGGTCTGCTTCGCGGTCGGTTGCTCGTCGCTGGGTACCTTCAGCACCCGCTTCACCGAACTGGTCGGCGTGCCGCCCAGCGTCTACCGCAGCGACGCGGCCCGCACGACGGCGGGGATGCCGGCGTGCGTGGCGAAACAGGTGACCAGACCGGTCAGGAATCAAGAAGCACCGGTCACCGAGCCGCAACTAGCGTGAGGGCCATGGCAACCATCGAATCCATCATCCTCGACGTGGCCGACCCCACGGCCGCCGACCACTTCTACACCACCGCCTTCGGCCTGGACACCCAGCTGCGCCTGCGCTCCTCGCAGGAACCGACGACCGGCTTCCGCGGGTTCACCCTCTCGCTCACGGTCTCCCAGCCGGCCACCGTCAACGGCTTCATCGACGCCGCGCTCGACGCCGGAGCCACGGTGTTGAAGCCCGCCGCGAAGTCGCTCTGGGGCTACGGCGGCACCGTCCAGGCCCCGGACGGGGCGATCTGGAAGGTCGCGACCTCGGCGAAGAAGGACACCGGCCCGGCCACCCGGCAGTTCGACGATCTCGTCCTCCTGCTGGGCGTCGCGGACGTGGCCGCGAGCAAGCGGTTCTACGTCGACCGAGGCCTCACCGTGGCGAAGAGCTTCGGCCGGATGTACATCGAGTTCGCCGCCGGATCGAGCCCCGTCAAGCTGGGGCTGTACCGGCGCCGCGCCCTCGCCAAGGACGCCGGCGTCTCTCCCGAGGGCACCGGCTCGCACCGCCTCGCGATCGACAGCACCACCGGGCCGTTCACCGACCCGGACGGCTTCACCTGGGAGGCCGCAGCGGCACCGTCGGCGCCCACGCCCTGAGGCGTTACTGCTGCCTGCCTGCCCTGGCCGCCGAGCCGCCCTCCCGCAGTCGAGCCCCACAACGGCGTGGCTCGCCGAGAACCTCGCCGCCCTGCCAATGCCCACCGAGCGACCCGGGCGCGCGGCCGTGCTGCTACGGCGCTGCGGCCGCAGGCCCGGGTCTCGATCGGGGGATCGTCGTCGGTCCAGCACTCGGCGGCACGTGCTCCGGGTACTGTCGCTCAGGAGGCCGAGCCGTCAGGTACGGACGGCGTCATTGCGGACCGGTGGGGAGGGCCACGGTGCTTGAGGAACGCGAGTCGATCGGGAAGCGCATCCGACGTCAACGACTCCGACTTGGCATGCCGCAAGCCGACTTCGCGGCGGCGGTGGGCAGGACGCAGGGATGGGTGTCGAAGGTCGAGCGTGGGCTGATCGAGCTTGATCGCGCCGCCGTCATCAACGAGGTTGCGGCGGCGTTGCACTGCCACCCGAACGACCTGATCGAACGACCCTTCGTCGCGGGGAAGGCATCCGAGAACCAGTGGCAGGTGGCTGCGGCATCGATCCTCCGGGAGTTGCGCCGCTACGACCTGGTGCCCGTGTTCGACGGCGCCCCTCGTCCCTCTGCGACTCTGTGGCAAGAGACCGCGCGGCTTCACCGGCTCCGCGACGCGGCCGCGAACGTCGCGATTCTGCGTGTGCTGCCTGACCTCCTGCGCGAGGCCCGCGCTCTGGCGGAGACCGCCACGGGCCACGAACGGGAAGAGGCGTTCGGAATCTACGCGGTCTGCTGCAAGTTCGCCCACACGGCAGCGCACACCCTCGGCCACCCCGAGCTGATCGCCATGGCCTGCGAGCGTGCGGCATGGGCCGCCGGTCGATCTGGGGACACGGTGCTGCCGGCCGTGGCCGACTGGATGCGGGTCTGGGACATGTGGGCCACCGCCGACTGGGAGGATTCCCTGGCGCTCTCGAACAAGGCACTCAGGTCGATCGACGCGGAGTATGAGGCTGGCCAACCCCTCGCCGTCCGGGCCTGGGGGACCCTGCAACTTCGCGCAGCCGTTTCGGCCGCTCGCGCCGGCAGCCCCGGGGAGACCGAAGACCGGATTTCCCATGCACGGGCAGCAGCAGCCAGGTTGGCGGCCACGGATGTTCCCGTGTTCGATCGGCACTCGCTGACCTTCTCCTCCGGGAACGTTCAAATCCACTCCGTCTCAGTCCAGTTGGAGATGGGAGACCACTCCAAGGCCCTGATGCTGCACGAGCGCGCAGACCCCGCGCAGGTCGCCACGCTCCCCAACTCCCGACGTGGTCACCACCGGATGGACCTGGCCCGCGCTTGGCTGTGGGACGGCAACCGGGACAAGGCACTCGCCGAACTGGAGGAAGCCGAGCGCATCGCCCCCCAACTCGTCCGGAACCACCCGATAGCACGGGCCACCCTGCGCAAGATCGTGTACGCCGAGCGAAGCAGCACCCGGGAGAAACTGCGGCGCATGTCGGACCGCTTCCACCTGGACGGATAGCTGTATTCCGCTGATTCATATTCAGCTGTAGTCGGCCGCCTACTGTCTGTTCCATGAGCGGACGACGTATCAAACCCGCAGACGCGAACGGCCCCGCATCGAGCTGGACGCCCCGGTTGGGAGACCTGGCACGGGACTCGCTCGTTGAGCGCATTGGCGTTGTGGTCGATGTCCCCGGCGAGGGTGTCTACTCCTACCACCTTCGACCCCCGGGCGGTGGAGCGGAGTGGACGGCCCCACGTGACGGCTCCACCCTCCACCCGACCGATGGCCGGCGGCCACGGCGTACCGCAGGCCAGCAGCGCCGGCGGAGTGAGCTGCTGAACGCCTCCTCTGCCCGGGACGCCCCACCCTCCGCGACCGCCTTCGAATGCAGCCCCCAACCAGAGACGGGGGCGCGCTGATGAGCCCGTTGAATACGGCGTCGTTCCCAGTCCCGTACGAGTGGGGTGTTGAGCCTGACGCGGCTGCTGTTCCGCCGGCCCGGCGCTTGATCGTCGACATCGCCCGGTTCTGGAAGGTCCCGTTGTCGGACGACGCGTTGCGGGATGTGGAGTTGTGCGCGGGCGAGTTGTTGGCCAACGCCGTGGAGCACACGAAGGCCCGGTGCATGGTGACCGTTCGCTGGACGGGCCTGCGATTGCGGGTGGAGGCGGCGGACACCAGCCTGCACCTGCCCGATCCGGCGACCACGCAGGACATGGTCACCGGTGGCCGGGGGCTGCTGCTGGTCGCCGGACTGGCGCACTCGTGGGGCTGGGCCCCGGCGGGTGCGGGCAAGGTGGTGTGGTTCGAGGTCGCGTCCGACCAAGTGGTGACCGGCGACCGGCGCTTGGCCGTCCTGGTGGACGCCGCGAAAGCCCAGGTCCTCGACCGCCTCTCGGGCTGACGGCCCGGGGAGCGATGCGCACGAGCCTCCGGCGCCTGGACAGGCCTGCCACAGGCCGACCCGGTAGCAGCCGCACGTCAGGGTGCGGGCCGCTCCATCGACTGGCCCCGGTCACCAGGGCGACCTTGCCGGCGAACGTGTCGGTCCCGGACATGATCAGACCTTCCGATAGAGGATCGGCATCGCCGTCGTGTCGTTGGCGCGCAGGTTCGCCAGGACGTAGCTGCGGAACGAGCTCTTGCTGAACTGCTTGGCCGCGAACCCCAGCAGGCCAGTGTCCCAGCGCGCGTGGTTGACGAACACGTAGTCGGCCGGGCCGATGGGTGCGAGCAGCGTGGAGTTGTCCAGGCCGGTCTCCGTGACGTACCAGCCGGCGAGGTGCTCCCACAGCCGGGTGGCGACCTCGGCGTCCTCGGCCGCGAAGTAGTTGAACAGGAACAGCCCCTGGCGGCTCTTGTCGACATCGCCCAGGTAGCGCAGGCAGTTCGCCGCCATCTCGTGGGTGTCGCTCGCGACCTCGGTGACGTCGGCGACCATCCGCTGGTAGGGCTCCGACGACCGGATCTCGTCGAGAACGTCCGTCGAGGCCGCCTCCACGAGCACCACCACGTCGAAGCGCGCCGGGTGCGCGGCGGCCGCCGGCGCCGGTGGGAGCAGGACGGCTCGGAAGACGGTGGCCTTTCGCACCGTGTCCAGCTGCTCCAGCTCCGCTGTCAGCACCTTCAGCCGGTTCAGCAGCGCCGCCTTGCGCGTGCCGCCCCCGGGGAACGGGGTCCGCCCGCGCGCTGGCTCGACGGCGGCGGCGAGGTGGAGGTACCCGGTGGGCGGGGGTTCGAGGAACGAGGGCGGCGCGTACTCGCGCCGCGGGTTGACGATTCGCAGTTCCATGACGTTGCCTCCTTCAGCGGCAACGTTAGGCCTCTAACGCTTCTACGTCAAACGCTTCGACATCTATTGATTGTGCTACCATCAAGCCATGCCACGACCTGCCCACACCCCGCTCGGCCTGCACCTCGCCCGCACCGCCAGGAACGTCGGCCGCGCTTTCGACGACGCGCTGGCCGAGGTCGGCGGGTCGATGCCGACCTGGCTGATCCTGATCTCGCTGAAGACGCACCAGCTCGGCAACCAGCGCGAACTGGCCGACGCGGTGGGCATCCGCGGCGCGACACTCACCCACCACCTGAACGCGATGGAGGCCGACGGACTCGTCACGCGCCGCCGCGACCCCGCCAACCGCCGCATCCACCAGGTGGAGCTCACCGAGAAGGGCGAGTCCGCGTTCGACTCGATGCGCGGCGCCGCACTGGCCTTCGACCAGCGGCTGCGCCGCGGCCTGTCCGAGCAGGAGACCGCCGTCTTCGAAGAGGTGCTCGGCAAGCTCCAGGGCAACATCGCAGAAGCCTGAGCGCCGCCGGCACGGGTGCGGATCCGCCCGTGCCGACAGCGTGGGTTCAACGGTGGATCCGCCCGTGCCGGCAGCGCGGGTTCAACGCCGGTGCAGGGCCAGGCGGGTGGCGAGGCCGCCGCCCACGCCGGCGACGACGGCCACCGGCAGCCACCAGGCGGGCCAGGCCAGCAGCCCGAGCGGCGCATCGAGCGACCAGCGGCCGGGGCCGGTGGCGGACAGCACCGCGCCGATCGTGATCAGCACCAGCGGGTACTCGAACCCGTCGTTCTGCACCCAGATCCCGTGCGGCCACTTGACGGTCATCGCCACCGTCATCACACCCATCGTGCCGGCGGCGGCCAGCGGCGTGAGCAGGCCCGCCGCGAGCAGCAGCCCCGCCCCGACCTGGGTGCCTCCCGCGGTGAGCGCGGTGAACACCCCGCCGCGAAAACCGTCACCGCGGAACTCCTCGGTACCGCCGGCCAGCCCCCGACCGCCCAGGTGGAAGCTGACCTTCTGGACTCCGTGCCCCGCGACCAGCAGTCCGGCGACCAGCCGGAGCAGCAGGAGACCTGTGTTCACTGACGAACTCCCTTTTCCTGATGCCCGGTTGCCGGTCAGCCGGCCGCGTGCTCGTTGATCATGGTCTGCGCGTAGACCACGCCCAGGCCGTAGGCGCCGGCGTGCTCCTTGATCACGTCCATGACCGGCAGGTAGGTCCCGGTGCGGGCCCAGTCGCGCTGCAGCTCCAGCAGCACCTGGATCCAGGTCACCGGCACCGCACCGGCCGCCGTCATCCGGTGCAGGGCGTGCTCGTGGGCCAGCGGGCTGACGCCGCCGGAGGCGTCCGAGACCACGTACACCTCGTAGCCCTGGTCCAGCGCCGAGAGGGCCGGCAGCACCAGGCACACCTCGGTCCACAGGCCGGAAAGGATGATCTTGCTGCGCCCGGTGGCCTTGACCGCCTCGACCAGCGCCGCGTCCTCCCAGGCGTTCATCGACGTCCGGTCGACCACCTCGTGGTCGGGGAAGACCGCCTTCAGCTGCGGCAGGATCGGGCCGGAGAAGGACTCGGCGGCCACCGTGGACAGCACCACCGGGACGTCGAAGACCCGGGCGGACTTGGCCAGGCCGACGGTGGCGTTGATGATCGCCGTGCGGTCGCCGCTGCCGGTGCCGAAGAACATCTGCGGCTGGTGGTCGACGAACAGCATCATCGAGTTGTCCGGCGTCAGCAGGTCCGAGCTGGGGGCGGCGTGCACGAAGTCGAAGTCGACCATGGCGGTTCTCTCTTTCGGCTGATGAGGTGTCACGGGGACGTCTGCGCGGACGTCGCAAGGCGTGGAAGGCTCGGAACCCGAGCGGTGCCGCAGGCGCTCCGGCGCAGCCACGACGCTAGCCAGTGGCGTCCGAACATCTCTTCTCCCGCCGCGCCCAGGGCTGTTCCCACACTGCACGGCACCGCGCTCCACCACGTCCAGGTGTCCCTGCTCGCGCAGGACAGAGCCGGTGCGTGCAGAGGAAAGTCGCGGCTCGAGGCCTCCCTAGATTGGCTCCGAATGACGCCGCCCGGCCTCCTGAGAGCGAGACCCCATGTCGACCATGCCCGTTGCCGGGCTCCACGCCGGCCACCCCGACCACGCCGCCGACCTGGTGCTGCGCAACGCCAAGGTGCACACCGGCGACCCGTCGCGCCCGGCGGCGAGCGCGGTGGCGATCCGCGCCGGCCTGATCACCGCCGTCGGCGACGACGCGGACGTCATACCGCAGATCGGCCCGCGGACCCGGGTCGTCGACGCACTCGGCCGCCGCGCCGTCCCCGGCCTGAACGACGCCCACCTGCACGTGATCCGAGGCGGTCTCAACTACGTGCTGGAGCTGCGCTGGGACGGCGTGCCGACGCTGCGTCAGGCGCTGGCCATGCTCCGCGTCCAGGCCGAGCGCACCCCGCCGGGCCAGTGGGTACGGGTGGTCGGCGGCTGGTCCGCGGATCAGTTCGCCGAGCGCCGGCTGCCCACCTTGGCCGAGCTGAACGCCGCCGCCCCCGACACCCCCGTCTTCGTGCTGCACCTGTACCAGTCGGCGCTGCTCAACAAGGCGGCGCTGCGGGCCGCCGGGTTCGACCGCGACACCCCGGACCCGCGGGGCGGGCAGATCGTGCGCGGCCACGACGGGCAGCCGACCGGCATGCTGCTGGCCGCCCCCGGCGCCCTGCTGCTCTACTCCACGCTCGCCAAGGCGCCGGCCCTGGACGAGGCCGACAAGGCCGCCTCCACCCGGCACTTCCTGCGCGAGCTCAACCGCTTCGGCCTCACCTCGGCGATCGACGCGGCCGGCGGCTTTCAGAGCTTCCCGGAGAACTACGGCACCGTCATGCAGCTCGCGCAGGCCGGCGAGTTGACCCTGCGGATCGCCTACCACCTCTTCCCGCAGACCGCCGGACAGGAACTCGACGACCTGGCGCGCTGGGTGGCCACCGTCCGGCCGGGCGACGGGGACGAGTGGCTGCGCCTCAACGGCGCCGGCGAGAACCTCACCTGGGCGGCCGCCGACTTCGAGAACTTCACCGAGCCACGGCCCGAACTCGGCCCGTACGAAGCCGGGTTCGAGCAGGCCGTACGGCTGCTGATGGAGAACGGCTGGGGCTTTCGGCTGCACGCCAGCTACGACGAGACGATCCGCCGCCACCTGGCCGTCTTCGAGAAGCTCGCCGCCGAGGGCCTCTTCCCGGGCGGGAACCGCTGGCTCTTCGACCACGCCGAGACCGTCTCCCCCGCGAGCCTGGACCGGATCGCCGCACTCGGCGGCGGCATCTCGGTGCAGAACCGGATGTCCTTCCAGGGCGAGGCCTTCGTGAACCGCTACGGCGCCGCCGCGGCGGCCACCGCGCCGCCGGTGCGGGCGATGCTGGAGCGCGGACTGGCGCTCAGCGGGGGCACCGACGCCACCCGGGTCTCCTCCTACAACCCGTGGGTGGCGCTGCACTGGCTGGTCTCCGGGCGGGCCGTCAGCGGACGCACGCTGTACCCGTCCGGCAACCGGCTCAGCCGCGAGGAGGCCCTGGAGCTCTACACCCTGGGCGGCGCCCGGCTCACCGGCGAGCAGGAGCTCAAGGGCCGCCTGCGGGTGGGAAGTTACGCCGACCTGGCGGTGCTCAGCGCCGACTACCTGACGGTGGACGAGGCCGACATCCCGCACATCGAGTCCGTCCTCACCGTGGTCGGCGGCCGCATCGTGCACAGCGCCCAGGAACACGAGGGCCTCGCCCCCGAGTTGCCCGCCGTGGTCCCGCTGTGGAGCCCGGTGGCGCGCTTCGGCGGCTACCAGGCCACCCCCGCACCCAGCCTGACCGGCGTCCGCCAGGCCGAGCTGGTGGTCGAGGCGGCCGCCGCCTCCGACGAGCAGCGCGACTGGCGCCAGGCCCGCGGGCAGTTCGTCCCCGGCCACGGCGGACCGGCTTTCGACGACCCCTGCTTCTTCTGACCGCCTTCCGTCTCCGCCGTCTCCACCCTCTCCACCGCGCGCTGCCCGGCGGCGCGCGGTGCCAGGCCGCCTTGAAAGGACGCCTTGATGACGCCACCTCAGCCCGAGAGCGCCGTGGCCGCCGCACCCGCAGCCGCCGCACCCGTGGCCGCCGCACAGATCCGCGACCGCCACCCGCTGGCCCTGGCCCTGTTCGCGCTGACCGTGGTGAGCGGCCTGATCGACGCGGTCAGCTACCTGGGGCTCGGCCACGTCTTCACCGCGAACATGACCGGGAACGTCGTCGTGGTCGCCTTCGCCCTCGTCGGCACGCCCGGCTTCTCGCTCGCCGGCTCGCTGACCTCGCTCGCGGCCTTCCTGCTGGGCTCGGTACTGGCCGGCCGGCTGGCCCTGCGGCACCGCGAGGGCCGCCGGTCGCGCTGGCTGCGCACCGCGCTGCTGGCCGAGACGGCGCTGCAGGCCGCGGCGACCGTCATCGCGTTCACCGCGAGCGGGCGGACGCAGCAGGAGGCGCTGATCGCGCTGCTGGCCGTGGCCATGGGCCTGCGCAACGGCACGGTCCGCAAGCTGGGCGTGCCGGACCTGACCACGACGGTGCTCACCCTCACCCTGACCGGCCTCGCCGCGGACTCCTCGCTCGCCGGCGGCACCAACCCCCGCCTGGGCCGGCGCCTCTACGCGGTCCTGGCGATGCTCGCGGGCGCCGCGCCCGGAGCCGCGCTCGTCATCCACGGGCACCTCGCGTGGGCGCTGCTCACCAGCACTCTCCTGGTCGCCGCGATCGCGATCGGCTACCGCGAGCGCGACTGAGGCGTTCGCCCTCCCGCACTCTCTCCGTCAACTCCCGCCCCCGGAAGGACACTTCAGATGACCATGCGCCTGTCCCTGCGACTGCTGACGGCGGTCACCGCCGTCACCGCCCTGGCCTTCGCCACCGCGCCGTCGGCCCCCGCGGCCCCCGACTCGGCACGTCCCTCCCTCGCCGTCGGCCCCCAGTACGACACGGCGCACGTCTACGTGACGCCCGGCACGATGGACTCCTTCGTCGGCAGCTGGGAGTCGACCTTCGGCGGCACCAACACCCCGCAGGCCACCGTCGACGTCACCCCGACCCCCAGCCTGACCAAGTCCGAGCTCATCCTCTCCCCGGTCGGCACGCTCTCCGTCTTCGACTACCAGACGCCGGCCCCCTACCCGTTCGGCGCCGAGCGCACCGGCTGGCTCGTCACGGACCTGGACCGCGGCGTGCACAAGGCCGACTCGGACGGGGCGAACACGGTCGTCACGCCGTTCGCCGACCCGATCGGCCGCGACGCGGTCGTGCAGTTCCCCGGCGGCATCGACGCGCAGCTGTACTGGCACACCAAGGCACCCTCGTACCCGGCGCTGGCCTCCGTGCCGGAGAACCGGCTGTACCTGCCGAGCAGCGCCGCCCGCTCCTTCCTGCACGCCTACCTGGCCTTCACCGGTGGCCGGGTGGTCTCCGACGACCGGCAGGCACCGGGCGCCGAACTCGGCCTGCCCGGCACCAGCTACCGGCGGATCCGGATCAGCTCACCGTTCGGCGACACCTCCGTCGCGGTCACCGACGGGCACCTGCCCTACCCCTTCGGACGCGAGAGCACCGGCTACGCCGTGAACGACCTCGCCACCACCCTGACCAAGGCCCGGGCCGCCGGCGCGACCGTGCTCTGGGGCCCGTACGCCTCCCCGCAGCGCGACAGCGCGATGGTGCAGTTCCCCGGCGGCTACATCGCCGAGATCCACGACGGCGGCTCGCGGTCGTAACCGCGTGCTTGATCACCATCTTGTTGAATGATAAATTAAATGCGGCGCCCGGGCCCCCGGCGCGCCGCCCCACAGCAGGAGGCGTGGAACGATGACGACCACCGTGACGGACAACCCCGACCGCTCGCGCTTCGAGATCACGGACGACGGTGAACTCGCCGGCTTCGCCGAGTACTTCCGGCACGAGAACGAACTCGCCTTCATCCACACCGAGATCGACCCCGCGTTCGGGGGTCGCGGCCTCGGCGGTGTGCTGGCCCGCGCCGCCCTCGACTCCGCCCGGGAGCAGGGCGCGGACGTTCTCCCGTACTGCCCCTTCATCCGCGCCTGGCTGACCAAGCACCCCGACTACGTCGACCTGGTCCCCCCGGCCCAGCGCACCCGCTTCGGCCTGTGAGCACCACCGCCGCCGCCGCTGCCGCCGAGGAGTTCGTCCGGTCCGCCGCCGCCCTGGTCACCAGCACGGGCGAGGACCACCGGGTGGACATCCGCTCGGGGCACCACCGCCTGGCCGCCGACGAGCCCGCCTCGCTCGGCGGCGCCGACACCGCCACCACGCCGACCGGGCTGCTGCTGTCGGCGCTCGGCTCCTGCACCGCGATCACGCTGCGGATGTACGCGCAGCGCAAGCAGTGGCCGCTGGAGACCGTCCGGGTGCACCTCGGCTACGAGAAGGGCCCGGACCACACGGCGCGGATCACCCGGCGCATCGACCTGGTCGGCGAGCTGGACGAGGCGCAGCGCGCCCGGCTGTTGGAGATCGCCGAGCGGACCCCGGTCAGCCGGGCGGTGTCCGGCGGCACGCCGATCATGGAGGAACCGGCCCACCATGAGTGAACTCGACCAGGCCTCCCCCACCCTGCGCGGCGGACGCGAGGACGTGCCGGCCGGCCCCGTCCGGGAACTGCTCGCGCCCCGTGAGACCGCGCTGGGCGGCAGCACCGTCGTGCGCCGCCTGCTGCCCAACCTCGGGCGGCGGATGGTCGGCGCCTGGTGCTTCGTCGACCACTACGGCCCTGACGACATCGCCGACGAGCCCGGCATGCAGGTCCCGCCGCACCCGCACATCGGCCTGCAAACGGTCAGTTGGCTGCACGAGGGCGAAGTCCTGCACCGCGACAGCCTCGGCAACCTGCAGACCGTGCGACCACGCGAACTGGGCCTGATGACCTCCGGCCGCGCCATCTCGCACTCCGAGGAATCCCCGCGCCCGCACGCCCGCCTCCTGCACGGCGCCCAACTCTGGGTCGCCCTCCCCGACACCCACCGCCACACCACCCCCACCTTCGAACACCACGCCCAACTCCCCGAGATCACCGCACCCGGCCTGCACGGCACCGTGATCCTCGGCTCGCTCGACGGCACCACCTCCCCGGGCACCACGTACACCCCGCTGGCCGGCGTCGACCTGACGCTCCGTCAGGATGCAGAGGCCAGCCTCCCGCTGGAGCCCGACTTCGAGTACGCCGTGCTCACCATGTCCGGCCTCACCGAGGTGGACGGCGTCCGCCTGGACCCCGGCTCGATGCTCTACCTCGGCAGCGGCCGGCGCGAGTTGCCCCTGCGCGCACTGGCAGACGGCTCCCTGCTGCTGCTCGGCGGCGAGCCCTTCGACGAGAAGCTCGTCATGTGGTGGAACTTCATCGGCCGCTCGTCGCAGGAGATCACCCAGGCCCGCGAGGACTGGATGACAGGGTCCCGGTTCGGCCAGGTACGCGGCTACGACGGCGACCCGCTGGCCGCTCCCGAGCTGCCCCAACTACCCCTGAAGCCACGGGGAAGGGTGCGCTGACCTGGGACTACGTGGTCATGAGGCGGTGCGCCGAGTCGCGGTGGATCGGGGTCCGGGAGGTCTGCGATCCACCGCTCCGGGGTCTCCTCACCGATCCCACCCAACTGGTCACGATTTCACGCCGATGCTCACCGCAGCAGCCCCGTGCCTACGCTGCGGCCGGTGATCTGGTCGGGCTCGACTCGGATCCACAGTGGACGGTCTCCGCCGGCCCACGGCTCGGTGCCCGGGAGCCCGGCCAGCCGCCGGACCGTGTCGGGGTCGGTGACGTGGCGGGCGGTACCCACGATCAGGACGCTCCAACCCCGGCTCAGGTGGTCGTCGACGCGGTCGACCTGGAAGGACACCGCGGTACCCGCCTCAGCGGCGGCGCCTCCCGACGGGTTGGTGCGGTAGAGCACGGTTTCAGCGTCCACCGCGTAGTTGACGGGGAAGACCAGCGGGCTGGGCACTGCTGGTAGGACGATCCGGCCCACGCCATGCGTGCCGAGCTTGTCCCAGCACTCGGGGATGGTGAGGCGGAGCAGGACCGGACGCGAGGGCGCTCCGCTGTGGCCCGGGGCCGGGTCGCGGCGGCCTTCGAGCAGCTCCTGGTAGGTGAGGTGCAGGGCGGCGGCGACGCGGAGTAGGCCGTTCGGGTCGAAATCGGTGCCGGCGTCGAGCAGTTGCCGCAGGTACCGCGGGGCCATGCCTGCTTGCTTGGCCAGTTGGTCCTCGCTCAGGCCGAGCTGGGCGGACCGTTCGGCGATCCGGCGCGCCACCTCGGTGGCGGGATGCGTGGTCACGGCGGCTCCTCCTCGGCAACGCAGGTGCGGTTCACTCCAGCGTCCGCCCGAGGCGCCCGGAGCGCATGGGCCGAACGGTCCCGATGCGAGGTCTGACGGCCCTCGGAACGCCGCCCCCCGAAGGCGCGCCTGGGCGTGGACCCAGCTGGCAAGCCGCTCTTCGACGAGGACGAGTCGGCGCCGCTGGCGGGCTTCGCCGGGCAGGCGGCGGTCGCGATGCAGCTGGCCGAGCGGCGCCGCGACTCCGAGCAGGTCACCCTGCTCGAGGAGCGCGACCGGATCGCCCGGGACCTGCACGACCTGGCCGTCCAGCGCCTGTTCGCCACCGGCATGACCCTGCAGAGCGCGGACTGCCGGCGGACGGCCGGCGCAGCGGGCTGGCCAACCTCGTCGAGCGGGCCGCCGCCCACGGAGGCAGGTTCCGGGCGCAGGCCCGGCCGGAGGGCGCGACGGAGCTGAGCTGGCGGGTGCCGCTACCGGCCGACTGACTCCTCGGCTGGCTCTGCGGCGTCCACCACGTCGGAGACCGCCAGTCGCGGGGTCGCCGTCCCCTCTCGGCCGTATCCGAGCCGCAGCACCATCTGCACGAAGCCCGGCCGGAGTTCGGGATCCCGCGCCTCCCAGCGAAGCGAGGGCCATTCCAGGGCCTGGTGGAGCAGCGAGGCCCGCACGTCGTGGACGGTCGCCATCAGCAGCACGTGCTCCAGGGCCAGCCCGGCGCGCAACCAGTCCACGGGACGGTCGTGCTCGGTGGCCAGGACGGCCAGGCAGGGCTCGGCCTCGAACTCGGCGGGCGGCAGGTGTTCGGCGGGGCGGATGGCGGAGAAGTCCCGCATCGGGAGGTGGCCGGTGGCGTCCTGCGGTCCGAGGGCGGCGGACGGGATGCCGTACGGCGCGGCGTCGGGCCCCTGGATCCAGGCGCGGCTCTCGGCGCGGCGCTCGGGGTCGGTGGTGCTGCGGCGTTCGGCCTCGGCGGTCAGGCTCAGCAGCCGTTCACGCTCCGCGTGGTCGGGGAAGACGAGCAGCGCTTCCTCGATGCGGGCGGCCTCGGCCAGTTGGTCGAGGACGGTGGCCGGTATCGGGGCTCCGCTGAACGGTGTGCGGATCGTGTGCCGGTGCCAGATCGCGTCGTAGAGCGCGCTGGTGGGGGCGAGGTGGACCTGGGAGGGCTGGTCGAGTTCGACGGTGGCCAGCAGGTCCGGCTCGCCCGGGTCCGGCAGCAGCCGCACCTCGGGTGCCCAGCCCAGGTGGCGGGCGGCGGTGCGCAGGTTGAGCACGGCGGCGCCCACCGAGATGTGCAGGGCCCGGCCCTGCGGGTCGGTGGCCGGCACCGCGCGCTCGCGGGCGGCGCGCACCTCCAGGGTGGAAGTCTCGGGGCACAGCCGGAAGCGCCAGGGCTGGCTGTTGTGCAGCGACGGCGCCGCGACCGCGGCCGAGATCAGCTTCTCCAGTGCGGCGGCGTCGAGGGTGATGGTGAACATGGTGCACTCCCTGACTGACGCGTCAGCCCGCGGCGAGCCGCAGCGCGGAGCTGGGACGGTCCGACGCTCCTCGCCGCTGTGCCGGTGGGCTGTCGGTTCTGGGCTCTCACCTCCCACGGTGCACCGACGGCGACCGCCCGCGCATGGGCCGATCGGCTCCGTCGAGCGGGCCGGACGGGCTCAGTGGTGCCGGGCGGAGTGCCCCTGTTCGGTCTCGACGTGCGCGGCGAGCACGGCCGCCTGGAGCCGGCGTTCAACGCCCAGCTTGGCGAGCAGGCGCGAAACGTGGTTCTTGACCGTCTTCTCCGCCAGGTACAGCTCCTGGCCGATCTGCCGGTTGGTCTTGCCCTCACCGACCAGGACGAGGATCTCGCGCTCGCGCGGGGTCAGTTGGCCCAGTGCCGCCTCGGTGTCGCTCTCCTCGTGGTGGCGCAGGCTCTCCATCAGCTTGCGGGTGGTGGCGGGGTCCAGCATCGACTGACCGGAGGCGACCGTGCGCACGGCGGCCACCAGGTCCTCGCCCTTGACCTGTTTGAGCACGTACCCGGCCGCACCGGCCATGATCGCGTCCAGCAGGGCGTCGTCGTCATCGAACGAGGTGAGCATCAGGCAGGCCAGCTCGGGCAGCCGGTCCCGCAGCTCGCGACAGACGGTCACCCCGTCCCCGTCGGGCAGCCGCACGTCGAGCACCGCCACCCGCGGCCGCAGCGCGGGGATCCGGGCCAGCGCCTGGGCACACGTGCCGGCCTCGCCGACCACGTCGATGTCCGGCTCGGCCTCCAGCAGGTCGCGCACTCCCCGCCGGACCACCTCGTGGTCGTCGAGGAGGAAGACGCGCAGGGGTTGCTCGGGCTCGGGGGATTCGGTGGCCATCGCTGCTCTCCTGGACCGGACGGCTGATCTCTGCCTCGATTCTGCGCGCCTTCGGGCCACCGTGCGCGCATGGTGGAGGACGGAGGTGGACGAGATGGCCGTAGACCGGCAGACGCGCACGCGGCGGCTGGTCGCCGAGGGAGTGGGTACCTTCTTCCTGGTCCTGGTCGCCGCCGGCGCGGGCGTCGTCGATGCCGTCACCGGCGGCCGGGTCACACCGGCGGCCCAGGCCATCGCACCTGGCTTGATGGTCCTCGCCCTCATCTACACCCTCGGCGTGACCTCCGGTGCCCACCTCAATCCGGCGGTGACGCTGGCGTTCGCCGCGCGCGGCCACTTCCCGTGGCGGCGGGTACCGGCCTACCTCGGCGCGCAGCTGCTCGGGGCCGTCACGGCGGCAGCGGTGCTGCGGGCCCTGTTCGGCACCGTGGGCCAGTTGGGGGCCAGCCGGCCGGGGCCCGGCGTCGGTGCGGGCGCGGCCTTCGGCCTGGAAGTGCTGCTGTCGCTCGGCCTGATGACCGTCATCCTCGGCACCTCCACCGGAGCGCGGAACATCGGCCACAACTCGGCCATCGCGATCGGCGGCTACATCGCGCTGGCCGGGCTGTGGGCCGGACCCGCCTCGGGGGCGTCGATGAACCCGGCGCGGAGCCTGGCCCCGGTGCTGCTCGGCGGGCAGGGCGGCCCGCTGTGGATCTACCTGCTCGGGCCACTGATCGGCGCCGGCCTCGCGGTGCCACTGGCCTGGCTGCTGCGCGGCCCGCCCAGCCCGGCGGCCACCCAGGCCGCGCAAGGCACCGACCTGGACGGCGGCCAGGGCACGGGCAGCACACATACACCTGGTGGTGGGACCACATGATCCGATGCCGGGTGGGTGCCTCACACCGTGTGCTCGGTCAGCGCTGCCCGGTGCCGAAGGCATGCGGATGCTCCACTTGGAGCTGCATGTCGTCCTCGCTCCAGTCCAGGGTCTGGTGGACCGCCACCACGCCGTCCACCGCCCGGCACAGCTGCTCCGCGATCGGGATCAGGCTCTTTCGCGGGAGGCGACCGGTCAGCGTGACCACCCCGTCGTGCACGGCTACGCGCACGTCACCGGGGGCCAGCCACAGCGTCTGGCCGAGCACGTCGTGGTTGATCTCCTCACGGATCGCCGAGTCGTGCCGCAGGAACACCTGCAGCAGGTCGCTGCGGCTGACGATGCCGACCAGCCGGCCCACCTCGTCCACCACCGGCAAGCGCTTGACCTTGTGCTTGTCCATCGCCCGGGCCGCCTCGGCGATGGTCCAGCCGGCGCGGGCGGTGACGGCCGGGCTGGTCATCAGGCCACCGGCCGTCTCCGCCTCGGCGCGAGCCCGGTCGTGCGCGTCCAGCCAGCGGCCCGGATCGCGGCCCTCGGGATCGGGCAGCACCGCCTCCTTGCGGATCAGGTCGGCCTCGGAGACCACGCCGATCGGACGGCCCTGGTCGTCGACGACCGGGATGGCGGTGACGTCGTTGCGGTGGAACAGCGCCGCGACCTCCTTGAACGGTGTGTCGGGCCGCGCCGTGACGACCTCCCGGGTCATCACCTCGTGGACACTGCGGTGCTGCATGGTCCTCACTCCTCACAGCTCTGGTTTCCCACCACCACTGTGCGCCCGCCCGGCCGCACTCCCCAGGGCCGTTCGGCCCCCGCACCGGGGCCGGCCCGGCCATGACATCAGGGGAGCGCGGGCTCACGATGGAAGGGCGCTCCCCAGCATCGGAGACGATCATGGACTACGGAATCAGCGTCTGGCTCGACGTCTCGTTCAATGACGCGGTCGAGCGCGTGCGCGCCGCGCTCGCCGCAGAGGGGTTCGGCGTCCTGACCGAGATCGACGTGCGGGCGACGCTGCGGGCCAAGCTCGGCGAGGCGATGGAGGACTACCTGATCCTCGGCGCCTGCAACCCCCCGCTCGCTCACCGTGCCCTCGGCGTCGACCGCCGGATCGGCCTGCTCCTGCCGTGCAACGTCGTGGTGCGCTCCGCCGACGGCGGAACGGTGGTGGAGGCCATGGACCCGCAGGTGATGGTCCAGGTCAGCGGCCAGGCGGAGCTGACACCCGTGGCCGACGAGGCCGCCGCCCGGCTGCGTTCGGCGCTGGACGCCCTGCACGAGTGAGGAAGCCGGGAGGACCTGCGCCCCGAGGCCGGAGTGAGACCGGAGGATCACCGTGAGCAGACTGATCATCGCCGGATTCGACGTGTCGACCGAGAGCACGGCCGCCACCGACTGGGCCGCGCGCGAAGCACGGCGGCGCGGGTTGCCGCTGGAGCTCATCCAGGCCTGGCCCGGGTCGCCGAGCAGGCCCCTGGGCACCGGGCAGGCCGAGCGCTGGGGGCGCCAGCGGCTGGCTGATCAGGCGGACGCCATCCGCGCCCGCTTCCCCGAACTCGACGTGCGGGCGGCGTACGTTCCGGACGACCCGGTGGCCGTACTGGAGGCAGCGGCCGACCGGGCCACGATGCTGGTGCTCGGCTCTCGCGGGCTCGGCACGCTGCGCGGTTTCGTCGTCGGCTCGGTGAGCCAGCAGGTGCTAGGCCGGGCCAACTGCCCGGTCGTCCTGGTCCGGGCCGAACCCGCGGCGGCCGCCCCTGGTCGCCAAGCCGACGAACCACCGCCGGCCGCCACCGGGGAGCCGGGCGTCACCGTGGGGCTGGACCTGGAGCACCCCTACGAGAAGGCGCTCGCCTTCGCCTTCGAGGCCGCCTCGCTGCACCGGGTCCCGCTGACCGCAGTGCGCGTCTGGGAACCGCCGCCCGGCAGCGAGTACCTGACGTTCGGCGCGATCGCGAGCATGGACGAGGAGTTGGAGGCCGACGAACGGCGCCGCCTGGACGCGGCGCTCGCCCCCTGGCGTGAGCGCTACCCCGACCTGCCGGCGGCGACCGAACTGCTCCGCGGCCACGCCGGCATCGCCCTGGTGGAGGCCGCCGCGCACGCGGGGCTGCTGGTCATCGGCGCCCGCCACCGCAGCAGTCCGCTGGGGGCGCACCTGGGGCCGGTGGCCCACGCGGTGATCCACCACGTGCGATGCCCGGTCGCGGTCGTCCCGTTCAGCTGACCCACGCTCGGTCAGCCGCCCCAGCGGACCACCGAGGCCGGGATCGGCGAAGGACTCGGTGGAAGTGCCGTCGAGCACGCCGCGGTTCATGGCTCTCGCTCCTGAGCGGCGGCCGGGCGGCGCAGCCGTCGCAGGTACGGGTCGAAGGCGGGCCGCGGTTCCAGGCGGACCCGGGCGTCCACGCAGAGCAGTCCGCCCGGGCGGGCGATCAGCGGGTTGAGGTCGACCTCGGCCAGCTGCGGGAGGTCGGTGGCCAGCCGGGAGAGTCCGGCGAGCACCCGGCGCAGGGCAGTCAGGTCGACCGGCGGTGTGCCGGGGCGGCCCAGGAGCAGCGGGGCGGAGCGCAGTTCGGTGACCATGGTGGTCAGGTCGCGTTCGGTGAGCGGGGCGAGCCGGGCCGTGCGGTCGTCCAGCAGGTCGGTGGCGGTGCCGCCCAGACCGAGCATGACCAGCGGCCCGAAGACCTGGTCCTGGACGACGCCGGCGAGCAGTTCGAGCCCGGGGGCGGCCATCGGCTGCACCACGACACCGGCCATCGACTCGCCGAAGCGCGCCTCGAACTCGCGGTAG
This sequence comes from Kitasatospora sp. GAS1066B, assembly GCF_041262605.1. Taxonomy (NCBI): domain Bacteria; kingdom Bacillati; phylum Actinomycetota; class Actinomycetes; order Kitasatosporales; family Streptomycetaceae; genus Kitasatospora; species Kitasatospora sp. GAS1066B. The sequence continues at coordinate 25,782 of NZ_JBGCCO010000001.1, forward strand.
GCGGCGCGGACCTCGTCGGTGCCGCCGAGTCCGGTGCGCACGGCGTCGGCCGCGCTCTTGTGGAGCTGATCGGGCCAGTACGCCTTGAGCACCGACTTGCCCTCGTGGCCGAGTTGACCCAGCGTCCGGGCGGCGAGCAGCACGTCGTGCTCGCCGCGTGTCCAGATCGAGGTGGTGAGCGGCAGGTCGTAGCAGTCGAGCAGGTCGGCCGTCTGCTTCGGGTCGAGCCAACCGCCCCGCGGGTAGTCGGTGAGGAAGGCTGCCGCCAGGTGCCGGGCCACGGCGGTGTCGGCGGTGTCGGGCACCGCGGCGGCGGTGGGCGGCTCGGCGAGCCAGCGCGCGCGGTCCCGGGCGTGGGCGAGGGCTCGGGCGGCGCTGGCCGGATCGGCGTAGGCGGGGAGCCGGTCACCGTCCGTACAGGTCAGATACCGCACGGGCGCCTCCTGGTCGGGCAGCACGGCCAGCACCGGTACCCGCCGCCGGGCGGGCTCCGAGCGCAACGCCCGGTGCGGATCCTGCTCGCCTCCCGCGCCCAGCGCGGTCGGCACGATCGACACCAGCACCGCGTCGATCGACCGGCACTTCGTCAGTACTCGTATGCAGCGGGCGAGTTCAGCCGCTGCGACGGAGGCCGTGGTGTCCACCGGATTGCTCACCCCGGCGCCGTCCGGCAGCAGCTCCCGCAGCTCGGCGGCCGTGGCGGCGGGAAGCTCCGGCAGGCTCAGTCCGGCATCGGCGCAGGCGTCGGCGGCCAGGATGCCGATCCCACCGGCGTTGGAGACCACCGCGACCGCTCCCCGGGTGCCGGGCAGCGGTTGGGCGTGCAGCAGCGCGGCGGTCTCGACGAGTTCGGCGATGCTGCGGGTGGCGGTGATGCCCGCCTGGCGGAAGAGTGCCTCGCGGGTCACCGTCGGGGTGGCCGCGGCCGCGGTGTGCGAGGCGGCGCCACGGCGCCCGGCCGCCGAGCGTCCGGCGTCGACGGTGAGCACCGGCAGGCGGCGGGTGACCCGGCGGGCGGTGCGGGAGAAGGCACGTGGGTTGCCGAAGGACTCCAGGTGCAGCAGCGCCAGGTCGGTGCGGCCGTCACCCTCCCACCACTGCAGCAGGTCGTTGCCGCTGACGTCGTACTTGTCACCGAGCGAGACGAAGCTGGAGACGCCGATCCCGAGACGGGCCAACTGCCCCAGCAGCGCGATGCCGACGCCCCCGGACTGCACCGCGACCCCGGCCGTGCCGGGCCGGGCGGCAGCACCGCCGAACTCGGCGTCCAGCCGCACGGCCGGGTCCAGCTGCGCGATGCCCAGGCTGTTCGGGCCGACCAGCCGCATGCTGTGCCGGCGGCAGGCGTGCATCAGTTGCCTCGCCTGGTCGGCGTCCAGGCCGGCGGTGAGCACCACCAGCGCACGGACCCCGGCGACCCCGCACTCCTCGGCCGCGCCGGGCACCACTGCCGCCGGCACCGCCAGCACGGCGAGGTCGGGCGCGGCGGGCAGGGCGGCGAGCGACGGGTAGGCGGGCGCGTCCGCGATCCGCTCCGCGTAGGGGTTGACCGCCCACAGGTCCCCGGTGAACCCGTTGCCGCGGATCTTCAGCAGCACCGCCTGTCCGACCGAACCCGGCCGTCGGGAGGCGCCGACGACGGCGACCGAGCGCGGGCGCAGCAGCGCCGCGAGGCTGGCCACGTCAGCGGCCCGGCCGCGCTGCTCGACGGCCTCCTGGTAGTGCTCGGCCTCCTCGTTCAGGGGAACCAGGACCCTGACCTCGCCCTGCTCGAAGCGGCGGTGGACAGGCAGCCCGAGGTCGGTGAAGAGCCGGTGCACCGCGCGGTTGTCGGCGAGCGTGTCGGCTTCGAACGTGGCGATGCCGCGCTCGCGGGCGGCATGGACCAGGTGCTCGATGAGCAGGGTTCCGGCGCCACGGTGCTGCCAGGCGTCCGCGACGGCCAGCGCGAGCTCCGCGGTCTCGGGGTGGCCCTCCACCGGCTCGCAGTCCGCCTCCCCGACCAGCTCGCCGTCCACCCAGGCTCCGAGCGCCAGCAGCTCGGGTTGATGCCCGCCGCACAGCCGGTCGGCGGCCAGTTGCGGTGCGCGGCGGCTGGCGCCGAAGAACCGCAGCCGGCGGCTTCCCTCGGACATCCGCTCGCCGTGCAGATCGAGCACGGCGGCGTGGTCGCCCGGGCGCAGCGGGCGGATCGTGGCGGTGGTCCCGTCGGCCAGCAGCGCCTCAACGGCGTGCGGCAGGTACTGGACGGTGGACATCTCGGCTCCCTCGATCGGTCCCTGCCTCCACACTCCTGCCGAACGTCGCCTGCGGACAGGGCCGGACGGCCCTCCCCGAAGAGCCCGGCCGGCCCTCGCGACACCCGCCGATCCGGCCGACGATGAAGGGAACGAGCCTCGCTGAGAGGGCATGAGAGGGCAGGTGACGGGAGATGTTCATGAACTCCGAGCAGCGCGATCCCGCCCGAGCGGGCCCCGCCGAGGTCCGCCCGGGACATCCTGGAGACCTCGGCCGCCGGGTCACCCAGCGCCGCGAGAAGCTCGGCCTCAGCCGAGCCCGGCTGGCGGCCGAGGCCGGGCTTTCCGCCTCCTGCCTCGCGTACCTGGAGTCCTCCCCCGGCGTGGTCGAGCTGGCGACGCTCACCCGGCTGGCGAATGCTCTCAGCACCACGGTCTGGTTCCTGCTCGGCGTCAGCACCGACCCGCTGGCCGGCCAGCCCCTGCCCACTGTCACCGGGCGACCGGTCCGCACGCCCGACCCGCTGCCGTGAACGACCCGGACCGGCCGGACGACGCCTGGCACCTGCGCTTCGAGGGCTTCGAGGCGGCCGAGGAGGGCGTGCGCGAGGTGCTGTGCGCGGTGGGCAACGGCTACCTGGTCAGCCGGGCCGCCGCGCCCGAGTCGTCGGCGGACGGTGTGCACTACCCCGGCACCTACCTGGCCGGCGTCTACGACCGGGCCGTCTCGGTCGGCGGCGGCCGCACCGTCGAGAACGAGGACCTGGTCAACTGCCCGAACTGGCAGGCCTTCACCTTCCGCCCCGCCGACGGCGAGTGGTTCACCGGCCCGCCGGACGAACAACGGCTCGAGCTCGACCTGCGCCGGGGCGTGCTGACCCGGCACGCGCTGGTCGTCGACCGGGACGGGCGCCGCACCCGCCTGCTACAGCGCCGCATCGCCAGCCAGGCCCAGCCCCACCTGGTCGTGCTGGAGACCGAGCTGACGGCGGAGAACTGGTCCGGCCCGCTCGAAGTCCGCTCCGCCCTGGACGGCACCGTCGCCAACACCGGGGTCGCCCGCTACCAGGGTCTGACCAGCCGTCACCTCGCCCCCGCTGGGCAGGGGTTGAAAGAGGAGGGCACGCTGTGGCTCCAGGTCACCACCGCGGGCTCAGCCCTGCACATCGCAGTCGCCGCCCGCGCCCGCGCCACCCCGCCCGCGACGCACCGCTCCACCGAGCTGCGCGAGGGCTGGGCTGCCGAGCTGCTCACGCTGGACCTCACCGAGGGCCGCCCCGTCACCGTCGAGAAGACCGTGGCGGTGTACACCTCCCGCGACCCCGCCATCGAAGCGCCCCTGCCGGCAGCCCAGCGCCTGGCCGCCCGAGCCCCCGACTTCGACCACCTGCTGCACGAACACGGCCTGCGCTGGGCCGAACTGTGGCGGCGCTGCCGGATCGAGGCCGACTTCGACGGCGAACTCGCCCTCCACCTGAACCTGTTCCACCTCCTGCAGACCTACTCCGAGAACTCGGTGGACCTGGATGTCGGCATCCCCGCCCGGGGCCTGCACGGCGAGGGCTACCGCGGCCACGTCTTCTGGGACGAGCTGTTCGTCCTGCGCCTGCTCAACCTGCGCTTCCCCGAACTGGCCCGCGCCGTGATCGGCTACCGCCACCGCCGCCTGGACGCCGCCCGGCAGACCGCCCGCGAGGCCGGCCTGCGCGGCGCGATGTACCCGTGGCAGAGCGCGAGCGACGGCCGCGAGGAGTCCCAGCAGTTGCACCTCAACCCGCTCTCCGGCCGCTGGCTCCCGGACCACAGCCGCCTGCAGCGACACGTCGGCTCGGCCGTCGCCTACAACATCTGGCAGCACTACCAGGCCACCGGCGACCTCGACTTCCTCGCCACCACCGGCGCCGAGATGCTGCTGGAGATCGCGCGCTTCTGGTCCGCCCTCGCCGCTCACGACCCGGCCCGCGAGCGGTACTCGATCCGCGGCGTGCTCGGCCCCGACGAGTACCACGACGCCTACCCCTGGGCCGACCAGCCCGGCCTGGACGACAACGCCTACACCAACGTCCTCGCCTCCTGGGTACTGGCCCGCGCCCTGGACACCGTCGAACTCCTGCCCGACTACCGGCGGGACGAACTGCTGGAACGCCTGGCGATCGACCGGGCCGAGCTCGACCGCTGGCAGGAGGTCGGCCGCCGCCTGCACGTCCCGTTCCACGCGGGCGTGATCAGCCAGTTCGAGGGCTACGAGCGGCTGGCCGAACTGGACTGGACGGCCTACCGGCGGCGCTACCCGGACCTGAGGCGCCTCGACCGGATCCTGGAGGCCGAAGGCGACAGCGTCAACCGCTACCAGGCGTCCAAGCAGGCGGACGTCCTGATGCTCTGCTACCTCTTCTCCCCGCGTGAACTGCGCGACCTGCTGCGCCGACTCGGCTACCGGGCCGGACACGAACTGCTGCGCCACACCACCGACTACTACCTGCGCCGCACCGTCCACGGTTCGACCCTCAGCGCGGTCGTGCACGCCTGGGTCCTCACCCGCGCCGACCGCCGAAGGTCCTGGCGGTTCTTCCGCGACGCCCTGCGCAGCGACCTGCTCGACCTCCAGCACGGCACCACCGCCGAGGGCGTCCACCTGGGCGCGATGGCCGGCGCCGTCGACCTCCTCCAGCGCTGCTACACCGGCCTGGAGATCCGCGAGGACACCCTGTGGCTGGACCCGCGCCTGCCCTCCGCCCTCGGCCGCCTAGAACTCGACCTGCGCTACCGGGGCCACTGGGGCGTACGGATCACCGTCGACCGCCACACCGCCACCGTGAGCCTCCCCGAGAGCCATCAGCCGCCGATCCAGGTCGCCGTGCGGGGCTCGACGACGGCGATCCACCCCGGTGAGAGCCGCAGCTTCACGCTCTGACGGCTGCTCGTGCCGACCCGCGTGCCGGACCCCGAGCAAGTCGACGCCGAAGCCCACCGCGCCGAACTCGATCACCGGAGCCCGATCCGCCACGGGACTACTCCTGCTCGCCGGCGCGCAGTTCCTCGCCCACCTGGTGGGCCCAGCGCCGGAAGGCCTCCGAATCGCGGAAGGGCCGCTCGCCCCATGTCGTGGGGACCGAGCCGCCCCTTCCATGCCGGGCTTCAGGAGCCGCTTTCGCCCCGCTCGACGGTGAGGTCGAGGAAGTGGGCCGAGCAGGAGATGCACGGATCGTGGTTGCGGATCGCCCGTTCGCACAGGGCGGTCAACTCCGCGTCGCCGGGATCGCCGGCCCGCAGCCGGTCCCGCACGATCCGGCGCAGGTCCTCCTCGATCGCCCCCTGGTTCTGCGCGGTGGGCGGGACCAGGACGGCGTCGGTGACCGTGCCGTCCTCGTCGAGGGTGTAGCGGTGGTAGAGCAGGCCTCGCGGCGCCTCGGTGGCGCCGTGGCCCGTACCGGCCCGCGCGGGCACGTCGACATACGGGCGCGGTGCGGGTTCGTAGGCGTCGATGATGCGCACTGCCTCGTCGAGGGCGTGGAGCACCTCGACCGCGCGGACGACGATGCTGCGGAAGGGGTTTCGGCAGACGGTGCCCTGCCGGGGGTCGCCGAGTCCGGCGTCCTGGGCGGCCTGGAGGGCGATCGGGGAGAGCCAGCGGCCGCTGATCGCGTAGCGGGCGAGCGTGCCGGTCAGGTGGCGGCGTCCGTCCAGCCGGGAGTGCAGCGCGGTGGAGTGGGGCACCTGGCGTTCCACGACGTGGCCGCCGAACGTGTGGAGTTCGAAGGTGCGGATGGGCAGCGCCCGGTCGGAGCCGGCGGGCAGGCCCGCGGTGGTCGGGGCGGGCATGACCGCCGGGGTGCCGGACTCGATGGCGTAGGTGCCCGGTTCGGCCAGCGCGAGCAGGTCGTGGTCGCAGCCGGCGTCGGGAAACTCGAAGCCGGCCACCCAGCGCACGGTCTCCTGCGCGTCGTCCCGGGCCCGGCGCAACTTCTCGGCCAGTGGCCGCAGTTCGGCCACGCTCGGGATCCGGTGGAAGCCGCCGAGCCGGACGTTGACCGGGTGGATGGCCCGGCCGCCGAGCAGTTCGACGATCGCGTTGCCGGTTTGCTTGAGTCGCAGGCCGCGCTCCACGTCGGCGCGCCGGGTGCGGGCCAGCTCGACGGCGCCGGCGCAGCCGAGGAAGTCCGGCGCGTGGAGCAGGTGGACGTGCAGCGTCTGGCTCTCGATCCACTCGCCGCAGTACAGCAGCCTGCGCAGCGCTGCCAGTTGCCCGTCCACGGTGACGCCGCAGGCGTCCTCGAGTGCTCGGCAGGCGCTCAACTGGTAGGCGACCGGGCAGATCCCGCAGATCCGGGAGGTGATGTCGGGCGGCTCGGTGTAGGAGCGTCCGCGCAGGAACGCCTCGAAGAAGCGCGGGGGTTCGTAGATCGCCAGCCGGGCCTCGGTGACCTCGCCGCCGTCCACGAGCAGGTGCAGCGCGCTCTCGCCCTCGACTCGGGCGAGCGATCCGACGTGCAGCACCCGGGAGCCGCGGTGGGTCACTGGTCGAGTTCCTTCCGGGAGGCGTCGTCGAACTCCGGGGCGGCCGTGTTGAAGGTTCGCAGCACCCGCACGATGTCCAGGGTGTCCATGCCGTCGCGGCGCAGCAGCGGGATGAAGGAGGGGAAGTTGGTGGAGTCGGACGGACCGAAGCAGCCGTAGCAGCCCCGCCCGTACGCGGGGCAGAGCGCGCCGCATCCGGCGTGGGTGACCGGGCCCAGGCAGGGCGTGCCGTGCGCCACCGTGACGCAGGTCGTGCCGCGCTGCTTGCACTCGAAGCAGACGCTGTGCGCGGGCACGTCCGGTCTGCGCCCGGCCAGGTAGGCGGTGATGACCTCCACGAGCTGGCCACGGTCGATCGGGCAGCCCCGCAGTTCGAAGTCGACGGCGACGTGCGCGCTGATCGGCGTGGAGGTGGCGAGCGTGTCGATGTAGTCCGGCCGGGCGTAGACGACGGCCTGGAACTCGGCGACGTCCGCGTAGTTGCGCAGCGCCTGGACGCCGCCGGCGGTCGCGCAGGCGCCGATGGTCACCAGCCGCTTGGAGACGGCGCGGACGTGCTGGATCCGCTCGGCGTCCTGCGGTGTGGTCACCGAGCCCTCCACCAGCGACAGGTCGAACGGGCCGGGATCGGTCGCGCTGGACGCCTCCAGGAAGTGGGAGATCTCGATCCGCTCGGCGATGCCGAGGAGTTCGTCCTCGCAGTCGAGCAGCGTGAGCTGGCAGCCGTCGCAGGAGGCGAACTTCCACACGGCGAGCTTCGGGCGATCGCTGGCGGTCATGTCACAGCTCCCGGACCATGAGGAGGGGTCGGGCACGGGCCCAGGTGACGACCGGGCCGTCACGGCAGAGCAGCAACGGGCCCAGCTGGCAGTGGCCGCAGTGGCCGGTCGCGCAGTGCATGGTGCGCTCCAGCGAGACCCGGATCCGGTCCGGGTCGACGCCTCGGTGCACCAGCTCACCGGCGGTGGCCCGGATCATCGGCTCGGGGCCGCAGATGAACGCCGCCGTGCCCGGCGGGTCGAAAGCGGCACGGTCGAGCAGGGTCGTCACGACGCCGACCTCGCCCCGCCACCGCGCGTCGGGCCGGTCCACGGTGGTCAACGCCGCAGGCCAGCCGCCGACCTCCGCGGCGTACAGCAGCTCGCGGGGCTCGCGCGCGCCGATCAGGACGTTCAGCCGCCCGTACCGCCCGGGGGCGGCGAGCGCCTCGCACACCAGCGGGCGCAGCGGCGCCAGCCCGATGCCGCCGGCCACCACCAGCAGGTCGAGCCCGGCCGCGCCGGCCAGCTGCCAGCCGGTACCGAACGGGCCGCGCACCGCGACGCTCGCACCGGGGCGCAGCGCGTGCAGCGCACCGGAGATCGCCCCGACCGCGCGCACCGTGTGCGTCAGCCGCAGGCCGTCGATCGCGCAGACCGACAGCGGGATGTCGCCGACGCCGAAGGCGTACACCATCGCGAACTGCCCCGGCGCGAAAGGCCGCAGGGCCTGGCGGACCGGTTCCAGGGTGAGGGTGGCGGTGTCGTGGGTCTCGACCGCGCGGTCCACCACCCGGTACGGCAGGGGAACGGTCATGCGGGCGGCCCGTACAGGTCGAGCAGGCGGGTACGGGTGGCCTTCAGCCGACGGGCGATCACCTGGGCGACGCAGTGGGTCACCGCCAGGCCGAAGGCGGGATCCGCCGCGCAGGCGGCACGCACCCGCTGCGCGTCGAACTCGGACGCCGACACGGCGGCGCGGGTCAGAGCGCCCAGCTGCCAGTGGTAGGGCTCGAACAGCCAGGACCAGCCGAGCAGATCACCCTCGCCGAGGGTCTCCACGACGGCCGCGCGCCGACCCGGAACATGGACGTCGAGCGCGACGAGGCCGGAGCGGACGATCCAGAACCGGTCGGCGACGCCGTCCTCCTCGAAGATCCGGGTGCCTGCGGGGAACGAGACGTCCTGGGCGAACGCGAGCAGGCGGTCACCGTGACCGGGCGCCAGTGCGCCGAGGAAGCCATGCCTGCCGGCGGTCACGGCGTTCCCTTCCGGTCGGCGCCCTCGCGTTCGCGGTTCAGCGCGTGGGCCTCCTCGGTGATGTCGATGCCGACCGGGCACCACACGATGCAGCGACCGCAGCCCACGCACCCCGAGCTGCCGAACTGGTCGTACCAGGTGCCGAGCTTGTGGGTGGCCCACTGCCGGTAGCGGCTGTGCGAGGAGTCGCGGACCGGGCCCGTCGGCAGGTGGGAGAAGTCCCGGTCGAAGCAGGACTCCCAGCGCCGCCAGCGCTCGGCGTGGTCGCCGGTGAGGTCGGTGACGTCCTCCGCCGTGGTGCAGAAGCAGGTCGGACAGACCATCGTGCAGTTGCCGCAGGTCAGGCAGCGGGCCGCGACGTCGTCCCAGCGCTCGGCCGTGAGGCTCTCGCGCATCAGCACCTGCAGGTCCACCAGCGGCATGCTGCGGCCCATCCGGTCCGCCGCCTCGGCGACCCGCTCCTGGGCGGCGGTCCTGGTGGCGGTGTCGGCGGCCCGGCGCGGTAGCTCGGCCAGCACCGCCTCCCCCTGTTCGCTGCCGGCCCGCACGAGGAAGCGGTGGCCGTCCGCGTCGAGCACCTCGGTCAGCGCCAGGTCGTAGCCAGGGCCCACGGCCGGCCCGGTCCCCATGGACACGCAGAAGCAGGTGGCGCCCGGTTCGGTGCACTCCACCGCCACCAGGAAGGCCCGCTCCCGCCGCCCGCGGTAGGCGGGATCGGTGTACAACCCGCCGGTCAGCACCCGGTCCTGGATCGCGATGGCCCGCAGGTCGCAGGGGCGCACCCCGAGGAACGCGTACGAGGGGGCCGGCGTCCGGTCCTCGGTCACCACCAGCTCACCGTCGGCGTCCCGGTCAGCGCTCCACTGCCGCTCGCGCGGCGGGTGCAGGAAGGTCTTCCAGGACTGCGGGCCCGCGCTGTGCGCGAACGCGGCGCCGTCCTCGCGGGCGCGCAGCCGATAGCTGCCGGCCGCCAGCTCGACGCCCCAGCCGTAGGGCAGATCGTCGCCGCCGGAGATCTCGGCCAGCACGATCGCCCCGTCGCGGACCGTCGGCCCCACGACCGTTCGGCCGCGCGCGACGAGCACCGCGATCAGCGTGTCCAGCCCGCCTTTGTCGATCACCGCTGCGCCGTCCGCCACCGTCGACCTCCCGCGCCCGCGCTGCTGTCCGGGCCAGTATCGGCAGCGGTCCGCCGTCGGGGTGGAAGGACTGGCCCGGTTCTGCTCCAGGTGGCCCTGTCTGTGACCCGTGCGGCCCACGTGACACCCGCGAGCGACTGACCGGCACGACAGCCGGGGAGAGCGAGGCACATGAACCTCGCGTCGCGGATCGTCGTCATCGGTGTCGGCAACGAGTACCGCCGCGACGACGGGGTGGGCCGGACCGTCGTGGCCCGACTGGCCGAACGGGCCGTGGCCCGGCCGCTGCCGGACGGCACCACACTCCGGGTGTGCGACGGGGACCCGGCCCGGCTGCTCACCCTGTGGGAGGCCGCCGACCTGGCCGTGGTGGTGGACGCCGCGCACGCGCACCCCGGACATCCGGGTCGGGTACACCGCCTGGAACTAGGCAGTGAACGCCTTTCCCCCTCCGACGGCCCGACGAGCTCCCACGGACTCGGCCTCGGCGAAGCCGTCGAACTCGCCCGCGCCCTGGACCGCCTCCCGGGAACACTCGTCGTCTACGCCGTCGAGGGAGCGAACACCACCATGGGCACCGGCCTGTCGGCACCCGTCGCGGCCGCCGTGGATCCACTGGTCGCTCGGATCGCCGACGACCTGCGCGCGGCCACGGCGGACACCTCGACCCGGGCGGCGGCCGGACCGGCGGCCACCGCGTGAGGCCGGGCCTGCTCGCGCCTGCCCCGGTGCCGCACCGAGGCAGGCGCAACGCACGTGCGTCGGTACGGCGTTGTGCGAGGACGGTCGACGCCGGGAGTCGCTACGGCGTGGTGCTGAGTGTCAGGATCTGTCCGGGGGCGGAGCTGCACCCCGCCAGGTCGAACAGTGGGCCCGGGTATCCGTTCGGCGTCGGGTACACCTGGATGCAGTCGGCGGTGGGGTAGCCGGACGTGCCAGGGGCGACGAACTGGTACCGGTTACCACCCGTGCCGACCGGGTGGAGTGTCCATTCGGTGTAGCTGCTGCAGGCCGCCTGCCGGACGCCCAGGCGGTACTTCTCGATGCACAGACCATTGGCCTGGCTGACGATCTGGTAGGTCGCGGTCGTGCCGGTGACCGCCTGGAAGGCGAAGTTCTGGGTCGTGGACCCGTTGCAGGCGTGGCCGTAGGTGTCGAGGAAGTAGTGAGCGGGGTCGGTCGTGCTGGTGTCCAGACAGGTGTTCTGCGCTGCCGAGTAGATGGTGCTGATCGGCGCTGCCTGCGCGGCGGCCGCCTGGGGGACCACGATCGCGCCCGCGCCCGCGGCCGCGGCTGCTGTCGCCGCGATGAGGAGGGACTTGCTGATCACGAGGAGTTCTCCTGTTCCCCGCCCGCCGTCGGTTCGCGAGCGGCTCGTACCCGCCGGCCCGTCGGCCGGCACCGGCGTCCGTCGTCGAGCTGCCGCGGTGCCGCTGGTGACGATCGCCACCGTGCCGGTTCGGTCAGCGGGTGGTGGAACTGCTGGGCACACGCCGTCCCACGGCGGCCTGCGTCGTCCTGAGGGCAGCCAGCAGGATGGTGGCGGCCGTGATCAGGAGGGTGCCCTCCACGGCGACGCTGATGAGGCCGAGGGGTTCGGTCCAGTTGCCCTTGTCGTCGCTGTAGTCGGGCAGGCCGGGGCCCCGGGAGAGGATGAAGCCGAGCAGCGGGCCGAGGGCGACTCCCGCGGCGAGCAGCCAGTCGACGGGGTAGGCGTCGCGGGGCACGCGTCGCCGGGTGCCGGCGAGGAGCAGTACCGCGCAGAGCACGCCGGTGGCCTCCAGCAGGTAGTAGCCGATGCCGACGTAGTGCGGTGTCTTGTCGCCGGGGAAGCCTCCCTGGTCCTGGACGTGGATCCAGGACACCGCGAGGCAGAGCAGCGCGGCGACCACTCTGGGGAGTAAGCGGGCACGGTCGAGCGAGGGCATGGACATCAGAGCCTCCGGGGCAAGAGCGCGTCGGACAGCCGCTGGGAGCGGACTTGGCGCTGTGCCTTCAATGCTGACGAGATGTCAGCTGAGTTGCCATGTTCCTGACCTCTGAGGATCCTCTGAGTCCCGCCCTGGCCGGGGGCCAGCGTGGCGAGCGAAGAGGCTGCGGTCCCCCGGAGGATGGCTGTGACGACTCGTGCCGGAGGTCCTGACGGCATGTCCTTCCTCGACCAGCTGTATCCGCACCCGGAGCCGGCGGGTCACTCGGCCCACCGGGTGAAGCGCGGTAGCGCCTCGACCACGACGGAACACCCACACGCGACACTCAGCCGTGGGCGCTACGCCGAAGGCCTGACGAAGCCTCACCGCCGTGGTGCGCTCCCTTCGGCCGGTGCTTTCGGGTTCCGGCCCGGGAGTGTCGAGCCCCAGTCAGTCCATCTGATCCAGAGAGTCAGGGGCCCGTGACCGGATCCGGATACCAGTTCACCCGCACGCTCGCCGCGCCGATCGACCTCAACGGCACCGGGCACTACGTCCACTGGGGCGTCGTGCAGATCTCCGTCGCCAATCTCGTGGTGATCGCCCTGATGGTGCTCGTCTTCGTGCTCGCCCTGCTGCTGCCCTTCCCGCGTGGACGGAAGCGCGGATGAGCAGCGCCGCCCCGGCCCCCGAGCGCGGCTGGACCGCGGCAGTGCGTCGCCGGCTGGTCACGGCGCTGCCGCCGGAGAAGCTGCTGCCCGACAGCCAGCCGGCCTACATGGCCTCGTGGGTGTACGTCTTCGGCGTCCTGACGGTCTCCTCGCTGATCGTGGTGCTGGTCAGCGGGGGGTTGCTGGCCCTGAAGGGGCCCGCGTGGTGGCACGTCTCCACGGTCGGGAAGTACGTCAACAGCCTGCACCTGTGGAGCGTCGAGCTGTTCATGTTCGTCCTGGTGCTCCACCTGTGGGCGAAGTTCTTCATGGCGGCCTGGCGCGGCCGACGGGCCCTGACCTGGATGACCGGCGTGGTCGCGTTCCTCACCGCCATCGGCACGGCGTTCTCCGGCTACCTGGTCCAGCAGAACTTCGACTCGCAGTGGATCGCGGACCAGGCCAAGGACGGCATGAACGCGGTCGGCATCGGCGCGTTCTGGAACGTCCTCGACTTCGGCCAGATGCTGATGTGGCACATCGTGCTGTTCCCCGTCGTGATCTGCCTGCTGAGCGCGTGGCACGTGCTGCTGGTACGGCTGCGCGGCATCGTGCCACCCATCGACGCCCCGCTGACCGACGCCGAGCAGGTCCCGCCCGGACAGGAGGGCCAGGCGTGAGGCGCGGAACCCGCCGGGCCGGCACGCCGGAGTCGTCCGCGTTCCCGACCCGGCCCTACGACCTGATCAAAGAGGTCACCATCGCGCTGGTCCTGGTCGCCGCACTGACCGCCGGCCTCGCCGCGCTGTTCTCCTCCCCCGACGAGCCTCCCGTCACCCTGGGCTCGTGGTCACGCGCCGACTCGGCCGACTTCACCGCCACCGCGGTGTCCGAGCTCGGCGGCACCAGCACCACCGCCCAGTACGGCCCCCCGTACAACCACACACCGGGAGCCGGACAGAAGATCGGACCAGTCGGCCTCCAGCGCTTCGCCGGCGTGCGCATCCCGATCGACACAGCGAACGACTTCGTGATCCAACCCCTGCGCCAGGCCCCCGAACCGGCCCCCGTCACCGCCGCCCTCACCACCTGGAACACCGCACCCGCGAACCAGCAGCAGGCGTGGACCTCCGCCTACGCCGACGCCCTCGGCAAAGCCCCGAACGGCGACCTCGCCCAGGTGCCCCCCGGCGACTACGGCCCGGTCCCGGTCCTCACCGCACGCCTGCTGGAACTGGCCCAGTCGGGTGCGCTGGACGGCGAACTGCTCACCGAGGGAACCCAGTTCTACCAGACCGACTACACCCGCCCGCTGCTCTTCCTCGGCGACGGAACCTACTTCGCCGGCCTCGCCCAGGACCAGCACCTGGCGGGCGACCAGTGGGGCATGATGAACGAGACCGGCAACTACCCAGGCCAGGCCTGGCTGTGGCTCTACACCTTCTGGTACCAGATCGAGCCGTTCAAGAGTTCCCACAACGCCGACGCCCTGGTCTGGGCACTGATGGCCCTGCTCAGCCTGGTCCTGGCCCTGGTGCCCTTCCTCCCCGGCATCCGGTCGATTCCGCGCTGGACCAGGGTGCACCGGCTCATCTGGCGCGACTACTACCGCACCCAGCAGCCGCCCCGCTGACCCGGTGCGCGGGGCGGCCCCGTGCGCGGGGCTGTGATGACTGGCAGGTGCCCGGAACTGTTCGCGCCCCGCTGCCGTCGGTGGTTGAACCGAGGGCAACGGGGCGCGGCGGGTGGCGGCCCGGTCAGGTGGTCGTGGCGCGCACGGCTTCGACGATCAGCCCGGCCACCTTCTTGGGGTGGGCCGGCATCACCAGGTGCGAGGAGTGGACCTCGACCTGGACGCATCAGCGAACCGCCGTGCACCAGCACGACGGTCGGGGAAGCCGGCCCGTGGCTGGTGCGAGCGGACGTCAGGCGCCGTGCAGCGCGTCGCGCAGCGTCTGCGCCGCCAGCGTGATGGCGGCCTGGGCCGCATGCGTCTCGCGCAGCGCGTTGAGCATCACGAAGTCGTGGATGATGCCCTGGTAGCGCACGGCGGTGACCGGGACGCCCGCCGCACGCAGCTTGTTGGCGTAGGCCTCGCCCTCGTCGCGCAGCACGTCGGCCTCGCCGGTGATGACCAGGGCGGCGGGCAGGCCGGTGAGCTGGGCGGTGGTGGCGCGCAGCGGGGAGGCGGTGATCTCGGCGCGCTGGGCGGGGTCGGTGGTGTACTGGTCCCAGAACCACTGCATGCCGTCACGGCGCAGGAAGTAGCCGGTGGCGAACTGGTGGTACGAGTCGGTGTCGAAGGCGGCGTCCGTCACCGGATAGAAGAGCACCTGGTGACGGAGCGTCACATCGCCGCGCTCCTTGGCCATCAGGGTCAGCGCGGCGCTCATGTTCCCGCCGACCGAGTCGCCCGCGACGGCGAGCCGGGTGCCGTCCAGCTCCTTGGTGGCGCCCTCCCGCACGATCCACTGGGCGACGGCGTAGTTCTGCTCGATGGCGACGGGGTAGCGGGCCTCCGGCGACAGGGCGTACTCGGGGAACACCACCGCCGCGTCCGCGCCGATGGCCAGCTCCCGCACCAGGCGGTCGTGGGTGTGCGCGTTGCCGAAGACCCAGCCCGCGCCGTGGATGTAGAGGACCACCGGCAGGGTCCCGGTGGCACCGGCCGGGCGCACGATCCGGGCCCGGACGCTGCCGGTCGGGCCGCCCGCCACGGTGATCCACTCCTCGTCGACAGCCGGCAGCTCGACCGGGCCCGACTGGACCTCGTCGACCGCCTTGCGGCCCTCGGCGGGCGCGAGATCGAACAGGAACGGGGGCTCGGCCGTGGCCTGCGCGAACGCCTGGGCCGCCGTCTCCAGTACGGGCTGGACCGGCTTGAAGTCGTGCGTCATTTCCGTCTCCTAATAGTGCGAGTGGTCCCGCCTCGGCGGGAGCCGGCCGGCCTCGGTACCCCGAGGCGCGATCGCCACCGTAGGACCACTCGGCCGGGCCGCGTTTGCCGACAGCGACTCGGCTCTGGCCTGTCCGCGCATGCACCGGGGCGGCCCATCCGAGCCTAGGTCAGTCGACGGGTCGGTCAGTGGACAGCACGTCGTCCAGCGCGTCGCGCAGTTGGGCCCGCGTGGTGATGCCCAGCTTGGGAAATATCTTGTGCAGGTGGAAGCCGATGGTGCGCGGGGAGAGCAGCAGCTTCGCGCCGATCTCCCGGTTGGTCAGCCCGGCGGCCGCCGCCTGGGCGATCTGCAGCTGTTGCGGCGTCAGTTCGGCGGCGTGGTGGGCGGGTTCGGTTCGCGCGGTCGGCACGCCGGCGGCCCGCAGCTCCGAGGCGGCGCGCTCGGTCCACGGGCGCGCGTCCAGTCGCTCGAAGACGCCGAGGGCGGCGCTCAGCAGCGTGCGGGCCTCGGTGACCCGGCGGCGTCGGCGTAGCCACTCGCCGAACTCCAGTCGTGCCAGGGCCCGTTCGAAGGGCCACTGGTCCCCGGCGGGGTCGGCGAGGGCGGCGCGGAAGTGCGGTTCCGCCTCGTCCGGCTCGCTGAGCAGCGCGGTCGCCCGGTGCGCCACCGCGTCCAGGCGCGCGGAGCGGTGCTCGCCGAGCGAGCGGACGGCGACCTGCACGACGGACCGGGCGTCGTCCGTCTGGCCGGCCCGGACCGATGCCGCGGCGAGGTCGGCGAGGTAGTAGTACGACGCGTGGTAGTGGACCGGGACGGGGTGGAAGTCGCGCGAGAAGACGGCTCGCAGGTGCCGGTACGCCGCGAGGTGGTCGCCCTCGACGAAGGCGGCCAGGCCCAGCGCGTGGCAGGACCGCACGAACAGGCTGGGCGAGCAGGACAGGTCCACCCCGGCGACGGCTGTCTCGGTGAGCCGGCGCGCCCCGGCCGCGTCGCCGTGCAGCGCCAGCAGCGTGGCTTGCAGGATCGGCGATCCCGCCACCACGTTCTCCGCCCCGACCTCGACGGCGATCCGGTAGGCCTCCTGCGCGGTGGACCGGGCCGCGGACCACGCGCCGCTCTCGAACAGCGCGAACGCGAGTGCCTGCGCGGCCACGGCGTCGCCACCGGCCGTGGCGGTGCGGCGCAGGTGGTCGATCACCTGCCCGAGGATCCGCACGGCCGTCGCGGTCTCGTCGAGGATCCAGGCGGCACCGCCGAGTTGGGTCAGCTGGAGGAGCGAGTCCTCGGGCGCCTCGGCCAGTGTCCGGTGCAGGGCGGGCACCGCCCATGCGCGGTCCGCGAGCGGTTCGGTGGCCGCCCGCAGCCAGACCCGGGCCGGTTCGTCGGGCTGCGGCGGCACCAGGTCGGCGAGGCGGCGCAACTCCGCGCGGTAGAAGGCGGATCCGACGTTGTACGCCGGGGTCGCCGCCGTCCCCAGGGCGTTCATGGCGAGCTCGGGGGCCGGAGCCACCATGGACTGCGCGACGGGCACCAGGAATCCCAGCGCCTCCTCGTGCCGGGTGGTCACGGCCAGGGACCAGCCGGCCCGGATGGACGCCTCGGCGAGCAGTTCCGGGTCGTCCGCGGTGGCGCAGACCTTGACGGCCAGCTCGCCGACCCACTGGGGGCAGCCGCCGAGCATCGCCATGGTGGCGGCCTCGAGCAGCCTGCGCGCCCGCAGGTCCGCGTCCGGGGTCAGTGCGGCCGCGCGCTCCAGGGTGGCCGCGGCGGCAGCGTAGCCGCTGCCTCGGCGGGTCCGCTCCGCGCTGGCGGCCAGTGCCTTGGCCACCTCGTCGTCCGGTCCGAGGGTGGCCGCGGCGAGGTGCCACGCGTGCCGGTCGGAGTCGTCGACCAGTGCCTCGGCCAGCGCCTGGTGGGCGGCCCGCCGCTCCTCGAAGGAGGCCGCCCGGTAGACGGCGGAGCGCACCAGCGGATGGCGCAGCCGGACCTGCCCCGAGTCCAGCCGCACCAGGCCCGCCTGTTCGGCGGGCAACCAGACCTGCGGGTCACCCGCGTCGGGCGTGGCCCGCAGCACCTCGGAGAACTCGGCGGCGCCGGCCGCGGCCGCCAGCACCAGCACCTGCCGGGTGCGCTGCGGCAGGCCCGCGAGGTCCGCCGCGAAGATCCGCTCCAGCCGGGTGGTGAGCGGCAGCGATTCCGCCGCGTCCGCGCCTTGGCTGCCGGGCGTCAGCGCGACCGCACGAGCCAGCTCGATCAGCACCAGCGGATTGCCGGCCGCCTGCTCCAGGATCCGCAGCCGGGCCTGGCCGCGCGGCGGCTGCGGTTGGCGATCGAGCAGCATGCCCGCGTCCGCGCGGTCCAGCGGCGTGATGGCCAGGTGGGCGAAGTCCCGGTCGAACCAGGCCGGCAGCGCGTCCTCCCGCGCGGCCAGCAGGACGGCCATCGTCGTGCCGTCCAGGCGGCGTGCGACGAAGGCGAGGACCTCCACGGTGCCCGGGTCCAGCCACTGCGCGTCGTCGACCAGCAGCAGCAACCGCCGGTCGGTGGCCGCGTCGGCGAGCAGACTCAGCGCGGCACAGCGGATCAGCAGCGGATCGGGCTGTCGGCCGCCGGTCACCGCCTGCTGGCCGAAGGCGGCCAGCAGCGCGTCCCGTTGTGGGGCGGCCAGCCGGTCGACGGATCCGAGCAGCGGGCGCAGCAGCTGGTACAGCCCGGCGAATCCGAAGCCCGTCTCGCCCTCGCCGCCGCGCACTCGCAGCACCTGGTAGCCCCGGCTCGCCGCGAGGGCCGCGGACCAGTCGACCAGCGTGCTCTTGCCCGCTCCCGGTTCGGCGGTGAGCACGAGCACCTGGCCCCCGGCGCAGCTTCGGCCGTCCGCGGCGTCGAGCACGTCCGTGATCCGCGCCAGCTCGCAGTCCCGGCCGAGGATCGACGGGGCTGACGCGGACTCGAAGACGCTTTGCATGGCACCCCTTGCTCGATGGTGTTCGGCGCTGTCCACGGTGTTCGACGCCGTCCACCGGCACGAGACCGGTCATCTGACAGAAGCGCGGTCACCCGGACCATGGGAAAGATGGTGCCAGGTCAGCACGGGGGATCAAGGCCGACCGACGACCGTGCCCTGCTCTCCACCCGGGGACCGGCACGGTCGGGAACAGACCTCTCCGCCGGCGAAGGGAGCCTCGTGTCGACCACGGTGTCCACCGAATCGCTGTCCCCCGCCGAGCGTGCCGAGTTCTGGCGGGAGACCGTCTCGCGGGCCTACGTGCCGCTTCAGGTCGACTTGCTGGAGCAGCGTCCGTCCGTCGCGGTCCTCAGCAGCGACCAGCTGGGAGCCGTGCAGATCTCCCGGGTGTCGGCCGGACCGCAGACCGTCAGCCGCAACCGGCGGACCATCGCGATGGGCGGTGAGGGCTGGGTGTCGGTGGCGCTGCAGCACCGGGGCCGCGCGAGGATCTCCCAGGACGGGCGGGAGATCACGCAGGGCCCGGGCGAGCTCGTCGTGTCCGAGTCCAGCCGCCCGTTCACCAAGGAGTTCCCGGACGCCTTCGACTTCACGGCGATCCGCCTGCCTCGCGCCGCTCTCCAGGTCCACGACAACGACCTGAAGGCGGCCACCGCCACGGCGTTCGCTCCCGGGTCCGGAGCCACCGACGTGGTCGCCGCCTACCTTCGCCAACTGGCCGCTCAAGCGCCGCAGCTCGACCCCTACACCGGGGGCCGGCTCGCCGACGCGGCCATCGATCTGCTCGCCCTGCTCATCCAGGAGCGCACCGGCGCCCTGAACCCGACGGCGCCGGAGACCGCTCCGGCCATGCTCGCGCGGATCAAGGACTACGCCATCCACCACCTCGGCGACCCGTCGCTCTCACCCGAGCAGATCGCCACCGCGCACCACGTCTCGGTCCGCTACCTCCACAAGCTCTTCCAGAGCGAGGAGACCACGGTGGCCCGCTGGATCCAGCGCCGCCGCCTGGAGATGTGCGCCCGGGACCTGTCCCGGCGCGCCGCGGCCTCGCCGACCGTGTCCTGCGTGGCCCGGCGCTGGGGATTCGTCAGCCCCGCGCACTTCAGCCGCGTCTTCCGCGCCGCCTACGGCGCCACGCCCCGCGAGTGGCGCGCCCGGGCGAACGCCGGCTGAGGGCAGCGCGCCCCGGGGCCGCACTCGCCTCGGCCACCGTCGAGCAGCGTCAGCGGCCGACGTCCTCGGAGACGGCCTCCCGGTCGCGGGCCAGCTGTTCCTCCAGCTTCTCGCCCTCGATGTCGGGGTTCGGCACGTACTTGGAGAACCACTGCGGGTGGTACCAGACCTTCGCGCGGACGATCGCCAGCACCGCGGGCACCAGGGTCAGCCGGACCACGAAGGCGTCGAGGAAGACGCCCGCCGCGAAGCTGAAGCCGATGGCCTTGATGGTGGGGTCCTTGCTGAACATGAACGCCACGAAGATGAAGAACATGATCAACGCGGCGGCGGTCACCACCCGGGCCGACAGGCCGGTGCCGCGCTGGACGGCGCCGCGGGCGTCGCCGGTCTTCGTGAAGTCCTCCTTGATCCGGGAGACGACGAAGACCTCGTAGTCGCTGGAGAGGCCGAAGATGATGGCGAGCATGATGATCGGCAGGAAGCTGATCGTCTCGGCCTTGGTGATACCGAAGACGCTCTGGCCCCAGCCCCACTGGAACAGTGCGACCGTCAGGCCGAACGCGGCCGAGACCGACAGCAGGAAGCCGATGATCGACTTGATCGGCACCAGGATCGTCCGGAACGCGAACGTCAGCAGGAGGAACGCCAGCCCGACCACGACCGCCAGGAACACCGGCAGCGCGGCGGACAGCTTGGCGGACACGTCGATGTTCGAGGCCGTGACGCCGCCGATCAGCACCTTCGCCCCGCTGGACCCCTCGATCGCGGCCCGGTTGTCGCGCAGGGCGTGAACCAGGTCGGCGGTGGCCGGGTCGCTCGGGCCGGTCGTGGGGACGACGCGGATGACCCCGACGCCGTTGGTCAGGGCCAGCTGGGTGACCGCCGTGACGCCGGGGACCTTGCTCAGCGTGGCCGCCATGGCCGCCACCGCCTGCGGGGTGGTGACGCCGTCCGCGACGACCTGGAGCGGGCCGTTGAAGCCGGGACCGAAGGCCGCCGTCGTCAGGTCGTAGGCCCGGCGGGAGGTGTCGGAGGTCGGCTTGGAGGAGCCGCTGGGCAGCCCCAGCTGCACGTCCAGCGCCGGCACCGCGCACAGCAGGAGCAGCGCGACGCCGCCGATCAGGGTGGGGATGCGGTAGCGGACCACGAAGCGGGCCCAGGCCGCCCCGAAGGTCTTCTGTGGCGCGGTGGCCGCCGTCATCGCGACCTCCTCGTGGTGGCCCCGGCGCAGCGGCGAGCTGATGAAGTTGGTCACCTTCTCGCCCGCGAAGCCGAGCATGGCGGGGAGCAGGGTGAGCGAGATCAGCAGCGCGATGGCCACCGCGGCGGCCGCGGCCAGGCCCATGATCGTCAGGAACGGGATGCCGACGACGGACAGCCCGCAGAGCGCGATGATGACGGTCAGTCCGGCGAACACCACCGAGCTGCCGGCCGTGCCGGCGGCCAGGCTGACCGACTGCTCCACCTCGCGGCCCTGCAGCAGGTGGTTGCGGTGCCGGGAGAGGATGAACAGGCCGTAGTCGATGCCACAGGACAGGCCGAGCATCAGGGCGACGGTCGTCGAGGCCGAGGCGATGGTGACGACCGAGGCGATGGCGGTGACGCCGGTCAGGGTGATGGCCACGCCGATGACCGCGGTGAGGATCGGCAGACCGGCGGCCACGAACGCGCCGAAGGTGATCAGCAGGATGATGAACGCGACCACCAGGCCGATGAGTTCCGGGAGCTCCGAGGGGACGAGCCGCCAGCCCGGGTAGACGCTGCCGGAGTACTCGACCTGGACGCCCGCGTCCCGGGCCGGTGTGACGGCGGCCTGCACCGCGTTCAGCGTGGCGTCCTTCACATCGGCCGGCTGCGCGGTGTACTGCACCTGGCCGAGCGCGACCTGGCCGTTCGGGGAGATCGCCTTCGCCAGGAACGGGTTCGAGACCGAGGCGACCTGCGGGACCTTCGCCAGGTTCGCGACCGCGGCCTCGATCCCGGCCCGCGGCACCGGATCGGTGACCTTGACCGCCCCGTGGGTGGCGAAGACGACCTGCGTCTGACCACCCGCCAGAGCCGGCAGCTTCGCCTTGAGCAGGTCTGCGGCCTGCTGCGACTCGGTACCGGGGATGGTGAAGTTGTCGTTGGTCTTACCGCCACTGGCGACCGAGACGGTGATCGTGACGACGGCGACCAGGAGCCAGATGCTCAGCACCAGTCGCCGTCGCCGAAACGCCCACTGGGCCAGGCGGAACAAGTAAATTGACACTTGCTCACGGTCACACGCCACGCCCCCGGCCGGCCCGCCGGGCTGCGCCGTCCGGGGCGAGTGCGCCGGCAGCGGGTCAGGAGTCGAAGCCGAGCCCGAGGCGGTCCATCGTCTTGAGCCAGAGGTTGCGCCGGCCCGCGTTGCGGTCGGCGTGGTCGAGGGAGCGCTTGGTCAGCTCGATGCCAGCCCAGCGCACGGGCTCGGGCGGGAAGGGGAGCGGCTTGCGGCGCACCATCTCCAGCGCCGTCCGCTCGGTGCGCTCGCCGGCCAGCAGGTCGAGCATCACTTCGGCGCCGAAGCGGGTGGCGCCGACACCGAGGCCGGTGTAGCCGGCGGCCAGGGCGACCTTGCCCCGGTAGGCGGTGTCGAAGAAGGCGGAGAAGCGCGTGCAGGTGTCGATCGCGCCGCCCCAGGCGTGGGTGAAGCGCAGGCCCTCAAGCTGCGGGAAGGTCTGGAAGAAGTGCGTGGCCAGCGTCTGATAGGTCTGCGGGCGGTGGTCGTACTCGGCCCGGACCCGGCCTCCGTAGTGGTAGACGGCGTCGTAGCCGCCCCAGAGGATCCGGTTGTCGGCGGAGAGCCGGTAGTAGTGGAACTGGTTGGCACTGTCCCCCAGCCCCTGCCGGTTTCGCCAGCCGATCGAGGCGAGTTGCTCGGCGCTCAGCGGCTCGGTCATCAGCGCGTAGTCGTAGACCGGAACGGTGTAGGCACGGGTGCGGCGGACCAACGAGGGGAAGACGTTCGTCCCGAGGGCGACGCGGCCGGCGAAGATCCGGCCGTACGCCGTGCGCACGGCAAGGCCCGCACCGGATTCGGCGAGCGCGGTCGCCTCGGTGTGTTCGTAGACCCGCACGCCCAGGTCCAGGCAGGCCTGCTTCAGGCCCCAGGCGAGCTTGGCCGGGTTGACCATGCCCACGCCGTCCTTGTCCCAGAACCCGCCGAGGTAGGTCGGGGAGTTGACCTCGGCGCGCACCGCGTCGGCGTCCAGGACGGCGAAGTCGCCGCCGAACTCGGCTGCCATTTCGGCGAGTTCGTGCAGGTCGTCGACCTGGTAGGGCTCGGTCGCCACGTCGATCTCACCGGTGCGCTCCCAGTCGCAGTCGATCGCGTAGCGCTTGATGCTGTCCTCGACGGCCTGGAGGTTGCGCGCGCCCAGCTTCTCGAGCCGGGCCAACTCGCCGGGCCAGCGCTGCTGGCCGTTGCCGAGGCCGTGGGTGAGGCTGGCGGCGCAGAAGCCGCCGTTGCGCCCGGAGGCCGCCCAGCCGATCCGCTGCCCCTCGATCAGGACCACGTCCAGCGAGGGGTCGCGCTCCTTGGCGATCAACGCCGTCCACAGGCCGCTGTAGCCGCCGCCGACCACGAGCAGGTCGCAGTGGACGTCGCCGACCAGCGCGGAACCGGCCTCGGGGCGCGCGGGATCATCCAGCCAGAACGGGACCGGCTTGACGTCCTGCAGGGAGGCGACGGGATCCATCAGGGTGTTCCTTCGTGCGAGGGGGTGGGGGCGGGGCCGGCCGGGGATCAGGCGGGGTCGCGGAGCGTGATGGCGTAGGCCTTGCGCAGCGTCTCGTGCACGGTCCAGGTCGTCCGGTCACCGTGGTTCAGGACGGCGGCGTCGCCTGGTCCCACCTCTAGGGTGGGGCCGCCGGCGATCTCGACGGTGGCTCGACCGCTGACCACCACGAAGAGCTCGTCGGCCTCGGTGTCCGTCACCACGCCGGGGGTGATCTGCCAGATCCCGCGAAGTTGCCGGCCGTCCGGGGACTCCCAGAGCACCCGACCGGTGACCTGGGGCGTTCCGGAGATGACCTGCGACGGATCCAGCGGCTCCGGTTCGAGGTCGGCGTCGGGTATGTGCAGGGCGAAGCTGTTGGTCATGGAGCGACGCTATCCGCCCGTGGCAGAACCAGGGGGAGGCAGAGTGTGTCGCTCCCGCGTTCCGGGGTGACATCCCGTAAGAGGGTCCCCCGTCGGTGGGCTGTGCTGGGATCATCCCGCCCGGACCCCGCACCGTCCCACTGCCAGATCAGCAGACCTTCTGTTGCGCCTTTTACAAGGTGTAGGTGGCCAAGCGGGGGCCTTATCACGCAGGGTGATCAACGATGCGGAAGTCGTTGCAGAACGCTCAATGTTGGTAACGATTCCGCTGTCATCCGAGGTCTGAGCAGGGGGAATCCGTTGTTCCCGCCCTAATCTCTGACCCCATCCGCTGTCCCCGCAGCGCAATTCCCCCACCACCGCTGGAAAGGACCATCGACCAGCACCCCGCGTTCTGCAGAAAGGCCACTCCATCCCCATGACGGGCCCCAGTTTTGCCGATCTGGTGCGGTTCACCAACCGAACCCGCTCTCATTCGGCGGCCGCCGCGATAAGCCGCCGTTCCCTGCTCCGTGGTGTGACAGCGGGAGGGCTGGCCGTGGCCGGCACCGGACTGCTGTCGGCCTGCGGCGTGCCGGGCCATGTCGTTCCGCCCGGTGGCAAGGAGGTGGGGCAGGCCGGCAAGGACTACTCCGCCACCGAACGGACGGTCGACTTCGCGACCTGGCCGGCGTACATCGACGTCGATCCGAAGGACCCCAACAAGCGGCCCACGCTGGACGCCTTCGTCAAGCAGAGCGGCATCCAGGTCAACTACCTGGAGATCATCAACGACAACAACGACTGGTACACGAAGGTCGACCCGTCGTTGGTCAAGGGCGTCGACACCGGCTACGACCTGATGGTCGTCAGCGACTACATGGTGGCCAAGTACCGGGCGTACGACTACATCCAGGAACTCGACCTGGCGAACATCCCCAACCACGCGAAGATGCTGCCCAGCGTCATCAAGGACGCGACCGATCCGGGCCGCCGCTTCTCCGTGCCGTGGGCCTACGGGTACACCACCTTCGCCTACAACACCGACCTGGTGAAGCAGCCGATCACCTCGATCGCGGAGGTCTTCACCCGGGCGGACCTGCGGGGAAAGGTCTCGCTCTTCAGCGAGATGGAGGACACCGTCGCGATCTCGCTGCTGGCGCTGGGATTCGATCCGGAGAACTTCACCGAGGCCCAGTTCAACCAGGCACTGGAGTACGTCCGCCGGGCCAAGGACTCGGGCCAGATCCGCTCCTTCACCGGGAACGACTACCTGAGCGCCTTCCAGCAGGGCAACACGGCGGTGACGATGGCCTATTCGGGCGATGTGGCGCAGCTCGGCAAGCCCAACCTGGTCACCGTCGACCTGCCCACCGAGGGCATGCTCTCCTGGTCCGACAACTGCGTCATCCCCAACTTCGCGCGGCACAAGACCAATGCCGAGAAGCTGCTGAACTACTACCTGGAGCCGGACGTCGCCGCCGCCCTGGACGACTTCATCAACTACATCCCCTCGGTGGACGGCGCGGTGGCGTCGCTCCAGCAGCTGGACCCCACCGCCGCCGCCGTGCCGCTCATCGTCCCCAGCCAGGAGATGCAGGACAAGGCCCGTGGCTTCATGGCCCTCAGCATCGCCCAACTGGACGACTACACCAGCCGATTCCAGCAGGTCACCGGCCAGTAGCGGACCCGTCTCCTCAGCGAAAGAAGTATCGATGAGCTCCAACGACGTACTGGGCCGCATTGAGGGCGGGGACCTCCGCCTGGTCGGCCTCACCAAGCGCTTCGGCGCCTTCACCGCCGTCGACAATCTCGACCTGACCATCCCGCAGGGCTCGTTCTTCGCCCTGCTGGGCGCGTCGGGCTGCGGCAAGACCACCACCCTGCGGATGGTCTCCGGGCTGGAGGACCCGACGGCGGGTCAGATCTTCCTGGGCGACGCCGAGGTCACCGACACCAAGCCCTACCGGCGCCCGGTCAACACCGTCTTCCAGAACTACGCGCTCTTCCCGCACCTGGACATCTTCGAGAACGTCGCCTTCGGCCTGCGCCGGCGCGGTTTCAAGAGTGTCCGGCCCCAGGTGGAGGAGATGCTGGAGCTGGTCGAGCTGGGCCACCTGGCCAAGCGCAAGCCCAACCAGCTGTCCGGCGGCCAGCAGCAGCGCATCGCGCTCGCCCGCGCCCTGATCAACCAGCCGCAGGTGCTGCTGCTGGACGAGCCGTTGGGCGCGCTGGACCTCAAGCTGCGCCGCCAGATGCAGATCGAGCTCAAGCGGATCCAGACCGAGGTCGGCCT
The DNA here is from genome assembly GCF_041262605.1 of Kitasatospora sp. GAS1066B. Classification (NCBI taxonomy): domain Bacteria; kingdom Bacillati; phylum Actinomycetota; class Actinomycetes; order Kitasatosporales; family Streptomycetaceae; genus Kitasatospora; species Kitasatospora sp. GAS1066B. Next base: position 51,699 of record NZ_JBGCCO010000001.1, read on the forward strand.
GACCTTCGTCCACGTCACCCACGACCAGGAGGAGGCCATGACGATGGCCGACACCATCGCGGTGATGAACCAGGGCCGGATCGAGCAGTTGGGCTCCCCCGCGGAGCTGTACGAGAACCCGAGCACCACCTTCGTCGCCAACTTCCTGGGCCAGTCCAACCTGATACCCGGTGTGGTCGAGGGCGTCGACGGCGGTGTGGTCACCGTCCGCGCCCACGGCCGCGCGCTCACCCTGAAGGCCGACCGCGCCCGCGCCACCAGCGGTGCCGTGATCCTCGGCGTCCGCCCGGAGAAGGTGCAGATCGCCGGGTCCGAGGACGAGGTGCCCAGCGGTTTCAACTGCCTGACCGGCACCGTGGTCGACACCTCGTTCATCGGTGTCTCCACCCAGTACCTGGTCAAGCTGGCCTCCGGCGAGGAGATCTCGGTGTTCGAGCAGAACACCGGCCGCGCCATCCAGCGCCCGGGCAACGAGGTCGCCGTCTACTGGGACCCGAGCCAGGGCTTCGGCCTGGACGGCACCCAGGACATCGAGGCCGGCGCCGTCCTGGACGAGGAGGGCGCCGCGTGACCGCTGTCGCCGACCCCACGGCCGGAGCGACGCAGCGCAAGCCGGCCCCGCCGGATCACAAGCCGCGCCGCAACCTGACCCCCTGGATCCTGCTGCTGCCGGGTCTGCTCTGGCTGACCGTCTTCTTCCTGCTGCCGATCCTCACCTCGGTCTCGGCCTCGGTGCAGACGGGCAACTACGACGACGGCTTCAAGCTGACCTGGCACTGGGCCAACTACGGGCACGCGATCTCCGACTACGGGACGCAGTACTGGCATTCGGGCCTGTACTCGACCCTCACGACGGTCCTCTGCCTGGCGCTGGGCTACCCGGTGGCCTACTTCATCGCCTTCAAGGGCGGCAAGTGGAAGTCACTGCTGATGGCCCTGGTGATCGTGCCGTCGTTCACCAGCTTCCTGATCCGCACCATCGCCTGGGAGACCATCCTCGCCGACCAGGGCCCGGTCGTTCACGTGCTGCGCAGCGCGCACGTCCTCGGGCTGACCGAGGCGCTCGGCTGGACCACCGGCGGCCATGTGATCAACACCCCGGCAGCGGTGGTCTGCGGCATGGTCTACAACTTCCTGCCGTTCACGATCCTGCCGCTCTACACCTCGCTGGAGAAGATCGACCCCCGGCTGCTGGAGGCGGGCAGCGACCTCTACTGCAGCACCTTCACCACCTGGCGGCGGATCACCCTGCCGCTGTCGATGCCCGGCGTCGTCGGCGGCACCCTGCTGACCTTCATCCCGGCGATCGGCGACTACATCAACGCCCAGCTGCTGGGCAACCCGAACACCGGCGTGGTCGGCCAGAAGATCGAGGACCTGTTCCTGCGGCAGACCTCCGGTTACCCGGTCGGTTCGGCGATCTCGGTCGTGATGATGGTCGGCACGCTCGTCCTGGTGATGAGCTACATCCGCAAGGCCGGTACGGAGGATCTGCTCTGATGACGACTCTGACTGCTCCCCCCGCGGCCGGCGCCGGTGCCCCGGCGGTCCGCCGCCGCAGCCCGCTGAGCTGGGCCCGCGAGCACATCCTGCTGGTCGTCACGGTGGCGATCTTCGTCTTCATGCTGCTGCCCAACGCGGTCATCCTGTGGATGTCGTTCAACCAGCCGGTGGGCAAGTTCAACTACGTCTGGAACCACTTCTCCACGGCGGCCTGGGCCAACCCGTGCGCCAACCCCGCGATGTGCCACAGCATCGGGCTCTCGCTGGAGATCGGCGCCGTCGCCACCGTGGTGGCGACGATCCTGGGCACGATGATCGCCTTCGCGATGGTGCGCCACCGCTTCAAGGCCCGCTCCGGCATCAACGCCCTGCTGTTCCTGCCGATGGCCGCCCCCGAGGTGGTGATGGGCGCGACGCTGGCCGCGATGTTCTTCAACACCGTCGGCCCCGGCGGGCTCGGCTTCTGGACCATCACGATCGCGCATGTGATGTTCTGCGTCAGCTATGTCGTGGTGACGGTCAAGGCCCGGCTCGCGGGGATGGACCCGACCCTGGAGCGGGCGGCCCAGGACCTCTACGCCACGCCGTTCCAGACCTTCACCAAGGTCACCCTGCCGCTGGTGGCCCCCGGTATCGCGGCGGCGGCGCTGCTCGCCTTCGCGCTGTCGGTGGACGACTACATCATCACCGTCTTCACCGCCGGCAACCTGGAGACCTTCCCCATGTACATCTGGGGATCGGTGCAGCGCGCCTACCCGGCGCAGATCGACGTCATCGGTTCGATGATGCTGCTGGGCACCATGGCGGTCATCGCGCTCTCGACGATCCTCGGTCGGGTGCGAGCCGCCCGGAAGTAGCCTGATCGCGACAAGGCCCCCGACCGCAGCACAGCGGTCGGGGGCCTTGTCGTGCTCAGGTTGCCGCAGTTCCCCGCCTACACCCCCACCGTCCAGCCCGGCACCGGCACGGCCTCGCGCAGCGCCCGGGTGTACTCCTCGGCCGGCGCGTCGAGCACCCGCGCGCAGTCGCCCTGCTCGACCACCCGACCGCCGCGCAGCACCAGCACCGTGTCGCAGAGCTGCCGCACGACCGCCAGGTCGTGCGAGATCAGCAGGTAGGTCAGCCCGGTCTCGGCGCGGATGTCCGCGAGCAGGTTGAGGATCTGCGCCTGGATCGAGACGTCCAGCGCCGAGACCGCCTCGTCCAGCACCAGCACCCGCGGCCGGGCCGCCAGCGCCCTGGCGATCGCCACCCGCTGGCGCTGGCCGCCGGAGAGATCGCGCGGCCGGGCCAGGGCCTGGCGCTCGGTCAGGCCCACCTGGTCGACCAGTTCGTCGAGTCGCTTCGCGCGCTGCTCCGCCGTCAGCCCGCCGTGGTGGCGCAGCACCTCCGCCACCGCGGCCCGCGCGCTCTGCCTCGGGTCGAGCGAGGTGTACGGGTCCTGGAAGACGATCTGCAACTCCCGCGCCCGGGCACCGCGCTCCACGCCCCGGCGCGCCGGTCGGCTGCGGTCGCGCCCGAGGACCGCGATGCGGCCGCTGGTCGGGCGTTCCAGCCCGACCAGCATCCGGGCGATGGTGGTCTTGCCCGATCCCGACTCGCCGACGATGCCGAGCGAGCCGCCGACCGGGACGTCGAACGAGACGTCCGCCACGGCCTGGTGCCGGACCCCGCGCGCGCCCTTGAACACCTTGGTCAGTTCCCGTACCTCGACCGCCTGCGCGGTGTCGGTCCCTGCTGTGCTCATACGCTCGCCTCCTTGCTCGGCCGCGCCGGGCGGATCTCGGTCACCCGCGCGCAGCGCACCAACCCGCCGTCGAACTCGGTGAGTTCCGGCGGCCGCTGCTCGCAGGCCGGCCGCGCGTGCGCGCAGCGCGGCGCGAACGCGCAGCCCTGGCCCGACTCGAACGCCGAGACGGGACGGCCTGGAATGGCCGCCAGGCGCTCGGCCCGCCGGTCGATCGCGGGGCGCGAGCCGAGCAGCCCGGCCGTGTACGGGTGGGCGGCGCGCTCGTGCAGCGTGTCGGCGGACCGCAGTTCGACGATCCGCCCCGCGTACATCACCGCGACCCGGCCGCAGACAGCCAGCGCGAGGTCGAGGTCGTGGGTGATGAAGACCATGCCCATGCCGCGCTCACGGCGCAGCCGGTCCAGGATGGCGACGACCTCCTGCTGGATCGTCACGTCGAGCGCGGTGGTCGGCTCGTCGGCCAGGATCAGCCGGGGCTCGGCGAGCAGCACCGAGGCGATCATGACGCGCTGCAGCATGCCGCCGGAGATCTCGTGCGGGTACTGCCGCAGTCGCCGGGCCGGGTCGTCGATGCCGACCTCGGCCAGCACCGCCGCCGCCCTGGCCAGCGCCTCGCGTCTGGGCACCTTTCGGTTGCGGACCAGCGCCTCGATCAGGAACGCGCCGATCCGGCGGGTCGGGTTGATGTGCGCACGGGGGTCCTGGAAGACCAGGCCCACACCGCCGTCGCGGTAGGCGCGCAGGGCGGACCCGTCCATCGCGCCGACGTCGGCGCCCTCGAAGCGGATCGTGCCCGAGGCCCGCGCCGCGGCCGGCAGCAGCCGGGTGATCGCGCGCACGGTCATCGACTTGCCCGAGCCGGACTCGCCGACCAGGCCCAGCGCCTCGCCGCGGGCGAGGGTCAGGTCGATGCCGTCGAGCAGCGTGCGCGGGGCGCCGTCCTCGGTGGCGATGTCGACCGTGAGACCCGACAGTTCCAGCAGTGGCCCGCTCATCCGACGGCTCCCACGGTCGTCTCCTTCTGGTTCGGCGTCCCCACGGGCGCCGTGTTCGGCACTCGCCGGTCGCCGGTGCGCTTCGCGCGGCGCAGGTAGCGCGGCGGTTTCTCGCCGCTGATCCGCGCGCCGAGCACGGTCAGTGCCAGGACGGTGAGCACGATCAGCACGCCCGGTGCGATCACCGGCAGCCAGTACCCCTTCAGCAGCGCGTCGGTGTCGCTGACCATGACGCCCCAGTCGGGCGTCGGGGCCTGGACGGCGAGGCCGAGGTAGGAGAGCGAGGCGAGGTCGAGCAGCGCGTAGCCGAAGGCGATCGCTGCCTGGCCGACCACCGTGGGCGCGATGTTGCGCAGCACGTGGCCGACCGAGATCCGCAGCACGCCGAAGCCCTGCACCGACAGGGCGTCGACATACGGGCTGACCCGCTGCTGGCGCGCCGCCGCCCGCACGATCCGGGCCAGGAACGGCACGTAGGCGATCGAGAGCGCGGCGACGGCCGGTGTCAGGCCGGGCCCGAACAGGGCCACCGTCAGCACCGCGAGCAGCAGCCCGGGCAGCGCGTAGATCAGGTCGAAGACCCGGGCCACCACCGCGTCGACCCAGCCGCCGTACCAACTGGCCAGCAGCGCCAGCGGGATGCCGACCAGCAGCGAGACGCCGACGACCAGCGCCGGGCCGAGCAGGCTGGTGCGCGCACCGAACATCAGCCGGGACAGGATGTCGCGGCCGATGCCGTCCGCGCCGAGCAGGTGCGCGGCGGACGGACCGGTGTAGGCGTCCAGCAGGCTCTGCCGGTTGGGGTCGGCCGGGGCGAGCAGCGGCGCGGCGAGCGCGATCAGCAGCACGACCAGCAGGAACACCGCCGAGGCGGTGCCGGCCAGGCCCAGCCTGCCGGTCGTCGTTCTCAGCTTCTCTCTCACGAGGTGCTCCCGGCCGTGCGCAGTCGCGGGTCGACCAGGGCCTGGATCAGGTCGCTCGCCGCGTTGCAGACCACGAACGCGGCGACCAGCAGCAGGGCCACGGCCTGGACCACCGGGAAGTCCTTCTGGGCCACCGACTGGATCGTCAACTGCCCGATCCCCGGCACCGCGAAGGCGGACTCGACGACCAGCGTCGAAGCGAAGGTGCCGGCGGTCAGCAGGCCGATGGCGGTGATGATCGGCGGCAGTGCGTTGCGCAGCACGTGGCCGCGGAGCACCACGAGCCGGGGCAGGCCGCGCACCAGCGAGGTCTGCACGTGCTCGCGCGCCAGCTCCTCGCGGACCGCGTTGCGGGTGACCCGGGCCAGGAAGCCGCAGGAGATCACCGCCAGCGCGCAGGCGGGCAGCACCAGCGCGTCGATCTTCCCGCCCAGTCCTTGGCCGACGCCGGAGGCCGGGAACCAGCCCATCCTGATCGCGAAGACCGAGATCAGCAGCGTGGACGCGACGAACGGCGGCACGCTCACCGAGACCGAGGTGAACGCGCTGACCGCGCCGTCGACGCGGCCGGGCCGCACGGCCGCGGCCAGCCCGAGGCCCAGGCCCAGGACCACCACCAGCACCATGGTCATCAGCACCAGCAGCAGCGTGGTGCCGAGCCCGGCGCTGATCCGGTCGGCGACCGGCTGACCGGTGACCATCGAGGTGCCCAGGTCACCGTGGAGCACGCCGGTCAGCCAGTCCCAGTAGCGGACCGGCAGCGGCTGGTCCAGGTGCAGCCGGTGCCGCACCGCCACGCGGGCGGCGGCGCTCGGCATCCGGCTGCCGAAGAGCACGTTCTCCGGGCTGCCGGGCGCGAGGTAGAGGCTGCCGAAGATCAGCACGCTGGACAGCAGCAGCGTGGTGAGCAGCCCGCCGAGGCGGTGCAGCAGCAGACGGGTCATCAGGGCGCCCCGATCGCGGTCACCCAGGCGTTGTCCATGTAGGAGAAGGTCAGCGGCGCACCGGTGACGTCGTGGCTCTGGAAGAGCAGCGCGCGCGGCGCGACGATCGGGATCCAGGGCAGGTCCTGCCCCAGCACCGTCTGTGCCTTCAGCACGGCCTGGGCCCGGGCGGTCGGGTCGTCGGTGGCCTGGGCCGCGTCCAGATCCTGCTGGACGGCCGCGCTGTCGTAGCCGTTGAAGTTCTGCGCGCCGGTCGCGGTGGCGTAACTCGCGTACATGGTCTGCGCTTCCGGGTACTCCATGTAGTTGATCGTCAGGAACCCGTCGTAGGCGGCCCGGGCCTTCGGGTCGGTGAACAGGCTGCCGTACTGCTGGTCCGGCAGGCCGACGATCTTGATGTCGAGGCCGATCGCCTGGCCGGTCTGCTGGAGCACCTGGGCCAGCTGCGCGGAGGACGGAGTGCCGGCCGCGTACGCGATGGTCACCGGCTTGCCGCTCGCGCCGGCCTGCTTGACCAGGGCGGTCGCGCCCGCGAGGTCCGGGCCCTTGGCGAGCTTGTCGTAGGCCGTGCGGTAGACCGACTCGGCGGGGTTGCCCTGCCAGAAGCCCGGCCCCGCGACGGCGTAGAGCGGGTCGGCGGCGCCGCTGTAGATGGTCTTGGCGATGCCGGCCCGGTCGATCGCCATGCTCAGCGCCTGCCGGGTGCGGGCGTCGGCGAGGCCGCCGCTGAAGCTGGAGACGACCAGGTCGACGTTCTGCGTGGTCGAGCCCTCGCCGCCGATGTAGAGCTTGCCGCCGGCCGCCCGGCTCAACTGGCTGATGGTCGAGGCCTGCAGGTCGAACGCGCCCTGCACGGCGTTCGAGGCGAGCGCGTTGGCGAGCGCGGACGGGTCGCCGAGGAACTTGAAGGTGACCGTGTCCGCCTTGCCCGCGTGGCTCGGGTCCCAGTAGTTCGGGTCGCGCTTGAGCACCATCTGGTTGGTGCCGTCGAACGACTGGACGGTGTAGGGCCCGGCGCAGACCACGCCGACGTCGGCGTTGCCGAAGTCGGTGCCGGCCTTGACCGCGAAGGCCTGCTCCACGACCGCCGCGCCCAGGGTGCCGAGGGTGCGGACGAAGACGTAGTCGGGCTTGGACAGCGTGACGGTCACCTGCGAGGGCCCGGTGGCCTTGATCGAGGCGACGTCGTTGTAGGAGTCGGCGTAGTTGCTGGCGACCTGCGGGTCCATGTTGCGAGTCAGGCTGTAGACCACGTCGTCGGCGGTGACCGGCTTTCCGTCGCTGAACCGCGCCCGCGGGTCGAGCTCGAGCACCACGTGCTCGGCGTCGGGCTGGCTCCAGGACTTGGCGATGCCGGGGTGGACCGAGTAGTCGGCGGCCACCCGGAGCACCGGCTCGCAGACGTTGCCGAGGATGGTCTCCTCGGGATAGTCGGCCGTCTTCACCGGGTCCTCCGCGTACGGCGCGCGGTAGTCCCCGGACCAGGTCAGCGAGTTGATCGGCTTGGTACCCGGCGCGGTGGTGACCTGCGCGGTGGAGAAGTTGCTGTTCGCGTGCGGCGAGGCGGCGCTGCCGCCCGAACCGCACCCGGTGGCGAGCAGGGCCACCGTCACGGCGCAGAGGGCGGCACGTGGGACTCTCGTGTTCACGGTTCCGGTGTTCATGGTGCTGACTCCTCGGCTCACTCGAACTCGGCGTAGTGGACCAGGTCGCCCTGGACGTAGGTGCGCAGCACCCGGGTCTCGGCGATGGCCTGGCTGGGGCCGGCGAAGGGGTTGCGGTCGAGCACCACCAGGTCGGCGAACTTGCCGGTCTGCACCGAACCGGTGCACTCGTCGAGGTGGTTCACGCGGGCGGTGCCGGCCGTGTAGGCGGCGAGCGCGGTGGCCAGGTCGATCCGTTCCTCGGGGACCAGCGCCCGGTCGGGGTCCTCCTCGCCGGTGCGGTTGACGGCCACGTGGACGCCGGCCAGCACGTCGGGGGTGCTCACCGACCAGTCGCTGCCGGCCGCGAGCATCGCGCCGGCTCGGACCAGCGAGCCGAACGGGTACTGCCAGCCGGCCCGGCGCTCGCCGAGGAACGGGATGGTCAACTCGTCCATCTGCGGCTCGTGGCAGGCCCAGAGCGGCTGGATGTTGGCGGTCGCGCCGAGCTCGCGGAAGCGGGCGATGTCGTCGGGGTGGACCACCTGGAGGTGCGCCAGGTGGTGCCGGTTGCCGCGGTCGCCGTTGCGGCGGATGGCCTCCTCGACGGCGTCCAGGGCGTTGCGCACAGCCCGGTCACCGAGCGCGTGGAAGTGCACCTGGAACCCGGCCGCGTCCAGTTCGGCGACGTAGCCGCCCAGTTCGGCGGGGTCGACGAAGTCCATGCCCGCGTTGGCCGAGGAGCAGCCGCAGCCGTCCAGGTAGGGCTCCAGCATCGCCGCGGTGTGGTTCTCCGCGACGCCGTCCAGCATGATCTTGACGGTGCCGGCCCGGAAGCGCTCGCCGTTGCGCTCGGCCTCGGCGCGGCGGTCCTGGAACCCCGGCAGCTGCTCCAGCCCGCCGTCCCGGTTCCACCACTGCGCGCCGCGGACCCGCGCGGTCAGCGTGCCCTCGCGGTCGGCCCGCAGGTAGGCGCCGTAGACGTCGCCGGGGCCGAAGTCGGCGCCGACACCGGCGTCCTGCCAGCCGGTGATGCCGAAGGAGTGCAGGTAGGCCTGGCCGGCCAGCAGGCCCTGGTAGAAGTCCTCGTCGGTGAGCGGCGGTATGTGCCGGGTCACCAGCTCGGCGGCGCCCTCCTGGAACATGCCGGTCGGGGTGCCGTCGGCGTCGCGCTCGATCCGGCCGTCGGCCGGGTCCGGCGTCTCGGCGGTGATGCCGGCGATCTCCAGCGCGCGGCTGTTGGCCCACAGGCCGTGGCCGTCACGGTTGGGCAGGGCGACCGGGCGGTCGGGGCAGACGGCGTCCAGCAGCGAGCGGTGCGGCGTGCCGCCCGGGAACGCCTCCATGCTCCAGCCGCCACCCGTGATCCAGGCGGCCTCGGGCCGCGCGGCGGCGTACTCGGCGACGGCCCGCTGGTACTGGTCGGCGGTGCTCAACTCGTGCAGGTCGCAGCTGCGCAGCGTGGTGCCGGCCAGCACGGGGTGCACGTGGGCGTCCTGGAAACCCGGCAGCAGCAGGCGTCCGGCGAGGTCCACGACTTCGGTGGCGGGGCCGATCAACGGCCGGACGTCGTGGTCCTGACCAACCGCGACGATGCGCCCGTCGCGCACGGCGACGGCGGTGGCCCAGGACCGGGCGGGGTCGACGGTATAGACCGGGCCGCCGTGGAAGACCAGGTCGGCGAACGGGGGATCGAGGTGCACGGGCGCTCCAGAGCAGTGGGGGGAGACAGGAGACGGCGGGACCTGAACGGCGGGCCACGGGGAGGGCACTGCCGGATGATGGGAGAAGAAAAGCTGATGACAATGGCGATGTCAATGGCATTGACACGGGCCCGCCGTTACGATCGAGTGAAGCGACCCGGCGTTTCGGCGCCGTCGTGGCGAAGCCGGAACCGAGCGAACGATGAGGAGCGGCCCGCGTGGAGGCCCAGGTGGCGGAAGAGTCCAAGGCGAAGCGACGCGCGGCGCTCACCAGAGAGTCGATCCTGGAGGCCGCGCTGCGCCTCTGCTCGCCCGAAGGCGGCGGCCAGCTCAGCTTCAGCCGCCTCGGCAAGGAGCTGGGCGCGGACCCGACGGCGGTCTACCGCCACTTCCGCGACAAGGACGAACTCATCCTCGCGCTCACGGATCTGACGATCCAGGAGGGGGTGCAACTGGCCCGGGCGGCGCTGCCCGACGGTCCGTCGGACGACTGGCGCGCCTGGCTCACCGTCACCGCGCGCAGCGTACGGAACGCCTACCTCGCCCGCCCGGCGGTGGCGGTGCTGGCCGCGGCGCGGACGACGGCGAGCCCGGCGGAGACGAGCAGCGTCGAGGAGCTGATCTCGGTGCTGCACCGGGCCGGCCTGCCGGTCATCGAAGCAGCCGAGTGCTACCGGCAACTCCTGGATCTGACACTGGCGATGACGCAGTACACGGCGGCGTTCTGCTCACTCGACCCGGCCACGCAGGCGAAGGACGACGCCGCCTGGGCGGTCAAGTACGGCATGCTGCAGGAGCGGGACTTCCCGCTCCTGCACGCCAGCGCCGCGCGGCTGACGGAGCTGTTCCGCAACGACGAGGAGGTCTTCGAGCTGATCCTGGCGACGTTCCTGGACGGCATCGCCGTCCGGATCGAGCGTGCGCGGGGTGTCCGGGAGAGCGCTGACTGAGACAACGGTCCCACCGGCCCGCAGTACATGAGCGACACCTCGGAGTTCGCGGCCAGCTTCCACGTGTACCTGAACGAGAACGAGCTCTCGATGGACTCGTACACGGCGGCCGACCTCAACCGCGACACGTTCCGCTACATCGACGAGCTCGACCACAAGGAGAAGGAGTTCAGGACCTATTCGGACCTCTCCTGGAACGTGCTCCGGAAGGTGCTCGCGGACACGGCACTCGACTGACTCGACTACTGCGCCTTACTTGGATTCGACCCGTCCGAGCGGGTCGGGTCCGGCCGTCAGCGCGTCACATGCCGCCTGCCAGGCGGAGTCCCCGGGGTAGAGCTCGCTGCGGAGGTAGGCCCAGGTGAGCCGCTGGACCACGGCGACGCGCTCGGGGTTCTCGTCCGTGGTCTCGGCGACGTCGTATCCGGAGACCCCGCCGAGCCCGTGCTCCGCATCGAACAGCGTGAGCAGGGACTTGGGGCCCGGCGCGAGGACGTACGGATCGGCGTGCCACTGCGGGCCCCGGACCGTCAGGTGGGCGGAGGTGTCCTTGTCACCGGCGACCACGAGCGCGGGCGTCGTCATCGCGGAGAAGTCCGTGGTCGAGAGGAAGGGATAGTTCTCGGCCACGACGTCGGTGACGGCGTCGCCGCCCCTGCCGGGCGCGGCGAGCAGCACACCCGCTTTGATCCGGGGCTCGGCCAGGTTCGCTTCCGTTCCGTCCTCCGGATCGGTGAGCCGGGCGCCCAGCAGCAGGCTCGCGGTGTGCCCGCCCATCGAGTGCCCGGCGACGGCGACCCTGCCGCGGTCCAGGCGCCCGCGGAGCTGCGGCACGGCGGCCTCGATCACGTCGAACCGGTCGAGGACGCGCTTCATGTCCTCGGCCCGCGATCGCCAGTGGAGCGGCGCCCCGGGAGTGTCGGGAGGCAGGCGCAGCGTCGTCGAGCTCAGGTGGGTGGGCTGGATCACGACGAAGCCGTGCGCCGCCCAGAAGTTGACGAGGGGGGCGTAGCCGTTCAGCGAGGAGAGGTTGTTCGAGTAGCCCTGCCCGTGCGAGAGGAGGATGACCGGCAGGTCGCCCCCGGTCACGGGCGCGGAGACGCGCACCTCGAGGTCCACGGCTCGGCCCGGAGCCGGCAGCACGACCGGACTGACCGAGAGGACTGGGGTGGGCGAGCCGAACGTGCCGGCTGGGTGAGTCGATTCACTCATGATGCGTACTTCCCTTCACTGACCCCTGCCGCCGGCCTCATGCGGGCGGCGGGGGTGAGGCGGTCAGGAGCGTTCCGCTTCCGCTACGCTTAAAGCGGATCGTTGTTCCGATTAATATACGGAACACTGTTCCGCTTTGTCAACGGCCGTCGGACGTCGGAAGTCGGAAGGAGAGCGTGGTGCCCACAACAGACCCGTCCGGGGAGGCGCCGGCCCGAACCAAGCGGGCCGACGCGCTGCGCAACCGGCAGACGCTGCTCGACGCGGCCGCCGCAGTGTTCGTCACCTCCGGCGTCGACGCACCGATCCGTGAGATCGCGGCCAGCGCGGGCGTCGGGGTGGGGACGATCTACCGCCACTTCCCGACCCGGGCGGACCTCGTCGTCGCCGTCTACCGCCACCAGGTCGAGGCCTGCGCCGAGGTCGGCCCGACCCTGCTGGCCGGGGCCGACTCGCCGTTCGCGGCACTGCGCCAGTGGGTCGACCTCTTCGTCGACTTCCTGGTCACGAAGCACGGGCTGGCCAACGCGCTGCAGTCCGACAGCAGCGGCTTCGACGCGCTGCACACCTACTTCATCGACCGCCTGGTACCCGTCTGCGCGCAGCTGCTCGACGCCGCGGTCGACGCCGGCGAGATCAACCCCGGTACGCACGCCCTCGAACTGATGCGCGGCATCGGCAACCTCTGCATCGGACGTGACAGCGACCCGCGCTATGACCCGCGCCGCTTGGTCGATCTGCTCCTCCGGGGACTACAGCGACTGCGGTGACGCGGCCCGGGTCCGTGCTGCCCGGGACTCTCGTGGGCCGCGGAACGGCAGCGTCCGGCTGAGGACCAGGTCGGTGGTCGTGCTCCCGAACTGGGCCAGCGCGTCGACGATCTCCTCCAGTTGGGCCATCGACGTGGCCGCCACCTTCAGGACGTAGCAGTCGTCCCCGGTGGTGCGCAGGCACTCCAGGATCTCCGGGCGCTCCCCGAGCAGCCGGCGAAGCGGCTCGTGCCGGGTTCCCGGGTACTTCAGCCGCACCACGGCCATCGCCAGGTAACCGGTCCGCTCCAGATCCACCTCGGCCCGGTACCCCGTGATCACCCCGGTCGCCTCCAGCCGCCGCACCCGCTCCGTCGTCGCCGACGCGCTCAGGTTCACCCGCCGCGCCAGCTCCGTGTACGCGATCCGGCCGTCCTGCTGGAGCTCATCCAGGATCGCCCAGTCCGTCGCGTCAAGATTCCCGGTCATCCGCCCAGATTACCGGTGAATCCACGGGCGAACCGCCCCTGAACAGGCAGGAATCCCTTCTGACGGCCCGTGACACCTGGCTAGGCTCGGCGGTGTGAAAATCGGCGTCAACGTCCCCAATTTCGGCCCCGGCACCGACCCGGGAGTCCTGCGCAGCTGGGCCCAGACCGTGGAGGGCCTGGGCTTCGACCTGCTGATGGTCTCCGACCACATCGCCATCACGCCCGACGTCGCCGAGCGGTACCCGGCGCCCTTCTACGAGCCCTTCACCACCTTGTCGTGGCTGGCCGGCCTCACCACCCGGGTCCGGCTCGGCACGACGGTCCTCATCGCTCCCTACCGGCACCCGCTGCTCACCGCCCGGATGGCGGCCAACCTGGACCAGCTGAGCGGCGGCCGGCTGGTCCTCGGCGTGGGAGTGGGTTGGGCACGGCAGGAGTTCGCCGCCCTCGGGATCCCCTTCGAACGGCGCGGACGGCTGACGGACGATCACCTGCATGCCATCCGGGCGGCCTGGTCGGACACCGCCGACCACGGCACCCGCAGGATCCCGGTCTGGGTCGGCGGCAACAGCGACGCGGGGCTGCGCCGGGCCGTCCGGCTCGGGGACGCCTGGCACCCGCTGCGCTGCACCATGCCGTGGCTGCGCGAAGCCGCGGTCAGGCTGCGGGCCGCCGCGGCCGAACAGCGCCTCCCCGTGCCCGCGCTGGCCCCCCGGATCGCCCTCAAGCTCACCGCGACGCCGGTCAGCGGACCGCAACGGCTCGCCGGGGAGGGCACGATCGACCAGGTCATGGACGACCTCGACCAACTGCGGCTGCTGGGCGCCGAGACCGTCGTCCTCGACCCCTACACCGGCGACCCCCGCGAGACGTGCCACCCGCAGCTGGGCCGGCAGGCACTCGCCACGGTGGCCGCACACTTCTACCCGCCCCGCGGCCGAACGGAGCTCTCATGACCACCCCCGACGACCACACCCTCCTCCGGCGAGCCATCGCGCTCGCGGCCGAGGCACACGCGAGCGGCAACCCGCCCTTCGGGTCGCTGCTGACCGGACCGGACGGAACGGTGCTGGCAGAGGAGCAGAACACCACCCTCACCGACCAGGACATCACCGCGCACCCGGAACTCAAGCTGGCGAGGTGGGCCGCGCGAGAGCTGGACCCGGCCACGGCTGCGGGGACCACGATGTACACCAGCTGCCAGCCGTGCGGGATGTGCGAGGCGGTCATCCAACGGGCAGGGCTACGCCGGGTGGTGTTCGCCCTGTCCAACGAGCAGCTCCTGGACATCCGGCCGGGCAGCGGCCAACCGCCCGTGCCGCAGGACGGCCCCGCGCTGCTCGACGAGGTCCGGGCCGTGGTCGCGGAGTACTACCGCTGATGGCGGCTCAACCGGCGTGATCTGCCTCGGGCGGCGTTCATCTCGTCTGTCAGACTGCTCGGATGATCGTCGAGGGAAGGGCCTGATGGCCACGACAACGCGAGCCGACGGCACCGCCCCCGCACGGCTGCGATCCCGGCCGCTGCTCGCCGCCGCGACCGGGGCCGGGGCCGCCTGCTACGGGGCCGCGATCTCCTGGATCCCTTCGCCGGATGATCCGCGCGTCTTCTGGGTGAGCAATCTCTTCGCCCCCTGGCTGGCGATCGCCTTCTTCGCCGGGCGCCTCCAACGGTCGTGGCACTGGGCCGTCGCCGCGGGGACGCTCGCCGAGTTCGCATGCCTGATCGCCTTCTACGCCCGCCAGTTCGGATCCGGACTGAGCGTGGCGGGCTGGCTGCACTACATCTTCCGGGGCTCGCCGCCGTGGGGCCTGATCGCGCTGCCCGTCGGGGTGGTCTACGGCTTGCTGGGCAGCAGGTACGCCGGCACCCGATCGGTGGCAGCCGGGGCCTGCCTGAGCCTGGCACTGGTCGCTGAGCCCTGGGCCTGGCCGGTCTACGAGGGCTTCCGCCGAGGCCCGTTGGTCCTGTGGATCGTCGAGACCGCGGTCGGTGTCCTCGCCACCGGCTGGCTGTTCCTCGCCCGCCGACGATCCGCGTCGCCGGGCGGTCCCAGGGGCTGACGGAAGGGCGGCAAGGGCGCGCGGAGGTTCTGACCCGGTGTCAGGACAGCAGCAGGACACGGTCCCAGACGGGCTCGTCCTGCTCGTGGTCCGACGAACCGGGGCCGGGTAGCACCGAGAGGAGGGCGGCCGCGACGCCGGCCGCGCCCTCCAGGATCCCGGGGTTGTCCTCGGCGCTCGGCGGCCGGCCGGGCTGCCAGCCGCGGTCGCGGTGGGCCGGCGCCAGGTGCCGGTAGCCGTAGACGGCCTCCTGGTCGAAGGCCGCGGCCAGCCGGTCGGCCAGGCGCGCGCAGTGGTCGAGCAGGACCGGGTCCTCGGCCTGCCGCCCGAGCCGCCACAGGCTCTGCAGGAAGCCCGCCTCGCCGTGGCAGACGGTGGGGCCCTTCAGGTGGTCCAGGGTGCCGGGGCGGGCCAGCACGGCGTGGGCGCTGTCCAGGGCGAGCCGGTGCCAGGCCTCCTCGCCGGTCACCCGAGCCGCGCGCAGCAGGGCGCCCGCGATGCTGACGGAGCCGTAGCACCAGGCAGCGGCGGCGGTGGCGACGGGCGCGGCGGACGAGGTGGGCCCGCCGCAGGCCCGGGCGATCTCCTCGTCCAGCGGCAGCCTCGGCTGCCAGTACGGCCCGGACGCGTCGTGGTCCGCCCGCGCGGCCAGCCAGCCGCCGATCCGCCGCACGGCCGCGAGCTGCCCGTCGACCGTCACGTCCAGCTCGGCGCTGCGGGCGAGCAGCGCCAGCGGGCCCGCGATGCCGTGGGCCGTCCCGAGGTTGATGTCACCGCGCGGGAAACGTGCGCGGTCGGCGGCCGTTAGCTGGCGGTGACCCGGTACCCACCAGCCGGGCACCTGCCGGCCGCCCACCCGCACCGGCCGGCTGAGCGCGACGAGGTGGGCGAGGGTGGCGCGCAGCGCGGGCTCGGCCGTCGCCCGCTCCTCGGCGTCGCCGTCGGTGACCGCGGTGAGCAGCACCCGGCCGGTGCCGCTGGCGCCGGCGATGGCGTCGTAGGACGACCAGTCCACACCCGGTCCGGCCGGCTGGGCCGCGAGGCGGGCGAGCTGCTCGGTCGCGACGTGCGCGGTCAGGGTGTGGCGCAGGCGCGGATAGTGACCGCCGAGCCTCGCGGCCGCCTGAACGGCCACCAACACCGCGGCCGGACCGTGGTGCAGACCGACCGAGGCGGTGTTGGTCAGGGCCTTGGCCGCCACCGTGAGCCGGCCGTGCGCGGCGGGCAGCCGGCCCGGGTCGCGGCGGGCGAGCTCGGTGAGCAGGAGAGCGACGCCGGCCGCGCCGCCCAGTGCGGCCGCGGGGGCGGCGGGCCGGCCGGGGCCGTGCTGCTGCGGCTCCTCGGTGAGGGCGGCGGCCACCCGCTCGACGGCCGCCTCGATGCGCCCGGTGGTGCCGGGCGCCGCCGCCGTGGTCGCGACCGGTGTCGTCACCGGTTGCCTCACCGGTGTCGTTACCGGATGCGTCAGCGCCTCCGTGGTCACCGCCGTCACCCTCCCTGTCGCCGTGGTTACGGCTGCCGTGGTCGCTGTTGCCGTGGTCACCGCTGGTGCTTCCTTCGGTCGGCGTTTCCGGTCACGCAGGCGCGGGCGAGGGCGTGCGCGCGCAGCTCGGCCTCCCGGTCGGTCCCGAGCAGCCGGTTGCAGGACATGTGGAGCAGGCTCGCCACCACCGTGGGCAGTGGCGACCAATCGGCGCCGCGGGCGGCGAGTTCGTCCAGTTGCTCGCGGTAGGCACGCAGGTGTCCGGCCTGGTCGGCCAGTGCCTGCGCCACCTGGGCACCGAGCGGGTGTTCGGCCAGTGCGGGCCAACCGCCGGCCGGGTCGATCAGTCGCAGCCACTTGGCCCGGTTGGCCCGGTAGCCGGCCGGCAGCTCCTGGTCGACCGCGCTGCCGGCCAGCCAGGCGGCGGCCGGCTCCTGGTAGCGGGCCGGGGCGACGGCCTCCGGCGGCAGGCCGGCGGCGTGCGCGATGGAGGCGAGGGAGAGCGCGGCCAGCGTCTCCTTGTCCCACGGCACGTCACCGCGCCCACCGTCACTGGGCCCACCGTCACCGCGCCCACCGTCACCGGGCATCGCGGCGGCCTGCCGGGCGGTCCGCAGCAGGGTGAGGGTCGTACGGCTGTCGGCGGCGAAGAAGCGTTCGGCGGCCGCCTGGGCCTCGGGGCCGCCGTAGCGCTCCCACTCGGGGTCGTAGCCGTCCAGCACGAACCGTCCGACCAGCCCCTGGGCCGTCCACTGCCGCACCGCGCCGCGCAGGGGCGGTAGCAGCTCCTGCCACAGGGTGTCCGCCGGCCCGTGGAAGCGCAGCCGCAGGTGGTCGTCCGGGTCCCGGTAGCGGATGAAGAACCAGCGGTCGATCACCGCCTGGGCCGGGCCGGGCAGTTCGGCCAGGAACGGGTTCAGCCGCTCCTGGAGGAAGGCATCCGTGTGCCGGCCCGCGAGGTAGAGCTTCGCGTAGAGCCACTCGCCGCCGGGCTCGGCCAGCCGCGGGCCGGCCGGGCGCGCCGGTGGCACGAGGCGCCCGGCCGGGGCAGGCCGGCCGGTCGCCGGTGGCTGGGTGGCCGGCTGCGGCTGGACCGCCTGCGGCCGGCGGGCGAAGGCCAGCGCCAGCTCGGAGCGGTGGGCCAGGCCCTCGGCGTCGCGCAGCCAGCCGTCGGTCCGCTGCTCGCCGCCGGGCAGCTCGACGGCCAGCAGGCCGGGGTCCTTGGCGAGCGCGTCGCGCAGCAACTCACGGTGCCAGGCGTCGGTCAGGTCCACCGGCAGGCGGTGGTCGTAGCGGGTCAGCACCAGCTGCCGTGGCACCTGCCAGCGCTCCCGCCAGCGCTGCACCGCCGCGCCCCAGCCGGCCGGGTCGAGTCCGGTGTGCTCGGCCAGCTCGTCCAGCCGCCAGGTGGCGGAGGCGAGCACCACCCGGCCGTAGCGCACCCGCGGCAGGAACGGCGCACCGGCGGCCGGTCCCCAGTCCCAGGGGGTGTAGGTCCGGTAGGCGTCCCGGCCCACGTCGAGCAGGAACCGGGCGACGTTCGGCGCCTGGCCTCGCACGTCGAGCGCGTGGTGGGCGTGCGGCAGCAGCAACCGGCCGGTGGGCAGGTGCACCGCGTACAGGTGGTCGACGGTGGCGGCCACGCCGATCTCCTCCAGGCGCACGGCGGTTGCGGCCGGGTCCGGCGGCAGCCCGATGGTCACCTCGTGGTCCGCGGTGCGCGGGCTGTTGGCGACGTTGAGCGCCCGGGTGTGCCGCGGCTGGTAGGCGACGGCGAGATGCAGCGCGTCCGGTTGCTCGGGGAAGGCGAAGGCGGCCAGCTCCTCGTTGACCGAGCCGGCCAGTCCGGCGAACCGCCCGAAGGTGGCGCCGGCCTCGGTCTGGCCCGGTCCACCGCCGCCGACCAGCAGGAAGTCGCCGTCGGACAGCGCCTGTTCGTCGGCGGCGACCAGCGTGCAGAACAGCTCGCAGGAGCGCGGCAGCCGCTCGGACCGCGGCTCTCCGGGGGCCAGCCGCGCCACCAGGGCGTCGTCCAGCACCACCTCCCGGGCGCCGTCGCGCACCGCCTCGGCGGCCAGCCGGCCCAGCAGCAGCTCCCGGTCCCGGGGCACCGACCGTGCCGGTTCCTCGGTGCGGGTCGAAGGCGGCCACGCGTAGCCGGCCGGCGCGCCGATGCCGACCGTGTCGTCCAGCGCCTCCAGCACCGGAACGACGCGGTCCACGCCGTAGCGCTCCAGGAAGTCCCGGTGGTAGCCGCGCAGCGGCGGCGTGCCCGGACCGGGCGCGGACAGTCGCCACAGCACGCCCAGCCCGCGGGCCGCCTCGTCTGCGACGGCCTGCGGCAGGCGCACCTCGGCGCCCAGCGCCATGTCGACGTGGATCAGCCGCTCGGCGTCGGCCAGTTGCCGCATCTTCCGCTCCAGTGCGGCGAGCGCCGCGCGGCGCTCGCCCGGGGCGGCGGCGTCGTACCGGTCGCGGTCGGCGGCGATCGCGCGCAGGGCGGCCAGCAGGGGCAGCGGCCGGCCGGCGGAGTGCTCCGCGGCGGCCAGCACGCCGATCACCCGGCCGAGCGGGTCGCCGCCGTCGAGCACCGGGCGCAGCCCCGTGATCAGGAACTCCTGGCGGACCAGCGTGGCCAGCAGCCTGGCGGCCGCACCGGCCGGGGCCGTGGGGAAGCGCCGCTCCAGCTCGGTGACGGCCGCCGTGGCGGTGGTGCCGGCGGCGGCCAGCTCCAAGGCGGCGGTGACCACCGGCGTGATCCGCACCGAGACCTCGCTTCGGGTGCTGTCGCCCGCGGTGGCACCGGGGTTGGAGGGTGCGGCCATCACCAGCCGGCCGCCGCGCGGGACGGTGCCGGCGTGGACGTGCAGGGTCAGGTGCGGGAGCAGCTCGGGGTCCTGCTCCAGCCGCTGGACCAGGCGCAGGAGCCAGTCGAGGTCGACCCTGGTCCGGCTGGTCGCCGGCTGCGACCAGGACACCTTCGCCGCCGGGCCGTCGGCCGTGGCGCCGACCCGGACCGGGGCGACGCCGGCGAAGAGCCCGAACGGGGTGCTGCGGGAGCGCAGCCGGATCTCGTAGCGCAGCACCGAGACCGCGGCGCGCCGCAGTTGGGCGTCGGTGCGGGTGGCGAGCCCGGTGGGCTGCGTGCTCGCCTCCACCAGGTTGGCCAGCGTGGGGCTGGCGACCCGCAGCGCCTCCATGAAGAATCCGTCACCGGCCGCGCCGCGCAGCAGCTGTTCGCAGGCCGCCCGGTCGGTGGGGTCCGAGGGGGTGGCCACGGCCCAGGCAGCGCGGCGGTCGTGGCCGCGGAGCGGCGCGCGCAACAGGGCGACGGGGGCGGCGCGGAAGAGCGGTGGGGTGGCGGGCGGCAGCGGCATCGGTGGCAGTCCCTCGGTGGCGGTCCCTCGGTGTGGACGGCGCGTCGGCGTGGTGGCCGGGCGCGCGGGTGGGCCCGGGACCGGCGGCGCGCGCCGCCGGTCCCGTGAGCCCTCAGCCGCCGGCTCCGCCGGGCGTGCGCCGTCGGCGGAGCCGGCCTGCGGCCGTCAGAAGCAGCAGAAGGATCCCGGTGGCCGTTACCAGCCGCAGCAGGCGGTCATGATGCAGGAGGCACAAGTGACGCTGCAGACGACGCTGGTGAACGCGGCCTCTGCGGCGGTCTCGCTCACCTCGATGCGCACGTCGAGGTCGAAGAGGTCCTCCAGCTCGGTCACGTCTACGGCGACCGGGAGAGTGGCAGTGCTCATGGGGTTCTCCTGTGGGTGGTGTGGGTGGGGCGGTAGCACGTGCACCGTCAGTGTCGGCCGGGCGCCTCGAATGGATCTGGAGCGGATCCGGTAGGCGTGCTGGATGCGCTGGCCAGGGGCCGGGCCGGCCGGCGGACGGGCCCGCGCCCGCCCGGGCGGCTGAGCGTCAGCAGAGGAACGGGATCAGCCACTTGATGCCGCGATGGTGAGTCCTAGGGCCTGTACGGCGGATCTTTCCGGGCCCGCGACGCCGGGCATCCCGGCTGGACGCACGCCCGAATCGCCCAAGTACGTCCAGTACGAGGACGACTCGAGCGCACGCCCAGCCGGGCGCCCAACGCCGCGGGCTCATCCGAAAAGATCCGCCGTACAGGCCCTAGGCCTCTTACGCGTGTCGACCGAAGACGGCGATGTCCCGGCCGAACGCGCAGGCGAGCCATTCGACGTCGGACAGGGCCAGTGCCGAGCACTGGGCCGGCAGGTCGAGCACGTCCACCGGTGCCAGGCCGAGGAGGTCCCAGAACCGCACCGTGTGGTCGTCGGAGCCGGTGACGGCGACGGGGCGCCCGTCCAGCACCGCGCACGCCACCGCGGTCACCTTGCCGGTGTGACCGGTGAGCGGCCGGCCGATCGGCTTGCCGGCCGCCAGGTCCCACAGCCGCACCGTGTGGTCCTCGGAGCCGGTGACGGCCACCGGACGCCCGTCCAGCACCACGCACGCCACCGCGATCACCTTGCCGGTGTGACCGGTCAGCGGCCGGCCAACTGGCTTGCCAGCAGCCAGGTCCCACACCCGCACCGTGGCGTCCCAGGAACCGGTGACCGCCACGCGCCGCCCCTCCAGCACCGTGCACGCCAGCGCCGCCACCGCGTTGGTGTGACCGGTCAACGGCAGACCGATGGCTCGACCAGCTGTCAGGTCCCACACCCGCACCGTGGCGTCCCAGGAACCGGTGACGGCCACCGGACGCCCCTCCAGCACCGTGCACGCCACCGCCGCCACCGCGTTGGCGTGGCCGGTCAACGGCAGACCGATGGCTCGACCTGCCGCCAGATCCCACACCCGCAGGGAGGAGTCGATGGAGCCGGTGACCGCGACCGGCCTGCCGTCCAAGCTGGTGCACGCCGCCGCCGTCACCATGTCGGTGTGACCGGTGAGGGGTTGGCCGATCGGCCGGCCTGCGGCCAGGTCCCACACCCGCACCGTGCGGTCCCAGGAGCCGGTGACGGCCACCGGACGCCCGTCCAGGACGGTGCACGCCGCCGCGGTCACCGTGTCGGTGTGACCACTCAGCGGCTGCCCCAACGGCCGGTCCACGCCCAGGTCCCACACCCGCACCGTGCAGTCCTTGGAGCCGGTGACCGCCACCGGCCGCCCGTCCAGCACCGTGCACGCCACCGCGGTCACCGTGTCGGTATGGCCGTTCAGAGCCTGGCCCACGGGCTGACTAGCCGTCAGATCCCAGACCCGCACCGTGCAGTCCTCGGAGCCGGTGACCGCCACCGGGCGTCCGTCCAGCACCGTGCACGCCACCGCCGCCACGATGTCGGTGTGGCCGGTGAGGGGTTGGCCGATCGGCCGGCCGGCGACCAGGTCCCAGACCCGCACCGTGCGGCCCCCGGAACTGGTGACCGCCACCGGGCGCCCGTCCAGCACGGTGCACGCGACATCCACCATCCCCCTGGTCTGGCGCAGGGGTTGGCCGAGGGGTTCGGCGGTGGTCAGGTCCCACATGCACACGGCGTCATAGGAACCGGTGACGGCGACGACGACGGGGCGGCCGGCCAGTTCCGTGCACGCCACCGCCCGCACCCCACTGCCGTGCCCGCTCAACGGCTGCCCGACGGGCTGCCCGGTCGCCAGATCCCACACCCGCACCGTGCCATCGTAAGAACCGGACACCGCCACAGGCCGCCCACCAAGTTCCGCACACACCACCGCCCGCACCCCACCACCGTGCCCACTCAACGGCTGCCCGACCGGCTGACCCGTCGCCAGATCCCACACCCGCACCGTGCCATCGTAAGAACCGGACACCGCCACAGGCCGCCCACCAAGTTCCGCACACACCACCGCCCGCACCCCACCACCGTGCCCACTCAACGGCTGCCCGACCGGCTGACCCGTCGCCAGATCCCACACCCGCACCGTGCCATCGACCGAGCCGGTCACGGCCACCGGGCGTCCGTCCACGACGGTGCACGCCACCGCGGTCACCGCGTCGGTGTGTCCGCTCATGGTGTTGCACAGGGCGGCGGACACGGTGCTGCCGGTGGCGTGCCGCGGCACCCAACCGCCTGGAGGGGCTGGTCTGTTGAGCGTGTTGAGCAGGCTTGGATGGTTGTAGCGGGCGGCGTCCAGCGCCAGGATCCGGCGGCGGCGACCGGGCGTCGTGGT
This sequence comes from Kitasatospora sp. GAS1066B, assembly GCF_041262605.1. Lineage (NCBI taxonomy): Bacteria > Bacillati > Actinomycetota > Actinomycetes > Kitasatosporales > Streptomycetaceae > Kitasatospora > Kitasatospora sp. GAS1066B. Next base: position 74,249 of record NZ_JBGCCO010000001.1, read on the forward strand.
GCGGTGCGTACCGATGGAGCTGCGGTAGACGGCCGCGGCCAGCCGGGCGGGCTCGGCCTGGGCGGCGTGCAGATGGGGGACGAGTCCGTCCGGGTCGGCGTGCACCAAGTAGCCGGTATCCGTGACGGCCGCGTCGAGAACCCCGCCCAGGGTGGCGTGGCCGGCCAGGTACCGCAGGACGTAGGGGTGGGCGCGGGACCAGTCCGGTGTGCCGTCGGCGCCGTAGGGGACGTGGTCGGTCAAGGTGCGGGCGAAGGCCGCGTGAACGGCGGTGTCGTCGGCGCCGCTGCGCAGGTGCTCCGCACGGAGGTGTTCGGCCAGCGCCTGGTGGTAGAGGCGGTAGGCGGAGCGGCCGTCCGCGACCGCCTCGACGACGTAGGCGCCGGCCTTCTCCCGCAGCCAGCTGATGTCCGCGTCGGTGTAGTGACGACCGCTGATGCCGCCGGCCAAGGCCGCCCACAGGTCCTCCCAGGGCAGGCCCTGGCCCTGGGCGTAGGCCAGCGGGCGCAGCAGGTCGGCCGCGCGAGCCGCGTCCGGCCCCAGACGCACCGTCAGGTCCTTCGCCATGGCCTCGTCCGCGTGCCTGGGCAGGCTCCGGTGCCAGGCGGGGTCGTGCAGGTCGGGGAGCTCGGGCACGGCCGCCAGCGTGCCGGCTGCCAGGCGGGCGACCAGGAACGAACGGCCCGCCGTGGCGGCGACGGCGACGGCGACCTGTCGGGTCAGGACCGGTTCGCAGCTGCGGTACGGCGAACCGGCGTGGGCCTGCAGCAGGTTGCGGACGGTGTAGGTCAGGACGGCCTCGGGGTCGGCGTAGCGGCCGGCGTCGAGGTCGATCTGCTGGTCGCGGGGCAGGCCAAGCCGGGGCAGCAGGTGCGGTCGGGTCCCCAGGAGCAACCGGATGCGGCCGTCCGCGTGAGCGATCAGGGGGCGCAACACCCCGGTGCACAGGGTGTCGGGGCTGTCGGCTTCGTCGAGGCCGTCGATCAGCACGGTGAGCGGCCGGCTGCGGCCGTCGAGCGCCGCGAGGAGTTCGCCGACCGTGGCCGCCCGGACCCGGACGGCTGCGGCGAGCGCGTCGAGGACCTGCTGGTCGGTCAGGGTCCGTGCGTAGACGGCGAGATCGACCAGCCGGGCCGACTCGACCGTCGGTTGCCCCAGGCCGAGCGAGTGGACGGGGACGGCGTGGCGCAGCACGGGATGCGCGAGGGCGGCGATGACTCCCAGGACGGCGGTCTTTCCCGAGCCGGGGCCCGCGGTGACGGCCAACGCGGGGCGCGAGAAGGCGGATCGGGGCGAGTCGGCGAGCCAGTCGGCGAGGTCGGCCAGGGCGGTGCGGCGGCCCGCGAACCACCAGCCCGAGCCGGTGCCGTGGTGGCCCGTGGCCCGGACCAGCAGCCGGGTGCTCAACTCGACGTCCCGCAGGTCGGCCTGGCGCTGCCAGGCGGCTTCCTGACGGACGGCCAGGTCCACGGCGGTCGGCTGCGGTTCGTCGCTCGGCCGCGCTTCGCGGCGCGGGTTGGGCAGGAACGGGGGGACTGCCCCGGTGAGGCCGACCTGGGTGAGGCCGATCCGCTGGCACCCGGGGGCGGCGTTCATCCGCTGCACGACGGCTTCCAGCGCCAGGGTGGCCGGTGCGTGGCCGGCGACGGCCAGGTCCTCGGCTGCCTCGCGGAGCAAGCGGGGGAAGGCCCCGGTCCGGGCCTGCTCCAGCGGCTGCGCGGAGGAGACGATCGCCAGGCCGGAGCCGGGCGTCGCACCCCAGCGCCGGCTCATCCGCTCCAGTGCCGAGGCGGTCAGCTCGTTGCCGCCCTGACCCGAGTAGCAGGTGTCCAGCATGAGCAGCAACCGGCGCACCCGGGTACCGGTGAGCATCTTGCGGGCCAGGGTCTCGGTCGGCAGGGCGTCGGCGATGTCGTCGGGCTCGCTGTCGTGGGTCAGCAGGACGTGGCCGCCGCCCTCGTCCTCGTCCAGCACCTCGCCGTGGCCGGCGACGTACACCGCGATCAGGTCGTCCTCGCGGCGTTCCGGAGACTTGCAGAACAGCCTCAGCTGCTCGGTGAGTTGATGCTCGGTCGGGTTCAGTCCCAGGTCGCTGACGTGCTGGTAGCCGAACCGCTGCGTGAAGAGGTCGATGACCTCCTGGCGGGCCTCGACCAGGCCGGGGCGGTCCCAGTCGGGCTCGTTCTTGTAGTGAGCGGTGGCGGTGGCGATCAGGAACCGGCGCGGCCCGACGGGCTCGGCGGCCATCCGCATCACCCGCGCCACAGTCCAACCCCCTACTCGACAGATCACCTGGAGCGCAGACCACTTTAGAGCCCGGTAGGACGATGCGGATCACCAGACCATGACGTCTGGCGTACGGGGCCGCCCGCCCGGCAGAATGCGGCTAGGGCCTGTACGGCGGATCTTTCCGGGCCCGCGACGCCGGGCATCCCGGCTGGACGCACGCCCGAATCGCCCAAGTACGTCCAGTACGAGGACGACTCGGGCGCACGCCCAGCCGGGCGCCCAACGCCGCGGGCTCATCCGAAAAGATCCGCCGTACAGGCCCTAGGGCCTCTCCCGTTCCGCACCGCGCAGACCCCGTAAGGGATTTCCCATGACGCAGCTCCGTATCGGTGTCCTCGGCGCCGCCCGTATCGTCCCCATGGCGCTGGTCCGGCCTGCGGCCCGGGTGCCGGAGGCCGTGGTGGCCGCGATCGCGGCCCGGGATCCGCAGCGGGCCCGCCGGTTCGCGGCCAAGCACGGCATCGCCACGGTCCACGACGGCTACCAGGCGCTGGTGGACGACCCGGAGATCGATGCGGTCTACAACCCGCTGCCGAACGCGCTGCACGCCGAGTGGACGTTGAAGGCGATCGCGGCGGGCAAGCACGTGCTGTGCGAGAAGCCGTTCACCTCGAACGCGGCGCAGGCGCGCGAGGTGGCCGACGCGGCGGCGGCCGCCGGCCTGGTCGTGATGGAGGCGTTCCACTACCGCTACCACCCGCTGGCCGCCCGGATGCGCGAGATCGTCGACAGCGGCGAACTGGGCCCGGTGCGCTCGATCGAGGTGGCGATGTGCTTCCCGCTGCCGAGCTTCGATGACATCCGGTACAGCTATCCGCTGGGCGGCGGCGCGCTGATGGACGCCGGCTGCTACGCGGTGAACTGCCTGCGTCTGCTCGGTGACGGCACGCCCGAGGTGACGACCGCCCGGGCCAAGCTGCGCGGACCGGACATCGACCGGGCGATGACCGCCGAACTGCGGTTCCCGGACGGGTCCGCCGGGCGGATCACCGCGTCCATGTGGTCGGCGAAGGTGCTGGACATCAGCGTCCGGGTGGTGGGTGACCGGGGCGAACTCAAGGTCGTCAACTTCGTCGCCCCGCAGATCTACCACCGCCTGTCAGTGCGGACCGCCGCCGCGCGGCGCCACGAGCGGGTGCGGGGCGAGCAGACCTACACCTACCAACTGCGCGCCTTCGCCGACGCGGTGCTGCGCGACGGTCCGGTGCTGACCTCGGCGGAGGACGCCGTGGTCACCATGACCCTGATCGACGAGATCTACCGCGCCGCCGGGATGCGCCTGCGCGGGGCGTGATCGTGCCCTGTTCCGGAAAGCAGTCCGGAAGCGTCCAGGCCGGCCCTCGCGGGCCGGCCTGGACGCTTGCACCACGAGTGATCAGGCGAGGTCGAACCGGTCGAGCTCCATCACCTTGGCCCAGGCGGCGACGAAGTCGTTGACGAACTTCTCCTCGGCGTCATCGCTCGCGTAGACCTCCGCGACCGCGCGCAGCTCGGAGTTCGAGCCGAAGACGAGGTCGGCGCGGCTGCCGGTCCACTTGACCGCCCCGGTGGCGGCGTCGCGACCCTCGAACGTGTGCGCGTCCTCGGACGTCGCCTGCCAGGTCGTGCCCAGGTCGAGCAGGTTGACGAAGAAGTCGTTGGTCAGCGACCCGGGGGTCTTGGTGAAGACGCCGACCGGCGACTGCTGGTGGTTCGCGCCCAGCACGCGGAGGCCGCCGACGAGGGCCGTCATCTCCGGGGCGCTCAGGTTCAGCAGGTTCGCCCGGTCGATCAGCAGGTACTCGGCCGGCAGCCGGGTGCCCTTGCCGACGTAGTTGCGGAATCCGTCGGCGGTCGGCTCGAGCGCGGCGAACGACTCCACGTCGGTCTGCTCCTGCGACGCGTCCACGCGGCCCGGCGTGAACGGAACCTCGACGTCGAAGCCGGCGTCCTTGGCGGCCCGCTCGACGGCCGCGCCGCCGGCGAGCACGATCAGGTCGGCGAGCGAGACCTGCTTGCCGCCGGTCTGCGCGGCGTTGAAGGTCTGCTGGATCCCCTCCAGGGTGCGCAGCGCCGTCGCCAGCTGGTCGGCGTCGTTGACCTCCCAGCCGCGCTGCGGCTCGAGGCGGATGCGCGCACCGTTGGCGCCACCGCGCTTGTCGCTGCCGCGGAAGGACGAGGCCGCCGCCCACGCGGTGGCCACCAGCTGGGAGACCGGCAGGCCCGAGGCGAGGACCTGACCCTTGAGGGAGGCGACGTCGCCGGCGTCGATGAGCTCGTACGTCACCGCGGGCAGCGGGTCCTGCCACAGCAGCGTCTCGGTCGGGACCTCGGGGCCGAGGTAGCGCGCCACCGGGCCCATGTCGCGGTGGGTCAGCTTGAACCACGCCCGGGCGAAGGCGTCCGCGAGCTCCTCGGGGTGCGCCAGGAAGCGGCGCGAGATCTGCTCGTAGGCCGGGTCGAGCCGCAGCGAGAGGTCGGTCGTCAGCATCGTCGGCGCGTGAGTCTTCGACGGGTCGTGGGCGTCGGGGACGGTGCCCGCGCCGGCGCCGTCCTTCGGCTTCCACTGGTACGCGCCGGCGGGGCTCTTGGTCAGCTCCCACTCGTAGCCGAACAGGGTCTCGAAGAAGCTGTTGTTCCAGGTCACCGGGGTCGGCGTCCAGGCACCCTCGAGACCGCTGGTGATCGCGTCGGCGCCCTTGCCGGTGCCGAAGCTGCTCTTCCAGCCGAGGCCCAGCTGCTCGAGCGGGGCGGCCTCGGGGTCGGGGCCGACGTGGTCGGCCGGGCCCGCGCCATGGGTCTTGCCGAAGGTGTGACCGCCCGCGATCAGGGCGACCGTCTCCTCGTCGTTCATCGCCATCCGGCGGAACGTCTCACGGATGTCGCGGGCCGCGGCGATCGGGTCCGGAGTGCCGTTCGGGCCCTCCGGGTTGACGTAGATGAGGCCCATCTGGACCGCGCCCAGCGGGTCCTCCAGCTCGCGGTCGCCGGTGTAGCGCTCGTCGCCGAGCCAGGTGGTCTCGGGACCCCAGTAGACGTCCTCGTCGGGCTCCCAGACGTCCGCCCGGCCACCGCCGAAGCCGAAGGTCTCGAAGCCCATCGACTCCAGGGCGACGTTGCCGGCGAGGATCATCAGGTCGGCCCACGAGAGGTTGCGGCCGTACTTCTTCTTGACCGGCCACAGTAGGCGGCGGGCCTTGTCGAGGCTCGCGTTGTCCGGCCAGCTGTTCAGCGGGGCGAAGCGCTGCTGGCCGGCCCCCGCACCGCCGCGGCCGTCGCTGATCCGGTAGGTGCCCGCGCTGTGCCACGCCATCCGGATCATCAGCGGGCCGTAGTGGCCGAAGTCGGCCGGCCACCAGTCCTGCGAGGTGGTCAGCGTCTGCGCGATGTCGCGCTTCACGGCGGGGAGGTCCAGGCTCGTGAACGCCTCGGCGTAGTCGAATTCCTCGCCGAGCGGGTTGGCCACGGCGGGGTTCTTGGCGAGGATCTTCAGATTGAGCCGATCCGGCCACCACTGGCGGTTTCCGCCGCCCTGAGTCGGGTGCGGGGCCCGCCCGTGCGCGACCGGGCAACCTCCCGCGCCCTCCGCCTTCGCGTCTGTGACGATTGCATCATGGTTCTCAGACATGGGATTCCTTCCGGACCAAGCGGATCATGGTGCTCAGTAACTGCGGACGGTGGAGCAGTCGGGGCACAGGACGCAGTATGTGACTCGGCCTCGTCGATCGAGCGGAACCGGGCCGTACTGTCGTCCGGTCCGCTGCGGGGGTGCCGTGCTGGTGCCGTACTGGAGTCTTCCTACCCCTTGGCTATCGCCAAAACCGATCCTACGATTGACCGAGTCCAAGTCAAGAAGAGCGTCAACTCCATACCTCATCGGAAACCGGACAGTACTGGTAGGGACAGCCGTCCACCGGACCTGAATAGGTGAGCTGATATGAGTGACCTGCTGGAGCGACTGCGGAGGCGTGGCTGGCGGATGACCTCCCAGCGGCGTGTCGTGGCGGAGGTGCTCGACGGCGACCACGTGCATCTCACGGCCGACGAGGTGCACGCCCGCGCGGCCCGGCGGCTGCCCGAGATCTCCCGCGCGACCGTCTACAACACCCTGGGCGACCTGGTCTCCATCGGCGAGGTCACCGAGGTCTCGACCGACGGCCGGGCCAAGCGCTACGACCCCAACGCGCACCGCCCGCACCAGCACCTGGTCTGCTCCAACTGCGGCACCATCCGCGATGTCCACCCGACCGGCGATCCGCTGGCCGACCTCCCGGCGGAGGAGCGGTTCGGTTTCACCGTGTCCGAGGCCGTGGTCACCTACCGGGGGCTGTGCGCGGCCTGCGCCTGACCGGGGCCTGATGAGGACAGCGGTCCGGCCGGCCCTGGCGTGGCAGACCGCCGGGACCGGCCGGACGGCTTCGCTCAGCGGGGCTGGCGGCTCGGCAGGTAGTAGGGGTGGTTGTGGGCGGCGACGGGCGCCGACTGGTAGGTCCAGGCGGCCACCGCGGGCGCCCGCCCGATCAGGGTGCTCAGGTGTTCGCCGATCTCTGACGCCTCGTCATGCACCGTGAGCAGCACCCGCTCAGCGTCCTGCGCCGCCAACGGGTGGTACTGGTAGGGCTGGTAGACGTTCATCGGGCCGGCCAGCGGGCGCCCGTCCGGATCGGTGCCGTAGCCGGTGATGGGCGTGTTGTTGACCGGCGTGCGGGCCAGTCCCGCGAGGTCGGCGTGGAAGGAGAACAGGCCCTCGGGCCGGCGGTCGAGACCGTCGCCGCCCTCGGTGAACGCGGCCCGCTTGCAGGTCACCGACCACGCCTCGCCCGCCGGGCCGTTGAGGGAGGGCATGGTGGACTCGAACCAGGCCGGGTACTTCGGCTCGCCGTAGAGCCTGGTGCCCGCGTCGATGGCCAGCGGGTTGTCGCAGAGCACGTGCAGCCGGGCGATCCCGAGGAGCTTGGTCTGGTCGCGGCCGTCGGCGAACTGACGGTACGTCAGGCGCGCCAGGCGATCGGCGCAGGCGGTGGGATGGGCGATGACGCTGAACTCCACCTCCTGGGTGATGCCGGCGCCGTTCGCGTACTGGGCGAAGTACAGCTGGTAGTTGAGCGTGGCGCAGGCCCGGCCGTCGAACTCGGCGAGCGTCAGGTCGGGATGGCGCTTGGCGAGCAACTCCCGCGCCGGGGTGGGGTCGACCAGGTAGTCGAGTCCGATGTTGTGCAGGGCCCCGTAGTGGAACGGGAGTTGGTAGGGAGCAGCGACGGGCGGCAGGGTCAGGTCGGGGTTCATCGGGCGGGTTGCTCCTCGCTGGGGATGTCCCCGGCCGACGGCTGGGGGAGGGTGACGGCACGGCGGGCCCGGGTCAGGTCGCGGTCGATCTGCTCGGCGCTGCGCAGGGTGAGGGCGGCCATGGTGAGGGTGGGGTTGGAGGTGCCCAGCGAGGGCATGCTGCCGCAGCCCACGGCATAGAGGTTGGGGTGGTCCCAACAGCGCTGCCAGGAGTCGACCACGGAGTCGGCGGGGCGGTGGCCCATGACGTGCGTGCCGCCGCCGTGGCCGGCGCCCCGGTAGACGTACGGGCGGCCCTGGTACTCGAACCAGCCCGGTGTGCTCGGCCCGGGCAGGTAGGCGGTGTGGTCCTCGGCGCCGAGCAGGGCGAAGATCTGGTCGGAGACCGCCTTGGCGGCCGCCATCCCGGCCTTGACGTGCTCGGACAGGTCGTAGGCGAGCACCGGACGCGGGTTGCCGAGCTGGTCCCGGTGGCGGTGGTCGAGGGTGACGCGGTTGCCGGGCTCGGCGCTCTGCTCCATCTCGAACTGCAGGGCGAACTGGCGGCCCACCCGGTCGCCGAGCACCCGGCGCAGGTCCTTTCCGAAGAGCCCCAGCCCGTTCGGTGCGGCCGGGTCGCCGGTGCCCAGGACGGCCGCGACCTCGTCGTCGGGCGGGGCGGCCGCCCAGCCCCAGCCCCAGTTACCGATCTCGATCCGGAACGGCGCGCGGTCCGCCCGGGTGGGTCCGAAGCGGAAGCCCTCCAGTCCGGAGGTGGAGCCCGGGCCGCGGTAGGCGCCGATCGGCTGCGGCATCAGGCCCCAGGTGAGCAGGACCGGATGGTCCATCAGGTTGCGGCCGACCTGGTCGCTGGAGTTGGCCAGGCCGGAGGCGAGCAGCAGCCGGGCGTTCTCGATCGCGTGCGCGGCCAGCACGACGATCTCGGCGTGCGCCGTGTGCACGGTGTGGGCGGCGCGGTGCGGGTCCTGGTAGCGCTGGTACTCCACGCCCACGGCCCGGCCGCCGGAGTCCACCAGGACGCGGCTGACCACGGCGCGGGTGAGCAGGGCGACGGACGGCGCCCAGCGGGCCTGGGTCCGCGCGGGGGTGTACTTCGCACCGGTCGGGCAGACCGGGATGCAGCTGGCGCTGCCGGCGCAGGCCGGTCCGTACGCGCTGCTCGGCTCGCTGTTGCGCCCGTGCGGCGTGCCCACCACGCGAAGCTCGGTCGGGCCGGGCGCGGTCGGATCCTTGACCTTCCGGCCGTCCAGCCGCGCGGCCAGCACCCGGTCGAGGTGGCTGGCGGGGATCGGGGCCATCGGGAACGCGTAGCCGTCGGCGAACGGCAGGCCGACCGCGTCCCGCTGTTCGGCGACATCGGCGGCGACCCCGATCTCCCGCTCGGCCGCCCGGTAGTAGGGCTCCAACTCCGGGTAGCCGATGGGCCAGTCGCGGCCGTAGCCGAAGTCCTCGGTGTGGAAGTCCTCCGGGTGCATGCGCGGGGTCAGCCCCGTCCAGGCGGTTCCGGTGCCGCCCTTGACCCGCAGGTAGCCGCTGGCGTACGGCAGCGGGCCGCGCTGGACGAAGTACCCGTCGGCGCGGAACCCGCCGCCGGCCAGACCCGCGAGGTCCAGCACCTCGGGCGAGGGGACCAAGGCGTTGCCGGCGATGGCGGCGCTGGGCACCTTCGCGAGCGCCCGCTGGAACCTCGCGACGTCGGCCTCGTGCCCGCCGGCGGCCCCGTGCTCGCCGGCCCGGTCGCTCGCGCCGACGCCGGCCTCCAGCACCAGGACCCGGCGTCCCCGCTCCCCCAGTCGCTTGGCCAGCAGTGACCCGGCGATGCCGGCCCCCACCACGATCACGTCGTACCGCTCAGGGCGGGCTGTCTCCAGGCTCACCGTCGCGCTCCTTCCACGGTCGCGGCGCGGTCGGCCCTAGCCGGCGAAGGCTGGGCCGGCGCTGGCGGTTCGGCCGCCGGTGGCGGTTCCGCCGGCGCCGGCGGTTCGGCCCAGCTGCCGAAGCCCGGCGCGTGCGTGCCGGGCGCGTGGCTGCCCATGGCCCGCCACAGCAGCCCCTGCGCGTACGCCGCCGCCGACGGCCGCACGGGCGCCTGGTCGCCCGGCTGCCCAGGGAGCCCCGGCCACACCCCCAGGTACCAGAGGTGGCAGAGCGCCCGCGCGACCTCCAGCAGTGCCGGATCGGCCAGGCCCCGCGGATCGCCACCCGCCTCGGCCAGCGCCTCGGCCAGGCGCCCCAGCGTGGTGTCGCCGAGTTGCCGGAGCACCAAGGCGCGGTAGGTCTCGACCATCCCGGTCTCGGCCAGCTCCGCCGCCTCGAAGCCCGTCAGCGCGACCGACAGTCGCACGAAGTCCGCACCCACGCCCCAACTCCCCCCTGCGGCCGGGCTCCGACTGCGAGTCCCGGATCATGGTCATGCCATGGTGATCCCTCAGTGATCCCTTCCTCGGAAGCGCCGGCTTCATGCATGAACCCGAGCCCTGGATCAACTGGCGCTCGCGGAGCCCGAGGTGACGCCGCGTTCGACGGCGGCCTCGCGATCCGAGGGTGACCTCCGGGCCCTCGCTCCCGTTCTTCAGGCGTGACTCCGGCGGCAACTCGCCGGAGTCACGCTCAGCCGAGCTGCCACCGGAGTGGCTCGCTCGGCAGCGCACACCGAACGCGACGGAGAGACGGCCCAGATGAGCGAGACCCAGCTGACCGCGACGAACGCCACAGGACCGGAACTGTGATCCCGGCGCAGGCCACTCGGCCGAGCGAACGCGTGGACGCCGTGGTCGTCGGCGCCGGGTTCTCCGGCATCGGCGCCGCCATCCGGCTGCGCCAGGCCGGATTCCGCAACGTCGTCGTCCTGGAGAAGGCGTCGCAACTCGGCGGCACCTGGCGGGAGAACACCTATCCGGGCTGCGCCTGCGACGTGCCCTCGACGCTCTACAGCTACTCGTTCGCCCCGGACACCGCATGGAGCAGGATCTTCGCCGGACAGCGCGAGATCCACGCCTACCTGCGGGCGACGGCCGAACGGCACGGGATCGACGAGGTGTTGCGCTGCGGAGTGGAGGTCCGGGGAGCCCGGTGGGATCCGGCGGCCGGGTGCTGGCGGCTGGAGACCAGCGACGGGCCCTACAGCGCCGCCGTCCTGGTCCTGGCCACCGGGCCGTGGCACCTCCCGCGCGAGCTCGACGTCCCCGGCGTCGAGGAGTTCGACGGGCCGGTCCTGCACACCGCCCGGTGGGACGAGAGCATCGATCTGACGGGCCGTCGGGTGGCCGTGGTGGGCAGCGGCGCCTCCGCCGTCCAACTCGTCCCGGCCATCGCGGATCGGGCAGCGGCCGTGCACCTCTTCCAGCGGACCGCCCAGTGGGTCCTGCCCAAGCCCGATCTGCCGGTACCCGCGGCGGTCAACCGGCTGCTGGACCGCCTGCCCGGTGCCCGGCGCGCCCTGCGCGCCGGGCAGTACGCCTTGCAGGAGGGCTTCAACTACGCCTTCCGCCACCCCCGGCTCGCCCGCCTGCTCGAGGTGGGAGCCCGCGCACAGCTGCGGCTCGCGGTCCGCGACCCGTTGCTGCGCCGGGCACTCACCCCGGACTACCGGCTGGGCTGCAAGCGGCTGCTGACCTCCAGCACCTTCTACCGCGCCCTGGCCCAGCCGCACGTCCGCCTGCACCCCACCGCCGTTGCGGCCGTGCACGGCAACGAGATCGTCGGCGCCGACGGCACCGCGGTCCAGGCGGACGTCCTCATCACGGCCACCGGCTTCCGGATCGGCGAACTTCCGCTGGCCCAGAGCCTGTACGGCCTCGACGGCCGGACCCTGGGCGCAGTCTGGGACGGCGAGCCGCAGGCGTACCTGGGCACCACCGTCACCGGCTTCCCCAACCTGTTCCTGCTGCTGGGGCCCAACCTGCTCGGCGGCTCCACCTCCGCGATCACCGTCCTGGAGGCCCAACTGAGCTACCTCACCGCTGCCTTGGCCCAGCTCGACCGGCGAGAGCGGCAGGCCCTGGAGATCGACGCGGCCACCCAGGCCGCGCACAACGCCGCGGTGCAGGAGGCGTTGCGGACCACCGTCTACAACTCCGGTGGCTGCAGCAGCTACTACTTCAGCCCGAGCGGGCGCAACACCTTCGCCTGGCCGTGGTCCACCGGGCAACTCGTGCGCCAACTGGGCCACTTCGACCCAGCCGCCTACAACTGGCATGCGGCGACCGGACCCGCGCCGCTGCCCGCGGTGGCCCTGCCCGCTGTGACGCTGCCCGCTGTGACCCTGCCCGCTCCGGGCAAGGCACCGGACGACAACCGGACGGCTCCGGCCCGGGGAGAGCCGCGGTGACATGCGGCCGGCCCACCCGCGCGAGAATCCGGCGCGGGCGGGCCGGCCCGGGAGGGCGCCCGTCGATCAGGCCATGGTGCTCGACTCGCCCTCGGTGCAGACGACCTGGAGCGTGAGATCGGCCGGCTCGGCACCGTTGCCGGCGGCTGACAGGTCCTGCTTGCGGACCGCCACGATCCAGCCGGTGGCGTCAGCGGTGGGCCGGCTCGTCAGGACGTCGGCCGGGGTCGACTCGAGGTGCCGCCCGGCCCCGGGAGAGACGCTGAAGCCGCCGCCCATGACGTTCTCCTCCGGCGGACACATCAGCGTCCGCTCGGTGCCGTCAGCACCGTTCTTGATGACCTCTCCGCTGACCGTGTGTGGCTGCATGGCCCTCCTCACGGGGCTTGCCGCCGCACTGGTGCCGGTGATGACCACGAGCAGTGCGGCACCTACGGCAGCGACCGTGCTGATGCGGGTGGTGCTGATCACTGGAGCGTTCCCTTCCGCCGAGCGGGTTTTGGGGTCATCTCAGCACGGGGCCGGCCAATTCCACTGGCCGACACGCAACGTGATGAGCAGTCGGTGAATCCATTCGGCGTTCTCCGGTGGACAAAGGCGTGTCTGCATGCGAACGGATTCCCGAAGTGGTTCTCTGATGACCGTCAGCCACCGTCCGCGCGACGCCCTGGCTGCCGTAGGCCCATGCGCCCCATGCAACCCCATGCAAGGAGTTCCATGTCCCGCAGGAGACTGTCAGCGGCGTTCGCGGCCGGCGCCGCCGCCCTCGCCCTGACCACCACAGCCGTACTGACCACACCGCTGTCGGAAGCCCCCGCCTTCGCCGCCGACCAGCCCGGCGGTTTCGGCGCGCTGCGCATCACTCCCGAACAGCTGAGAGGGGAGGTGCGCTCCGACGAGGTGGCGGTCTTCGGCCAGTCCACCGCCGAGTCGATGGCCAGGGACCGGATCGGCCTGCGGGCCGTCGGCGAGTACCCGGACCCGATCCGGACGATGCGGTTCAAGTCGCTGACCGACTCGCAGGCCGCGCTCAACGCCAAGTTCACCGACACGGCGAAGTTCGGGCGCTTCACCGACTACTTCAAGTCCCCGGACTTCGGTGACCACGTCGCCCTGCTGCCCACCGGCAAGGTGCTGCTGTTCTCCTTCGAGCGCATCGAGACCAATCCGCAGAAGGAGCCGGCCCCGACCCAGACCATCGGGAAGGAGAACGCCGGCCGCGCGTACCTGTGGGATCCGAGCAAGGGCACCGGCCCTGACGCGTTCAAGGCCGTCCCGCCGCCCACCGTCAACCTGGACGACGGCAAGAACGAACCGCGCCCCGCACCGCTCTTCTGCGCGGGACACTCCTACCTGCCCAACGGCATGGTCGGCGTCTTCGGCGGCAACTTCGGCGGCAACAACGGCGCCGGGGCCAGGTTCTCGATGGTGTTCGACCCCTGGAAGGAGACCTGGCTGCAGCAGCAGGACATGGCGGTCGGCCGCTGGTACCCGAGCGTGGTCACCACCTCGGACGGCCGGCAGCTGATCATGTCGGGCCAGACCGAACTGGGTTGGGGCACGCCCACCCCGCTCATCGAGCGCTTCCCGGTGAACACCTCCGACGTCCCCTACGGCGAGAACTTCACCGCGAACAACCCCGTGTACCAGTGGAAGAACGCGGACGCGCCCTACCGGATGGACTATCCGCACCTGTTCGCGCTGAACGACGGCAAGGTCTACGGCTTCGGCCGCGACGCCGACCAGCAGTTCCTGTTCGATCCGGCCAAGGAGACCCGCAGCCAGCTGCCCAACCGCCCGGACGGCGGCCTGCGGATGTACGGCTCCGCCGTCGCGCTGCCGAACGGCACCGCCGGCCCGAACTCCGTCATGGTCCTGGGCGGCAACCACGACGACAAGAACACCTACCGGTTCGCGGGCGGCCGGTGGACCACGGACACCCCGCGGGCGTTCGGCCGCGCCCAGGACGACACGCTCATCCTGCCCAACGGCCAGCTGTTCACCGTCAACGGCTCCTACGGCATCCGCGACTACGGCTTCGGGGACTACAACCCCAACGCCGACCTGAAGTACCGCCAGACCGAGCTGCGCGCCGCGAACGGCACCTGGACGCTCGGCCCGGCCGAGCGCCTGCCGCGCGGCTACCACTCCAACGCGGTGCTGCTGCCGGACGGCCGGATCATGGTGACGGGTGACGAGCTCCAGCAGCTCGCCAGCAACCCGGACATCAAGGACCCGAACGCGAACGGCACCATCGAGATCTACGAGCCGCCGTACCTGTTCCAGGGCCCGCGTCCGGAGCTGACCAGCGTCCCGAACACCCCGGTCGGCTACAACCACTACTTCCCGGTGGGCACCACCTCGACCGGGATCAGCAAGGCCGTCCTGGTCGCGCCGATCACCTCGACCCACTCGGTGGACACCAGCCAGCGGTACATCGAGCTGCCGATCGCCAACACCGGCCGCAACCAGCTCCTGCTGAAGTCGCCCACGAGCGCCGAGGCGGCCACCCCCGGCGTCTACATGCTCTTCCTGCTCAACGACAAGGGCGTGCCCAGCATGGCCAAGTGGGTCCAGCTCGACCCGAACGCCTGACCCGCACCCCGATCTCCCGCCCTGCCGTGACCTACTCTGCCCTGGCTGGTCGCCCCGACGGCGACCAGCCAGGGCAGGGCTGCTCACGGAGCATGGGCGAGCCACCGGTCGGCGAGGGCGCCCACCCAGCCGGCGGCCGCGTCCGGCCTCGCCGGTGGCGCGTCGACCACGACCAGTTCGGTCACGCCGGCTTCGGCCAGGCCGGGGAGCAGCTCGGGGGCGCCGTCGCTCAGCGCGACCGCGACGGTCAGCTCGTCCACCCGGCGGCCCTGCCGTTCGCAGTACCCGGCAAGGGCGCTGAGGCGCTCCGCGACGGTGGCGGCCGGGAGGTTGAAGCCGTACCAGCCGTCCCCGAGGGCGGCGGTCCGGCGCAGGGCCGCGTCGCTGTTGCCGCCCACCACGATCGGCAGCCGTCGCCCCCGCACCGGCTTGGGATTGACCCGGATCGCCTCGAAGCGCACGAACTCCCCGTCGAACGAGGCGACGTCCTGCGACCACAGCGCACGCATCGCGGTGATGTACTCGGCGGTACGCCGACCACGCCGGGCGAAGGGCACCCCGAGCGCGGCGAACTCCTCGGCGGACCAACCGACGCCGACGCCGAGGGTGAGCCGCCCCGCCGAGAGCACGTCCAGCGTCGCGGCCTGCTTGGCCACCACCACCGGATGGTGCTCGGGCAGCAGCAACACGCCCGTGGCCAGGCCGATCCGGCCGGTCACGGCCGCGGCGAAGCTCAGGGTGAGCAGCGGGTCCAACCAGTCGGCGGGGGCGGGGATCGGGATCCTCCCGTCGGCGGAGTACGGGTAG
Source organism: Kitasatospora sp. GAS1066B (assembly GCF_041262605.1). Taxonomy (NCBI): domain Bacteria; kingdom Bacillati; phylum Actinomycetota; class Actinomycetes; order Kitasatosporales; family Streptomycetaceae; genus Kitasatospora; species Kitasatospora sp. GAS1066B. Next base: position 89,535 of record NZ_JBGCCO010000001.1, read on the forward strand.
CGGGACATCGGGTCGTCGACCAGCACCACATGCTCGCCCACCCACAGCCTCGCGAACCCGCGAGCCTCGGCGGCTGCCGCCACCGCACGGATCACCTCCGGCCGAGCGCCGTTCCCGATGCCCAAGGCGTGCAGGCCGATCCGCATCCGTGCCACCTCCTGAGGCCGCAGCGCCGCGCCACCGCACCGCCGCGCCGACAGGGGCCCGAACGACCAGCGTATCGAGGGTTCGGACGGCCGGCCACGCGAGCGGACGTTCCCCTTCGGCAGAGCCGAACTGCCAATCATGCGAATCCAGTTGACCGTGGCCGGACGTCAGAGCAGCTTCCCTCGTCAAGCAAGGAAGCTTTCCTGACGGGAACTCCTCCCCCACGGGAGGGAACGCACATGAACAGATCGGCCAGAACACCGGGTACGCCCAGCAGCCGTTCGATCTGTCCGGCTACGCGGGGCAGACGGTGACGCTGAAGTTCACCGGGCGTGGCGGCGGCGTGGCAGCGGCGTGGTCCGCCGGGCGACGCGGGTACGGTGGCGGGAAACGTCACCTCCGAGCAGGGAGCACCCGCCCGTGTCCTTCGAGCACCTCGTTGCCGCCGCACCGACACCTCGGTTCGGGCTGGGCCTGGCCGCGCTGGGCCGGCCCGGCTACATCAACCTCGGCCGGACCGAGGACCTCCCGGTCGAGCGCACGGTGTCCGCGATGCGCGATCGCGCCCACGAGGTGCTCGACGCCGCGTACGCGCAGGGCGTGCGCTACCTGGACGCGGCCCGGTCCTACGGCCGTGCGGAGGAGTTCCTCGCCGAGTGGCTGGACCGCCGCCCCGAGGCCCGGGACGTCGTGGTCGGCAGCAAGTGGGGCTACACCTACACGGCCGACTGGCGGGACGACGCGGAGGTGCACGAGGTCAAGGACCACAGCGTGCAGACCTACGACCGCCAGCTGATCGAGAGCCGCAACCTGCTCGGCAAGCGGCTGGACCTCTACCAGATCCACTCCGTCACGCCGGACAGCCCCGCACTCACCGACCCCGCGCTGCACCGCAGGCTGGCCCGGCTCGGCGCCGAGGGCGTGCTCATCGGCCTGTCCACCAGCGGTCCGTCCCAGGCGGACGCCATCCGTGCCGCGCTCACCATCCGGGTGGACGGCGCGCCGCTCTTCCGCAGCGTGCAGGCCACGTACAACCTGCTCGAACCCTCGGCCGGCGCGGCCCTCGCCGCGGCGCACGAGGCCGGCTGCGTCGTCATCATCAAGGAGGGCATGGCCAACGGACGCCTCGCCGGGGGCCCCGCCGACGCGGCCTCGACCGCCGTCCTGCAGCAGGTGGCCAAGGAGGCGGGCACCAGCTGCGACGCGGCCGCCCTGGCCGCCGTCCTCCACCAGCCCTGGGCGGACGTGGTGCTGTCCGGCGCGGCCACCGTCGAGCAGCTCACCAGCAACCTGCGGGCCGCCACCGTCCAGCTCGACGCGGAGCAACTCACCCGGCTCGCCACGCTGGCCGAGCCCGCCGGCGCGTACTGGCAGCACCGGTCGCAGCTGCCCTGGAGCTGACCTCAACCTGCCCGGGGCCGGCGGTCGGTGCCGCAAGGGGTCAACCGGGCAGCTGCCAGGGATGGTTGACGGTGCCGGCGGCGCCCGTACCGCCGGCACCGGTCACGGCGTTGAAGGTGCCGGAGAACTGGTACGGGCGCTGCGCGGTGCCGCTGCAGGCGTCGGAGAGGGTGCCGGTGCTCGCGCAGGCCTGGTCGCGGCCGAGTGCCCAGAACGACAGCTCCTGGATGCCGTTGGCCGCCGCGAACCTCTCCAGGGTGGTGGCGTCGTCGGCGCTGAAGACCTCGTTGGTGGCGTCGTTGACCCCGATCATCGGCGTGTTGCCCTCCATCGCCCAGAGCTGGGCGGAAGTCTTGGCGCTCCAGATCCGGCCGAGCTGGTCGTGCAGCGCGCTCGCGGCGCCGGTGGCGGCCTGCCCCATGTCCAGCGAGTCGCCGTAGTCCATGGTCATGATGTTGACCAGATTGACGTTCAGGCCCTCGCTCCGGGCGTTGCCCAGCAGGCTCAGCGCGTTGGCGCTCAGGCCGTTCGGGTTCACCGGCAGGGTGTAGTCCACGTCCAGCGTCCGGCCGTCCGCGGCGTACTGCTGCTGGAGGTTGGCCAGGGCCTGGTCGCGCCGGTCGTTGGCGTCGGTGTCGTCCAGCGCGGCGCCCTCGATGTCCAGGTCGATCCTGGTCAGGTTGAGCGTGTCGATCACCTGCTCGTACTGGGCCTGGAGCGAGGGGACGTCGGGACACGCCTGGGCCAACTCGGTGCCGGCCGCCCCGCCGAAGGAGGCGATGACATCGCCGCCGGCGGCGCGCAGGCTGTTGATGGCGCCGGTCCAGCTCGCGTCGTCGACGGCGTCGTCGCCGTTGAAGGTGGCGTTGCAGCTGCCGTCGCTGAGGACGAAGGCCAGCGTGAAGTACTTCAGACCGGTGGCCGACTGGACGGCGGTCATGGCCGAGGGGGCGTTCCACGTCTCGACGTAGGGTGCGGCGTACTGCGCCGGGAAGCCCGGGCCGGGTTTGGCCGTGGTGTGCGCGGCCTGCGCGGCGTGTGAGGCCGTGCTGCCGCCGAGCAGCAGCGCGGTCGCGGCGAGCGCGACGGCAGCTGCCGGCAGCCTCCTTCGGGCGCGGGATCCGTATCGGGGCATGGTGGGTCCTCCAGCCGGCCGCAGGGCAGAGAGTCGAACTGATGGACCGTCAGTCGGCAGCTGGGGCAGCGGACTTCGCATCCAGAACGTGAACGCGAAGCACCGTTCCTTCGCCGCCTGGTTCAAGGCTTGATTGAACTGGTGCCGCATGGCCGCGTCAAGGATCCGGGCCGATGCCCGCCGGCACCGTTCTGATCACCGCTACTGCGCCGACCGCAGCGGTGCGCCCACCTCGTGCATGTGGCGAAACGCCTGCCGGTAGGAGTCGAGCAGTGACGTCTCGGCGTACGGGATCCCGACCGCCGCGCAGTGGGCCCGGACCAGAGGCTGGGCGAGCCGCAGGTGGGGCCGCGGCATGTTGGGGAACAGGTGGTGCTCGATCTGGTAGTTGAGGCCGCCGAGCGCCCAGTCGGTGACCAGGCCGCCGCGCACGTTGCGGGAGGTGAGCACCTGGCGGCGCAGGTGGCCCCAGCCTTCGCCGTCCGGGTCGGGCATCTCCATGCCCTTGTGGTTCGGGGCGAAGGTGAGGCCGAGGTGCAGGCCGAACAGGGCATGGTGCACCAGGGCGAAGACCAGGGCCCGGCCCGGGGAGAGCACGCTCAGCAGCAGCGCCGCGTAGCCGACCAGGTGGGCCACCAGGAGCAGCCCCTCGACGGCGCGTTCGCGCGGCGCCTGGCGCTTGAGGTCCTGGAACCCGTACACCTTCAGCGCGATGCCCTCCAGCAGCAGCATCGGCAGGAACAGCCGGGCCTGGTTGCGGGTGAGCCAGCGGGCGAAGCCCGCGCGCTGCTCGGCCTGCTGCTGGGTCCAGACGAGCGCGCCGACGCCCACGTCCGGGTCCTTGTCGACATGGTTGGGGTTGGCGTGGTGACGGTTGTGCTTGTCGTTCCACCAGCCGTAGCTCAGCCCGAGCAGCAGGTTGCTGTGCAGCAGGCCGACGGCTCGACCGGCCCGCTTGCCACGGGTGATCTGGGCGTGGCCCGCGTCGTGCCCGAAGAAGGCGGTGCGCGCCCACAGGACGGCCAGCGGCACGGCGAGCAGCACGGTCCACCAGGAGTCGCCGACGAGCACCATGGCCGCGACCGTGCCGGCCAGGGCCAGCAGGTTCGCCGTGGTGCCGGCCGCGTACCAGCCGATCCGGCGGTCGAGCAGACCCTGCTCCCGGACCGCCCGCAGCAGGGGTGCGAAGTCGCTGCCCGCACGGGGTTCGGCAGTGCTGGTCGGAGTGGTGCTGGTCGGAGTGGTACTGGTCAGGGTCGTGCTGGCGTGTGGCATGGCGTCTCCGGCCGGTCGTCGTCCCCCGCAGTGACCTGCGCTGACCCCATGAAACGTACGGACGCGGCACCTTCGACGACCATGACGGCACCACCCCGAAGCCGCCGGGGGCAGCCCCCGGGGCAGGGTGGTGCTAGCCCTACCGTCCGGTCCTGGTCCGGTCCTGGTCCGGCAAGGTCATTGACTACCGGTCAGCGGCCCCGGCTCCGGGCGTGCCGCAGCCCGGCCCGCGCGGCTTTCGCACCCGCCGTCGCGGCGACGGCACCGGCAACGGCGGCCCAGGCTCCCGCCGCGGCGGCGACGGCGCCGCAGGTGGCGGCCGCTCGCGTGGCCCAGCGGGTGTACGTGTCGTCCATCTCGGCTCTCCTCGCGACAAGGGGGCAGCGCCCCAGGCCGACCCCTCCCCCACCAGCATGCGCGACGAGAAGCGGATCGCCTCGTGGTGCCAGGCGGCAGCACCCCGCCGTCCCTGGCGACTACCGGCTGGCATATGCCGCGCCAGCCTGCACAGACACCGCCCGGCGAGCCGGACGGGCCGGCGGGCGGGCCCGGCCGGCGGACGAAGGATCCGGGCCGGACGACCTGATGGCCGGAACGGGACCCAGGAGTCCCAGCCGGTCTTGTGAGGCGCGATTCCTCCGCACAGACTCCATCACACAGAACCTGACCGAACGTGATCACTCCGTTTCCGTCCGTGGCCCTTGGGGCCCCTGAGGTCGGCAGCGAACGACGCGTCATCCTCGCGGGAAGGGTGAGTTGCATCAGTGCCGCTGCTTCTTGAAGAGCACGAGGCCCTCGACTCCGCACATCGAGAGCAGTTCGCGGACACGGGATATCGGGCGGCTGACCGTGGGGAATCAGACGGTGAAGTTGATGGTTCAACCACCCGAGGGCGAGGCAGCAGCCGACACCCTGGCACCACACCGGGAGGAGTTCTCGTGACCGTCCACTTCAACGCCTGGACCCCCGAGCTGCCGCCGTTCGACGGCGAGAACGGCTCGACCCGCACGGAGACCGTCACCGAGCGCTGGGGACGGGCGGAGCTGTTCTTCGACGCCAAGGACTACACCGAGGCGGCGCGCCTGCTCGCCACCATCGTCGAGCGGGTCCCCGAGCAGGTCGCCCCCCGGCTGCTGCTGGCCCGCGCCTACTACCACTCGGCGCAACTGCGGCGCGCCGAGGAGCAGTTGCGCGAGGTGATCGCGCGCGACCCCGTCGAGCACTACGCCCACCTGATGCTGGGCCGCACCCTGGAGCGCCAGGGCCGCGCCGCCGAGGCCGCGCCCTGGCTGCGCATGGCTGCCGCCTTCACCGGCGAGGCCGCTGCGCGGAGTTGAACCATCGGCGCCCCGACCGGGCTCACCGCCCGGCGGGCGCCGACCCGATCTCGACCACAGGGGCCCACTGGGGCAACACTCTTGCTGGAGGGCGGAGTCGGCCTCCACCTACGGCCGACCACTCCCGCTACGCCCGTGAGTCGCCGGGCTGCCCGAGCTCGCCCGGGTGCGGGTGCTGCGCCTGGTGGATGAGGCCGTCGACCTCCGCCTGGTAGAGCAGGGCGGGGTCGACGCCGGTGGAGGCCAGGTGGTGGCCCAGCTCCAGGCTGATCACTCCGTGCAGCCTGGTCCAGCAGAACAGACCCAGGGCGAGCACCCGCTGGGGGAGGTCGGGCAGGGCGGTGCGTGCGGCCCAGGCGCGGATCTGGTCGGCCAGGTGGTGGTCGTCGAGGCCCTGGGCCGGGCCGTCGGCCGTGGCGCCGGCGAGCGGGGCGAGGGCGCTCAGCAGGGCGACCATGCTGCGCGAGGCCGCGGGGATGGTGCGGTCGGGGGCGAGGTCCTGGCCCGATCCGCTGGTGGTCTGGAAGATCAGCCGGTAGGCGTTCGGGTGCTCCAGTGCCCAGGACCGGCAAGCCTGTGCCACCGCGGTGAATCGCTGGACCGGGGTGCCGAAGGGGCGACCGGCGGCCTCGATCTCGTCGGCCAGCGCGTCGTACACCTCGACCACGAGGTCGGCCAGCAGGGCGTCGCGGTTGTCGAAATAGCGATAGATGGCCGCCGGCGACATGGCCATGGTGCGGGCGATGCCGTTGAGCGAGACCGCGTCGGGGCCGCCGGCCGCGATCTGCTCCATCGCCAACGCCTTGATCTCCTGCAGCGTCTGCTCGCGCCGCTGCTCGCGCCGACTCGGCCGAGCCTCCCCTGCCACCATCTGCGTCACCCGTTCACTCTGCGATTGCCTTGACATCGTAACGGCTGCTCCATACTGTGATGGGTATTAACTTTTCTATAGAGCATAGCAAAGTACCGATCACCAACAAGGAGCGTGGGCCGTGAACAGCAAGCAGACCCAACAGGCCGAGAACGCCGCGCAGGCCGCACAGGCCGCGCAGGCGGCGCAGGCGGCGCAGGCGGCGAGCCGCGAGACCGACACCGCCGTCGAGATCGTGCTGCCAGGACTGGTCGAACCGGACGGGCTGATCGTCCGCCGGCGGCCGATACCGACCGCCGCCGCGGGGCAGGCACTGATCCGCGTGGAGGCGAGCGGGGTCTCCTTCGCCGAGCAGGGGATGCGCCGGGGTCGGTATCCGGGACAGCCGAAGTTCCCCTTCGTGCCGGGCTACGACCTGGTCGGGACGGTCGCCGCGGTTGGACCTGGCGTCGACGCCGCCCTCCTCGGCACCCGGGTGGCCGCGCTCACCAAGACCGGCGGATGGACCTCGCACGCGGTGCTGGCCGCCAACACCCTGGTCCCCGTGCCGGCCGGGGTGGGACCGGCCGAGGCCGAGACCGTCGTCGTCAACGGCCTGACCGCGTGGGGGTTGCTGCACCGCAAGGCCCGGGTCCGGCGCGGCCAGACCGTTCTGGTGCACGGCGCCAACGGCGGGGTCGGCACGGTGCTCGTCCAACTCGCCCGCCACGCCGGGGTGCGGGTGATCGGCGCCGCCTCGCCGCGCCACCACGACGCGCTGCGCGCCCTCGGCGTCGAACCGGTCGACTACGCCGACCCCGACGCCCTGGTCGCCCGGGTGCGGGAGCTCGCCCCGGGCGGGGTGGACGCGGTGTTCGACAACATCGGCGGGGCCACCCTGCACCGTTCCTGGCAACTGCTGGCTCCCGGGGGCACCTTGGTCAGCTACGCCATCGCCTCCGCGACCAAGGGCACCGGCGCGCTGGCTCCCCGGTTCATCGCACTGCTCGCCCGGCTGGCCGCCTGGACCATGCTGCCCAACAAGGGACGCCGCGCCACCTTCTACCACGTCTGGAGCGGCCACCGGATGCACGCGGCCCGCTTCCGCGCCCACCTGCGCCAGGACCTGAGCACGGTCCTCGGCCTGCTCGCCGACGGCACCCTGACCGCCGAGATCGGCGCCCGCTTCCCGCTCGCCGAGGTAGGCGCGGCGATGCGGCTGGCGGAGTCGCACACCGTCCGGGGCAAGGTCGTGCTGCTTCCGTGAAGCCCGAGGACGCACGCGGCCCCGGGCACCTGGATCGGTACCCGGGGCGGCGCGTCGTCGGTGCTACAGCGCGAAGATCTCCCGGACGTCGCGCTCGGTACCCCGGGCGGCCGACGTCACCGGCCGAGCACGGGGTAGTCGGTGTAGCCGTGCTGGTCGCCGCCGTAGAAGGTCGACTCGTCGGCCGCGTTGTAGGGGCCGTCGGCCTCGATCCGGGCGGGCAGGTCGGGGTTGGCCAGGAAGAGGGCACCCAGCGACACGGCGTCGGCCAGGCCCTCGTCGAGCACCTGCTGGGCGGTCTTCGCCGTCGCGGGGAACGAGTCCGGCGTGGCGTGCGGGTTCACGATCATGTTGCCCTGCCACAGGACCCGGATCTCGCGGGTGGCCGGGCGGTTGACGATCTCGCAGACCTCCAGGAAGGCCAGCTCCGGCAGGGCCGGGATCAGCGCGGCGTACAGCGCCTCGGTGTCGCCCTCGGCGATGTCGTTGTAGGGGTTGGCCGGCGAGACCCGGATGCTGGTGCGCTCGTTGCCGATCGCGGCGACGACGGCCTCGGTGGCCTCGACGGTGAAGCGGATCCGGTTGGTGATCGAACCGCCGTAGCCGTCGGTGCGCCGGTTGGTGTTCTCGGCGAGGAACTGGTGCGGCAGGAACCCGTTGCCCGCGTGCAGTTCCACGCCGTCGAACCCGGCCTCGACGGCGTTGCGGGCGGCGGTCACGAAGTCCTCGATGGTGGCGGTGATCTCGGCGAGGGTCAGCTCGCGCGGCACCGGGTAGTCCTGCGGGCCGTCCGGGGTGTAGTTCTGGCCGCCGGCGGCGATCGCGGACGGGGCGACGGACTGGTGCGCGCTCTCGTACAGCGAGGGGTGGCCGATCCGGCCGGCGTGCATGAGCTGGGCCACGATCCGGCCGCCCTTGGCGTGCACGGCATCGGTGACGGCCCGCCAGCTGCGCACCTGCTCGGGGTCGTGCAGGCCGGGCGAGTTGAGGTAGCCCTGGCCGACCTGGGAGGGCTGGATGCCCTCGGTGATGATCAGGCCGGCCGAGGCGCGCTGGCTGTAGTACTCGGCCATCAGCTCGGTGGCGTTGCCGTGCGGCGTGGCCCGGTTGCGGGACATCGGCGCCATCACGAGCCGGTTCTTCAGGGCGATCTTGCCGAAGGTGGCGGAATCGAACAGCGAGGTCATCTGAGTACGCCTTCTCGAACAGTGGGTCAGGAAACGGTGGGTCGGGGCGGGGACCAGTGGCTCAGGACTGGTCGGACAGGTGGCGGGTGTAGGCGGCGGCCAGCCGCCCGCCGACCTCGGCCGTCGAGATGAGGACCGCCATGTTGGCCTGCGCGGTGCGGCCGCCGGTGGCCCGGTCGACCGCGTGCATCAGGTACTTCGTCAGGCCCTGGCCGGTGACGCCGTCCCGCTCGGCCTGGGCGAGCGCGTCGTCGATGGCCGCCTCGGCCACGGCCGGGTCGACCGCGTCCTCGTCGCGCGGCGGCGCGGTGATCACCACGCCACCGGGGTGCCCGGCGGCCCAGTGGGTGCCGACCACCTTGGCGATCTGGTCCTCGTCGTCGATCCGGTGGGGTGAGCGGATGCCGCTGGACGCGCAGTAGAACGCGGGGAAGTCATCCGACCCGTAGGAGATCACCGGCACGCACTGGGTCTCCAGGTACTCCATCGTCAGCTTCAGGTCGAGGATCATCTTCGCGCCCGCGCAGACCACCGCGACCTTCGAGCGGGTGAGCTGGATCAGGTCCGAGGAGATGTCCATGGTGGTCTCCGCTCCCCGGTGCACCCCGCCGAGCCCGGCGGAGGAGAAGAACGGGATGCCGGCCAGCTCGGCGGCGACGAGCGAGGAGGCGACGGTGGTTGCGCCGCGGCCACCGCCGGCCAGCACCACGGGCAGGTCGCGGCTGGAGACCTTGGGGATCCCGGCCTGGGAGGCGAACCGCTCGATGTCGGGGCCGGTCATGCCGACCCGGATCGCGCCGTCCTCGATGCAGATCGTCGCCGGGACCGCGCCGCCCTTCCGGACGGCGGCCTCGACCTGCTGCGCGGTCTCGGCGTTGTGCGGGTACTTCAGGCCGTGCGTGATGACGTTGGACTCCAACGCCACCACCGGGCGGCGCTCGTGCAGCGCCTCGCGGACCTCTTCGCTGTAGACGATCGCGATGGTGGTGCTCATCGGATTCCCTCAGTCGGAACGGGTGGGGTGGTGGTGCCGCCCGTGGGACTCTGCTGGAGCGGCGCGGGCTGTGCTGCGGGCTCCGTTGCGGGCTGCGGCGCGCCGGACCGCGCGGCCCGGCCACGGCGGGGCTGGGCGATGACCACCGCGCCGATCACGGCGACCCCGCCGAGCAGTTGGAGCGGGCGCAGCGACTGGTGCAGGAACAGGTACCCGAGGACGGTCGCGCACAGCGGCGAGGCGAAGGAGAGGAACGAGGCCGCCAGCGCGGGCAGTCGGGCCAGGCCGCGGAACCAGAGGGCGTAGGCGATCAGCGCCCCGATGATGCCCAGGTAGGCGAAGCCGCCGATGTTCTTCCAGCTGAGGTGGTCGGGCAGGGTCTCGGTGGCCAGGGTGATCGGCAGCAGCAGGACACCGCCGACGGTGAGCTGCCAGCCGGTGAAGGTCAGCACGGTGACGCCCTCGGGCCGGCCCCAGCGCTTGACCAGCACGATGCCGGAGGCCATGCAGAGCGCGCCGAGCAGACCGGCCACCACCCCGATGCCGTCCAGGCCGGCCTTCGGTTCGAGCACCAGCAGCGCGACCCCGACCGCGCCCAGCACGCAGGAGACGATGTGCTGGGGCAGGATCTTCTCGCGCAGCAGCACGGCGCCGAGCAGCAGCACGATCATCGGCTGGATGCTCATCACCAGCGCCGCCACCCCGCCGGGCAGGTGGTAGGCGGCCAGGAAGAGGAAGTAGAAGAACGCGCCGATGTTCAGCACGCCGAGCACCACCGCCCGCCACCACCAGATGCCCTTGGGCAGCACCCGGGTGAACCCCAGCAGGATCAGCCCGGCCGGCAGGGCGCGCAGGGTGGAGGCCAGCAGCGGCTTGTCGGACGGCAGGAACTCGGTGGTGATCAGGTAGGTCGACCCCCAGACGAGGGGGGCGAGCGCGGTGACGGCGGAGGTGGTCGCGAGACGCTGACTGCTCAGCTGATTGCTCATTTCACGGCTCCGGAATCCGTGGTGCCGAAGAACCGGTCACCGAAGTCACCGATTCCGGGGATCATGAACGCGTGCTCGTTGAGCCGGTCCTCGATCGCGCTGGTGACGAGCTGCACCCCGGGCCGCTCGACGAGGACCCGTCGCAGCCCCTCGGGTGAGGAGAGGAAGTTGATCATGATGATCTTCTCCTCCCGCACGCCCGCCTCCAGCAGCACGTCGATGGCCGCCAGCGCCGAGCCGCCGGTGGCCAACATCGGCTCCAGCAGCAGCACATGGCCCTCGGCGATGTCGTCGGGCAGCTCCTTGTAGTACAGCCGCGGCAACTTGGTCCGCTTGTCACGCTGGATGAGGATCTTGCCGATCCGGATGCCCCGTTCGACCTCCAGCAGTTCGCCTTCCATCGCCTCGCCGGCCCGGATCACCGGCACCGCGCACACCTTGGTCCCGAACTCCAGCCCCGGGTACGTGGCGCCCGCCGGGGTGGTGACCTCCCGCTGCTCGAACGGCAGCAGGTCCATCCCGGCTTCGAGCAGATGGCGGATGATGCGCCGCGAGTAGAACCGGAAGTCCTCCTGCGTGCACTCCCTGTCGCGGATGATCGTATGCATGACGCGGAGCTCGTTCGTCTGCGGGAGCAGATGGACGTGCTGTTCGGCGCTCACGGCTCTACCTCCTCGGTGGTCGAGATCGCGACTTGACGGAACACCGAGCGGATCAGCCGATCTCGTCGAAGGCACCGCGCGCCTGCGCGATGAACTTGACGACCTTGGCACGGTCCTTGCGGCCGTCCGGGCCCTCGAGCCCGGTGTGGGCATCGATGGCGGCGGGCCGGACGGCGCGGATCGCGTCGGCGACGTTCTCGGGGTTCAGGCCGCCCGCCAGCATCAGCGGCTTCGGGGAGCGGCGGACCAGTTCGGCGGAGACGTTCCAGTCGTGAGTCAGGCCAGTGGCGCCCTTGGCGCCGGTCTTCGGGTCGAAGGTGTCCGTGATGTACATGTCGACGAACGGGTGGGTGTCGTCGACGAGTTGGAGCAGCTCGTCGAGGTTGTCCGCCTTGACCACCAGCGACTTCAGCACGAACAGCTCGGGACGCAGCTCCTTGAGCCGGCGCAACTGCTCGGTCGCCACCTCACCGTGCAGCTGGACCGCGACGACGCCGAGCTCGGAGCAGAAGTCGCTGACCTCCTGAGCATCCGTCAGATAGCTGATCAGCACGCCCGCGTGCGGAGCCTCGAGTCCCTTGATGATCAGGGCGGCATCCTGCTCGGCGATGTCATCCCGGCCGGACGGCAGGCGCAGCGCGAAGCCGATCCAGTCCGCCCCCTCACCGATGACCATCTCGGCCTCGTCGGCATCGATGATCCCGGCGACCTGAACGAGCTTGTTGACGGTGGTCATGAAGGTTCCCCAGTCAGTGGAATGTGAAGCGGCGACGGGCAGGCGAAAGCCGCCCCCACCGCTCCGGAGCACGTCGGCGCGCGCAGGCCTGGCCGACACGGGTCGGCACACGGTCCCCTACGTTCGCCCCCGATTCGACGTCAAACGTTCCGATATCGAGAGACTACGAAGAGATTGCCCGGATCTCAGCCTCTGGCGGCTACACGGGCTGGACTACGCCACGTTGGTGCACGGTGGACCGGCTCAGGCGTCGGGTTCCGGGTGTCAGGGGGCAGGCGTCAGGAGTCAGGGGTCAGGGGTCAGGTCAACGCCTCGACGTAGTCCGGCGCGGCGAGCGGACCCAGCAGGGCGGCTCGGGGTGTCGCCATCAACTCGACCAGTTCGTCGACTCGGGGCAGCAGGCGCCGACACAGCGCGTCGAGCCGGTCCGGCAGGGCTCGGGCCTGAGCGGGGGTCAGCAGTCCCTCGATCAGGAACCAGCCGACGTTCACGGAGACCTCCTCCAGCGCGCCGAACCGGCCGAGGTCGCGCAGCAACGCTCCAGCCGGGGCCTCGGCGGCCTCCAAGGCCTCGGTTTCCAGGGTCTCGGCGGTGGTGCGGGCCAGGTGGGCCTCGGCGAAGAGCAGCGCCAGGCCCGAGTGGTCGTCCCAGGCCTGGGAGGGCGCCACACCCGCGTCCTCCCAGGCCCTCAGACGGTCCGTCAACTGGGCGTGCAGCAAACGCTCGCGAGCCCGGAAGAGGGCACAGAATTCCTCCTCCTCGGCCTCGTTCTCGGCCGGCGGACGGTAGGCGAGCGATTCGGCCATGGCCCGGGCGGCGTCCAGCAGGATCAGCCGGTTGTCGCCGCCCGCCGAGTGGAAAGCCATGGTCAACGCCTGATACTCGATCAACCGGTTCTCCGAGAAGAAGCCGAGCGCACCGGCCGCCGAGCGACAGCGGGCCACCGCCTGGTCGGCGAGCCGGTCGACGCCCGCCTTGGTCAGCGCGAGTCCGCGCATCACCTCGGCCGGCGGGCCGCTGCCCCGGCCACCACCCGGGGGGATCCGCCAGCAGGCCGCCGTCGCCCGGCGAGCCAGCACGGTGGCCGTCTGCGCGGCAGCGGCCGCACCGAACAACAGCCGTTGTTGGTGCAGGAGTTCGAGGGCCGGCCGGTCACCGGCCGCTCGGTCGGTGGTGACTCGCCGCAGGGCGTGTGACAGGGAGATGGCAACGGCCGCCCGGGCGGCCGCGGCGAGCCCGGCGGTGACCGCGCCCCAGGCGAAACGGCTCATCGCCAGACTGCGGCGGGTGCGCTGCTCCGGCCCGCCGGTCGGATCGTGGAAGCCGCCGTCGGCCTCGAAGCCGGCGCCGTCGGCCAGCCAGCGGTGGCCGGGCACCCGGACGCCGTCGAACCGCACGGTGGCGTAGTCCAGCGGCAGCAGCGCGGTGGGCGGGCGGCGCCCGATGGTCACCCCGGCCGCCGGCCCGTCCTCGTCCCTGAGCGCCACCAGGAAGAGGAAGACACCCCGATCAGTGCCGTCCACCCGCAGCCGGGCGCTCACCACCGCGAGCCGGGAGAGCCCCTGTTCCCCCACGTTGGGCGGGTACTTGGCCGCCCCGGCCACCGGCGTGTGCAGCACGAACTCGCCGCTCGCCCGGTCCAGGACGGCTTCGGTCCGGATGCCGGCGCTGCTGTTGCCCCGGCCCAGCTCCGTCATCAAGGCCGCACCGATCGAGCGGCCCTGGGCGAGCTCGGCGACGTCGGCGGCGAGCGCGCCGTAGTCCAGCGCGGCACCGATGGTCATGCAGTGGTGCAGGAACATCACGTGGAACAGCCGGGGATCGGCGGCGGCGGTGACTTCGAGCAGCGCCCTCAGCGTGGCTTGGTCGGTGGCCAGCAGGGCTTCGCCGCCGCCGAGTTCGGCGGTGATGCGGCGCAGCGCCGGATAGGGCGAGACGTCGGGGCGGCCGGCGCCGGCCCGCAGGATCGCGCCGGCCAGGGCGTCACGGTCAGCGGCGTCGCGGTCAGCGGCGTGACGATCAGCGGCGTGACGATCAGCGGCGTCGCGGTCGAGGTCGGTGCTCACGGGGCGGGCTCCTCGGGGAGGGTGGGACCAGCCGGCGGCCCGGCGGCGGCCCAGGAGTCGATCTCCCGGGCCACCAGGGCCGCGTGCTCGGTCAGCATGGTGAAGTGGTCGCCCGGGACGTCGGCTCGGGCATGCGGAAGTGCCCACGGGGTGAGGGCGCCGACTCCGTCCAACGGCCGTTCGGCCCGGACCAGCAGGGTCGGCGTGGACACCGCGCCAGGGGTGCGGCCGTCCAGCAGCCGCAGGTAGGCGCCGGTCGCGGTCAGCCGGGTCGGGTTGACGGGCTCGGCGGCGAGCGCGCCGGGCCGGTCGGCCAGCAGGGCCAGGACGGCGGGCAGGGTGTCGGCCTGGAAGCCCCGGTCCGGCCAGGGCGTGTCGAGCAGCACGAGACCGGCCGCCGGCCGCCCGAGTCGCTCCAGATGCTGCGCGAGCGCCTGGGCGATGAGCCCACCCGAGGAGTGGCCGCACAGCAGGACGGGCGCGGCGCCGGCGTGCCGCAGCGCACCCTCGGCATGGGCGGCGATCAGCGCAGCCAGGTCCTGCGGCACCAACTCTCCAGGGAGGAAACCAGGTTGTGGGAGCACCGCCGTCTCCCACGCGCCGAGATGGCGGGCCAGCTCCGTGTACTCGTGCGGACCTCCGGTGGGCAGCACCGACGGCAGGCAGAGCAGCACGGGCGCCCGTCGCTCCGGCCCAGCCGCCTGACCGCCCATCCGCCCGGCCGCCTGACCGGACAGGCGGACGGCGACCGGTGCGTGCTCGGCCGCCACGTCGCCGGCGAAGGACGGCCGCAGCCGCGAAACGGTCCGCAGCAGGTCGGCGGCGACCGTACCGAGGCCGCTGCGGCAGGCGTGGCGGTACAGGGCATCCAGGCCGTCAGGCAGTTCGCCGTCGAGCGGCGCGCCGGTGGAGGGTGTGGCGCCGGCGGAGGCTGTGGCGGCGGCGGAGGCTGTGGCGGCGGGCCGGTGGCGCCGCTCCACCAGGTGGGCGGCGAGCCGCCGGGGCGTCGGGTGGTCGAGGAGGGCGGTGGCCGACAGCGCCAGACCGAGCTCACCGCCCAGCCGAACGCGGAGTTCGACGGCGGCCATCGACCCCGCACCCAGCTCCTGGAAGGCGACGTCAGCAGGCAGCCTGGCCCCCTCGGGGTGGCCGAGCACGGCGGCCGTGTGGGCCAGCACCACGGCCAGCACATCCGGCTCAGACTCCGCCGCGTGCGGTGTCTCGGCGCCGGGCACTTCGGGTGCGGGCCCGGGCCGGCCGGTGGACCGATCGACCGTCAGCCAGTAGCGCTGCCGCTGGAACGGATAGGTCGGCAAGTCGACATGGCCGTGCTCCACCCCGGTGAACGCGGCCTCCCAGTCGACCGGTACGCCGCTGAGCTGCGCTTCCGCCGCCGACAGCAGGAACCGGTGCGGGCCGTCCGCCGCCCGGCGCAGGGTGGCGACCGCCGCCGCGGTGATACCGGCGGCCTCCGCCGTCTCCTCGACGGCCTGGACCAGCACCGGGTGCGGGCTGATCTCGACGAACCTGCGGTGGCCCCGTTCCAGCAGGGCCCGGACCGTATCGTGCAGCCGGACCGGCTGCCGCAGGTTGCGGTACCAGTACTCGGCGTCCAGGCGGGTGGTGTCCAGCGGGCCCGGTTCGAACGCGCCGACCGGCCCGAGCGGTTCGAGCGCCCCGACCGTGGAGAAGAACGGCACGCTGCCCGGGCGGGCGACGATGCCGGCCAGGCTCCCGGCCAACTCCGCCGCCAACTCTTCGACCGCCGCGGAGTGCGAGGCGTACCCGACCGGCAGCACCCGGGCCGGGACGCCCCGCCCGGTGAGCTCGGCGACCAACTCCTCGACGTCCTCGACGCCGCCGGCGATCACGGTGGACCGTGGCGAGTTCTCCGCCGCCACCGCCAGACCGGGGCGCCGGGCCAGCAGGCCGCCGACCTCCCGGGCGGGCAGGCCCACCGCCGCCATCCGGCCGGGCGCCAACCGCCGCACCGCCCGCGCGCGGACCGCCACCACCCGGGCCGCGTCCGCCAGCGTGAGCGCGCCGGACACGTGGGCGGCGGCGATCTCGCCCTGGCTGTGCCCCACCACCGCGTCCGGGTGGACGCCGAAGGAGCGCCAGAGCGCGGCGAGCGAGACCATCACGGCGAAGAGCGCCGGCTGGGCGACGTCGTCGCGCGTCAGCGGGGGCGCGTCGGGTTCGGCGCGCAGCACCGCCCCGAGCGAGAAGTCGACGTGCGGCGCGAACGCCCGCTCGCACTGCGCGATGGAGTGGGCGAAGGCCGGGAAGGCGTCCAGCAGGTCGGCGGCCATGCCGGGCCACTGCGCGCCCTGGCCGGGGAACACGAAGACCGTCCGGCCCTCTCCCGCGCCGCCTGTCTCTCCCGCACTGCGTCCCTCCCCCGCGCTGCGGACCTGGACCACGTCCGCCGACCAGTGCCCTGACGCGACAGCGGCCAGCCCGGCCCGCAGGCCGTCCCGCTCCCGCCCGACGACGACAGCCTGGTGCTCGTAGCAGGGCCGCGACCGGACCAGAGCGGCCCCGACCGCGGCCGGAGCGGGGGCCGGATCCGTCCCGATGGCCGCGGCGAGCCGCACCGCCGCCGCGCGCAGCGCCTCGGGGCTGCGCGCCGACAGGACCCAGGGCACCGGCCGGCCCGCCCGCGCCCCCGACACCGCCGGCGCAGGCGCAGGCGGACTCGACGGCGCAGGCGGCTCGGCGAGGATCACGTGGGCGTTGGTCCCGCTGATCCCGAAGGCCGAGATCCCGGCGCGCCGCGGCCGGACCGAGCCGGGCCAGGGCCGCGCCGCGTGCAGCAGCCTCACGGCCCGGGTCACTTCGCCGGCCGACGGGTCGGTCGGCAGGGCGGCCCCGTCGACGTGAAGGGTGCGGGGCAGCAGCTCGTGCCGCAGCGCGAGCACCATCTTGATCAGCCCCGCGGCCCCGGCCGCCGCCTGGGTGTGGCCGAGATTCGACTTCACCGACCCGAGCCGCAGCGGGCGTTCGGGTGCCCGGTCCGGACCGAACACGGCGGTCAGCGCGCCCGCCTCGACCCGGTCGCCCAGCGGAGTGCCGGTACCGTGCGCCTCCACGACATCGATCTGATCCGGCGTCAGACCCGCGTCGGCCAGGGCCAGCTGGATCACCTGCTGCTGGGCGGGCCCGCTGGGTGCGGTGAGCCCGTTGCTGGCACCGTCCTGGTTCACCGCGGACCCGGCGACCACCGCGAGCACCGGGTGGCCGTGCGCGCGGGCGTCCGAGAGCCGCTCCAGGACCAGCACCGCGGCCCCCTCCCCCCAGCCCGCGCCGTCGGCGTCGGCGGCGAAGGCCTTGCACCGCCCGTCGGAGGCCAGCGCCCGCTGCCGGGCGAAGTCGACGAAGGAGGCCGCGGTGGCCATCACCGTCGCCCCGCCGGTGATGGCGAGGTCCACCTCGCCACGGCGCAGCGCCTGGACGGCGAGATGGAGGGCGACCAGGGAGGAGGAGCAGGCGGTGTCCACGGTGAGGGCCGGCCCGGTCAGCCCGAGCAGGTAGGCGAGCCGCCCGGACGCCACGCTCGAAGCGTTGCCGGTGAGCAGTTGGCCGTCGTAGAGCTCGGGTGCCTCGGTCAGCCGCGGCGCGTAGTCGGCGGCCATCAGGCCCAGGTACACCCCGGCCGCCGTGCCGCGCAGGGTCGCGGGGTCGATCCCCGCCCGCTCCAGCGCCTCCCAGCCGGTTTCGAGCAGCAGGCGCTGCTGCGGGTCCATGCCCAGCGCCTCGCGTGGCGAGATGCCGAAGAAGGCGGCGTCGAAGGCGCCGGCGTCGGCGAGGAAGCTGCCGCCGCGCGCGGTGGTGCGACCTGCCCTGCCCGGCTCCGGGTGGTGGAGCCGGTCGAGGTCCCAGCCCCGGTCCGTGGGGAAGCCGCCGACCGTCTCCCGGCCCTCGGCGAGCAGCCGCCAGAGGTCCTCGGGTGAGTCGACCCCGCCGGGGAAGCGGCAGCCGATACCGGTGATCACGACCGGATCAGCGCCGGACTCCGGGCCTGGGGCCTCTCTTACGGATCTTGCCGGGGAGACGGAGGAGGCCGGGGACGGGTCGGGTCCGGCCGCCGCGAGGATGTGCCGGGCCAGCTCCCGAGGGGACGGGTGGTCGAACGCCGCGGTGCTCGGCAGCGGCCGTCCGGTCAGGTCGGCGAGCCGCGCCGCTAGCCGGACAGCGCCGGCGGAGTCCAGGCCCAGCTCCCGGAACGGCGTTCGCGGGCCGGCCCCGCCGTCCGCCGGTGGCACACCCTCGGCCGGCCGCCCGGTGACTGCGGCGACCTCGGCCTCGACCATCGCGAGCACGGCGTCCAGGCTCGCCGAAGCAGGCGGAGCGGGGCGCGCCGGCGCACCGCCCTCCAGCAGTGGGGCGAGCCGCCCCCGCGCCACCTTGCCGGTCGGCGTCACCGGGATCCGGTCGACGATCAGCAGCTCCAACGGCCACTTGTACGGGGCGACCCCGGCGCCGGCCAACCAGGCGTGCACCTGCGCGAGTTCCAACGTGCACCCGGCGCGGAGCTCGGCCAGCAGCACCGGGTACTCGCCGAGCCGGTCGTCGGGCCGGGCGGCCACCGCGAGCGCCTGCGGCTGGGGCAGGCCGCCGAGCACCGTCTCGACCTCCGAGGCGGTGAACTTCAGCCCGCCCACGTTGATCAGCTCGGCGTGCCGGCCCCGGTAGCCGAAGGTGCCGTCCGGGTCGCGCCGGGCGCGGTCGCCGGTGCGCAGCCAGCCGTCCGGGGTGAAGGCCGCGCGGGTGGCCTGCGGATCGTCGAGGTAGCCGCGGAACAAGGACGGGCCGCGGTACTGGAGTTCACCGGTCTCCCCGTCGCCGCACGGTGTGCCGTCCGGTCCGGCCACTCGGGCCCGGGCGCCGGGGAGCGGCCGGCCGATGCTGCCGGCCGCCACCTCGGGCGGGTCATCCGGTCCGGTGACGGTGCCCGCGCCCAGCTCGGACATGCCCCACTGCACGACCGTTCGCGCACCGAGCACCTCGCGGATCCGGGTGACCAGTTCGGCGGGCACGGCCGCGCCGCCGGTCCTGACCTCCCGCAGGGTGCTCGAGACGACGTCGCCCGCCCGCACCAGGTCACGCAACTGCGCGGGCACGGCGAACAGCACGCTCGCGCCGCCGGCCCCGGCCAGCCGCCCGAAGGCGGCCACGTCCCAGCGCGGCAGCAGCGCCTGCCGCCCGCCGGTGAACAGACTGAGGTGGACGGAGAGCAGGCCGAAGAGATGGCTGAACGGGCTGGCGCTGACCAGCACGTCGTCCGCGGCGGCCCGGCCGTACTCGGCGACCGCCGCGGCGTTGGCGAGCAGGCCACCGTGCGCGTGCAGGCAGAGTTTGGGCCGCTCGGAGGTGGTGCCGGAGGACGGCATCAGGACGAAGGGGAGATCCGGCGTCACCACCGTCGGCCTCGGCCGGGCACCGAGGTGCCGGCGGATCAGTTCGGCGAGGTCCCCGGCGCCCGGCTCCGGCCCGACCAGCAGCAGCCGTTCGAGCGGCGGCGCCCCGGCCGGCGGGCGGGGCTCGGGGGCGCCACCCGGGGTCGCGGGCTCGGCCACCCGCACCAGGGCCCTGGCCCGCGCCCGGGCCAGCAGCGAGGCGACCTCCCGCTCCCCCAGGGCCAGGTGCAGCGGGAGCAGCACCGCGCCGAGCTCGGCCACCGCCACGTGGGTGACCAGGAACTCCCAGCAGTTGGGCAGTTGGACGGCCACCACGTCGCCGACACCGATGCCGTACTGCTGGAGGCCGGCGGCCAGCGCGGACGACTCGGCCCGCCACCGGGACCAGCTGTACGCGCGGCCGCCGCCGTGCACCGCGACCGCCTCGCCGAGCCGGCCGGCCACCGCGTCGAAGAGTGCGGGCAGGGTTGCGGTCAGCGTGGAGCGTTGGGCCGTCTCATCGGGAACCTCGACGAGGTAGTCCCCGGTGGTCACGGTCACGCGGCCGCCGTCGCCGGGTCGCCGTCGCCCGCGGCCGTCGCCAAGTCCCCGTCGTCCGGCCCGCGGCGGGCCCGGAGCAGGAAGCCGTCCAGCGGCAGCGGGCTGACGGCCACCAGGGACAGGCCCGCCGCCGCCAGCAGCCGCCGGTAGTGGTCGGCGGTCCGCTCCCGGCCGCCCACGTTGCAGAGCATGTGCACGTCCCAGGCGACCGCCAGCGAGACACCCTGGTCCGGCGCCGCTCCGTCCTCCTCGGGCAACAGCCGTTCCACCAGCAGAAGTTCGGCGTGCTCGGGCATCGCTGCCACGCAGCGCCGCAGGATCTCCACGCAGCGCGCGTCGTCCCAGTCGTGCAGCACCCGCGAGAGCAGGTAGCTGTCGCCGCCACCGGGCACCGCCCGGGTGAAGTCGCCGACCACCACCTCGCACCGGTCGAGCAGCCCGGCGGCAGCCAGCCGGTCCCGAGCGGCCGCCGCGGCGTGCTCGCGTTCCAGCAGGACGCCTCGGGCGTGCGGGGCGGCGGTCAGCACGCGGGCGAGCAACGCACCGTCACCACCGGCCACATCGACGACCGTCCGGGCGCCGGACGCGGCCACCGCCTCGGCCACCGGGGCGAACATCGGGGCGCTGGCGGCCATCGCGCCGTCGAACAGGGCGGCCAGGGTGGTGTCTTGGGCGAAGTGCTCGAAATGGCCCTGGCCGAAGACGTGCTGGAACGCCTCCTGTCCGGTGCGCACCGAGTACGCCAACTCGCCGAAGGAGCGGTAGAAGGGGCCGCCGTAGAGCAGCGCGAGCGGGCGCAGGCTGTGCGCGGCGTCGGCGCGCAGCGGCACGCCGAGCGGCCCGAGCCGGTAGGCGGGGGTACCGGTGTCCGGCACGGCAGTTTGCTCCTCCGGCGCCGCGGCCCCGTCCTCCGGTGCCGGTACCGGTGCCGGTTCCGCAGCCGCGATCCGCAGCGCCGCGAGGTGCCGCAGCAGCCGGCCCAGCGCGTCCGGATCCGTCCCGGTCCGGTGGGCCAACTCCGTTGCGTGCAGCGCCGGTCCGTCGCCCGGCGGCAGTGCGTCGACGATGCCGAGCGCGGCCGCCGTGGCGATCGTCTGGGTGGTCCAGGCGCCGGTCATCAGCTCCAGCAACCGCCGCTCCGGCTCGGGGGCCCGGGCCCGCAGGTGGGCGGCCAGCACGGCGGGGTGGCAGCCTCGGGCGTGCAGTTCCAGCCGCCGGCGTCGGCCCCGCTCCCCCGCCCCCGGACCGGGCGCGCCGCTGCGGAAGTAGAGGACGGTGCCGTCCTCGTGGGCGTTGTAGCCGCCGCCGTCGGGCAGCAGCTCCCCCCGGTCCACCAGCAGTGCCCGCAGCCCGTGCAGCACGACACCGTCCGGCCGGGTCACCCGGAGCGCGAGGTGGGCCTCGTTGGCTTCGGCCCGTTCCCGCTCGGCGACCCGATCGAGGCCCGATCCCGCCGGCACCGCCACGGCGAATATCTCCAGCTCCCGCGCGCTCCCGTCGGCCGCGGCGACCGGGGCCCGCAGGATGTCGACCTCCAGTCGCGCCGGGTCCAGGCCGTAGCGCTCGGCCAGTCGCTGCCGGACCACCACGCTCGGGGCCGGCTCGCCGACCGGCAGGCCCCAGGAGCGAAGCGCCTCGGGCAGTCGGTCGGGCGAGCGGGTGAAGACCGCGACCGCCGCGTGGATCAGCGTGCAGTGCGCCGCCAGATCGGCGCGCTCCGCCGAGGCGACGGCCGGCAGCAGCTCGGTGAGGACGTCCGTGAGGTCGGCGGAGCGGATGAGCTCGGTGGCCTCGGCGACCATCGCGAGGTCCGCCGGATCGATCGCCGGTCGGCGGGATATTCGGGTTGTCATGCACCTACCTCTGTCCACTTCCACCAACGACCATGCGAGCGGGGTCCGACCCCCTGCCGGTCCTCGAGTGGCCTCGCGAAGCGCGGCGCAGGACAGGACAGGTGATGACATCGAGGAGGCAGCAGAGTAGAAGAGAAGACAGACCACCGTTTGCGTGGGAGAGACGATGAACGAGACGTTCTCGCCGGGGTCGGCGCGCCCGACGCTGGTGCCGAGTCACGTCGCCGTGGCGCCGACCCGGGGCGGTTTCGGGTGCTCGGCGCTCACCCCGACGGTCCGGGTCGGCCGGACCCGGCGGCACAAGGTGCGGCAGCGGTGCGCGGCGGCCGACCGTGGCGCGCTGTGGGTGCTGCGGCACAGCAGGTGAGGCGCCAGGTCCTGACGGGCGCGCCGGACGGGCAGCTCAGCCGTCCTCGGTACCGGTGCCGGGCTGCGGGCCTGTGCCCGGCTGCGGGTCGCTGTCGGGCTGCGGGGCAATGCCCGGCTGTGCCAGACCCGGGCCCGGAGCCAGGAACTCGCGGATCCCGAACGCGGCCAGCACCGCGACGGCGAACCAGATGATGACCAGGCCCGTCGGATGATCCACCGTGATGAAGATCGCGGCGGCGATCAGCAGAATCGCGATCCCGATCCAGCGCTTGTGACGGCGGACGAACGGCTCGACCGGTCCGGCACGGAACCCGATCGACTCCGCGACCCGGCGAACCCCGCCGACCCCGGCGCTGCCCGCTTCACGCACGGTCGTCGCGACGCGGGACGGGCCGATCAGGAAGGCCCCGAGCGCCACGAGCAGCGCCAGCACGCCGACCGACCGCACCGCCTGCCGCAGGAAGTGCACCAGCGCGTCGTAGACGGCGCCGGCCGCCGCCGGGGAGGCGTCGGTGGGCAGCTGGTCCAGGAAGTAGGAGCGGAAGACGGCCAGTGCGACCCCGAGCAGCAGCATCGCCGCCGCGATCCCGAGGGCCGCCCCGATCAGCGCTCTGCGCCGGTTCCAGGCGAGGTAGACGCCCCCGGCCGCGACCAGCACCGCGATGACCGGGAGCCAGTTGCCGAGGATCTGCAGCAGCCGGAAGCCCGACCTGATCTTGGCGATCTGCGGCGACGCGAAGACGGTGAACTGGGTGTGCACGGTCGGGATACTGCCGGCGAGCGAGAATCCCGAGCTGACCAGCTGGGCCTTCACCTGGTCGATCACCGGCCCGAGGTCGATGTTGACCTCGTTGTTCGTGAGCTGGATGGCGCCGCCGCCCTGGCCGGTGAGCGCCTTCTCGATCGAGGAGTGGGCGGCGCGGATGGCGTTGGCCCAGATCGACGCGAACGCGTCGCTGGTGACGACCCGGTCGACCGCTGCGCCGACGAGGCTGTTCAGACCGCTGCCGATCGGGCCGCTGAGCCCGTTGATCAGATTGGCGGCCTGCGGCGGGACGCCGTTCTGGGCGGCGGCCTGGGAGAGCTGGTTCACCAGGCCGGGGACGTTGATCTGCTGCACGACCACGGTGGTCACCCGGTCGGAGACCGCGGCCTGGACCTGGGGGTCGCGCGCCAGCGGCGCCATGGTGGCGACGAAGCGATCGGTGTCCGTCACCTGGTCCTGTGCCCAGACGGAGAGCACGGACAGCAGCGACAGCACCGAGGCGATGATGATCAGCAGCACCGACCCGGTGGTCCGCAGCCGGTGGTGCGATGGGGCCTCCGGTGCGGTCGTGGTCTCCAACTGGGCCACCCGCCGCCGGAGTTCCGCCAGCTCGTCATCGTTCGGGCGCTCGGACGGCGGCTCGGCACCCGTGGACGACATGGCGGACTCCCGGTTCTCGCTGTGCTCTCTGCTCACTGCGCGAATGCCCGGTCGGCCGACCGGGCATCCACCCACCAAGCAAAGCCGCGCAGCCGACCCACCACGACCGGTGATCCCCCAGCCGGGTGGCGCGGCGTCCGCCGGCTCGGAGCTGCCGATCGCGGCCCGGATCTCCCCGGGGCCGCCCGTGAATGATGGGGCAGAGTGACGTCGAGATGTCCCGAGGGGTCTTGGCGCGGCGCCAGGTCAACTGAGACTGAGCCAACCGCGCCGAGACCGTCGGTCCGGCCGCCCCCATGGGCAGCCGGACCGACGGGCAGCTCAGGCGAGGTCGTTGATGAAGGCGAACAGCTCCTCGTCCGAGGCCTCGTCGAGACCGTCGATCTCCGCCTGGTCGGCGTCGGCCGAGGCGGCCTCCGCCGCAGGCTGCTGGGCCTCGCCGAGCCGGGCGGCCAGGGCGTTCAGGCGCATCTGCAGCCGGGCCCGGGTGACGCCGTCGGGGGTGCTCGCGGCCAGCGCGGCCTCCAGCCGGTCGAGCTCCTCGGTCACCGCGCTGTCCGGGTCCTCGCCGCCGGCCAGCAGTTCCTTGCGCAGGTAGGCCGCGAGCAGGGCCGGCGTCGGCTGGTCGAAGACCAGCGAGGCGGGCAGCGACAGGCCGGTGGCATCCGCCAGGCCGTCGCGCAGCAGCACCGCCAGCAGCGAGTCCACGCCGAGGTCCTTGAACGCCTGGCCGGGCTCGATCTCCTCCGGTCCGCCGAAGCCGAGGATGAACGCCGCCTCGGTCCGGACCAGGGCGAGGACCACGCTCTCGCGCTCGAACTCGGCCATCCGCGCCAGGCGGACCGCCAGCGGGGCGT
Source organism: Kitasatospora sp. GAS1066B (assembly GCF_041262605.1). Taxonomy (NCBI): domain Bacteria; kingdom Bacillati; phylum Actinomycetota; class Actinomycetes; order Kitasatosporales; family Streptomycetaceae; genus Kitasatospora; species Kitasatospora sp. GAS1066B. Next base: position 114,046 of record NZ_JBGCCO010000001.1, read on the forward strand.
CGGCGTCGTCCGGGTCTGTCATCTCCGGCTCGGCGGCCCGGTCCGTGGTGGTGGTCGGCGCCGCCGCGGGCTGCCCTTCGTGCCGGCTCTGGAACCAGGAGGACATCGCGGGCAGCGCCGCGCTGAGCGGCTGGTCGCCGTCCAGGCCCAGGGTGGCGAGCAGCGCGGCCAGGTCCTCGCTCTGGACGGCGGCCCAGAACTGCTCGTCCACGGCGAGCGGCGCCGGCTGCTCGTCCGCTGCCTCCTCGGGCCAGAAGCGGCGGCGCTGGAAGGCGTAGGTGGGCAGGTCGACCCGGCGGGCGTCGCTGCCGGCGAAGAAGGCCGACCAGTCGACGCCGATGCCACTGGCGTGCGCCTCGGCGAGCGCCCGGATCACCGCCTGGGTCTCGGGACGGTCGCGGCGCAGCACGGGCGCGAAGATGCCGTTGCCGGCGCTCTCCTTGCCGAGTGCGGTGAGGGTGCCGTCGGGGCCCAGTTCGAGGAAGGTGCGGGTGCCCTGGCGCTCCAGGGTCTGGACGGCGTCGGCGAACCGGACGGCCTCGCGGACGTGGCGGACCCAGTACTCGGGCGAGGTCAGGTCGGCCTGCTGGTCGAGCGTGGAGACGATCGGCAGCTGCGGCGGGTTGAAGGTCAACCCCTCGGCGATGGCACGGAACTCGGCCAGCATCGGGTCCATCAGCGGCGAGTGGAACGCGTGACTGACCGTCAGGCGCTTCGTCTTGCAGCCCTCGGCGGCCAGCTCCTCGGCGACCTCCAGAACAACCGCCTCGACGCCCGAGATCACCACCGAGGTGGGCCCGTTGACGGCGGCGATGCCGATCTCGTGCTCGCGGCCGTCGAGCAGCAGCAGTACCTCGTCCTCGGTCGCCTGGACGGCCACCATCGCGCCGCCGGCCGGCAGTTGCTGCATCAGGCGGCCGCGCGCGGCGACCAGTTCGGCCGCGTCGGCGAGCGAGAGGATGCCCGCGACGTGCGCGGCGGCCAGCTCACCGATCGAGTGCCCGGCCAGGAAGTCGGGGCGCAGGCCCCAGGATTCGAGGAGGCGGAACAGCGCGACCTCGATCGCGAAGAGCGCGGGCTGGGTGTAGGCGGTCTGGTCGATCAGCGCGTCGGCGTCCTTGAGCGGCGTCGCCAGGTGCCGGTCCAGCTCCGTGCAGATCTCGTCGTAGGCAGTCGCGAACACCGGGAAAGCGCGATACAGCTCGGCGCCCATGCCCGCCCGCTGGCTGCCCTGGCCGGTGAAGAGGAAGGCCAGCTTGCCCTCGCCCGCAGTGCCCCGGACCAGTTGCCGGGCGGCCGAGCCGGACGCCAACGCCGCCAGGCCGCTGAGCAGTTCGGCACGGTCTGCGGCCACCACGACCGCGCGGCGGTCCAGCGCCGCCCGGGTGGTCGCCAGCGCGTGCGCCACCTCGTGCGCGGTGAGAGCCGGTCGGGTGTCCAGGAACTCGTGCAGCCGCGCCGCCTGGGCGCGCAGCGCCTCGTCGCTCTTGCCGGAGAGCGGCACCGGGAGCACGGCATGCGGCGAGCGCGCGGGCCCGGCGGCGGCCGTGGGGGTGTCCTCGGCGGGGGCCTGCTCCAGCACGGTGTGCGCGTTGGTGCCGCTGATGCCGAAGGAGGAGACCGCGGCCCGGCGCGGGCGTCCGGTCTCGGGCCACGGCTGGTTCTCCGTCAGCAGCGCGACCGCGCCGGCCGACCAGTCCACCTGCGGGCTCGGCTCGTCCACGTGCAGGGTGCGGGGCAGCACGCCGTGCCGCAGGGCCATCACCATCTTGATCACGCCCGCGACACCGGCCGCCGCCTGGGTGTGCCCGAGGTTGGACTTCACCGAGCCCAGCCAGAGGGGCCGGTCCTCGGGACGGCCCCGGCCGTAGGTGGCGAGCAACGCCTGGGCCTCGATCGGGTCGCCGAGCTTGGTACCGGTGCCGTGCCCCTCGACCACGTCGATCTGGTCGGCCGTCAGCCGGGCGTTGGACAGCGCTTGCCGGATCACCCGCTGCTGGGACGGGCCGTTGGGGGCGGTCAAGCCGTTGCTTGCGCCGTCCTGGTTGACCGCGCTGCCCTGGACCACGGCGAGCACCTGGTGCCCGTTGCGCCGGGCGTCGGAGAGCCGCTCGACCAGCAGCAGGCCCACGCCCTCGGCCATGTTGGTGCCGTCGGCCGCCCCGGCGAAGGACTTGCAGCGGCCGTCGGCGGCCAGCCCGCGCTGGCGGCTGAACTCGATGATGGTGCCCGGGTTGGGCATCACGGTGATGCCGCCGGCCAGCGCCAGCGTGCACTCGCCGGTGCGCAGCGCCTGCACCGCCAGGTGCAGCGAGACCAGCGAGGCCGAGCAGGCGGTGTCGACGGTGACCGCCGGGCCCTCCAGGCCGAAGGTGTAGGAGAGCCGCCCGGACATCACGCTCGCGGTGTTGCCGGTGCCCAGGTGGCCCTCGAAGTTCTCGCTCGAGCGCATCAGGACCGGGGTGTAGTCCTGCCCGTTGGTGCCGACGAAGACACCGGTGCGGCTGCCGCGCAGCGTCGTCGGGTCGATGCCGGCCCGCTCGAACAGCTCCCAGGAGGTCTCGAGCAGCAGGCGCTGCTGCGGGTCCATGGCGAGGGCCTCGCGCGGCGTGATGCCGAACAGCGCGGCGTCGAAGCCGTCGATGCCTGCCAGGAAGCCGCCCTCGCGGGTGTAGGAGGCGCCCTGCGCGTCGGGGTCCGGGTCGTACAGCCCCTCGATGTCCCAGCCGCGGTCGGTCGGGAAGCCGGAGATCGCGTCACCGCCCGAGGCGACGAACTCCCACAGCTCCTCCGGGCTCTGCACACCGCCGGGGAAGCGGCAGCTCATGGCGACGATCGCGATCGGCTCGCGGGCCTTCTCGTCCAGGTCGCGCAGTTGGGTGTGGGCCTCGTCGAGGTCCTTCAGTACCCGCTTGAGGTATTCGCGGAGCTTGTCTTCATTGGCCATCGGAGCGCTGCCCATTCGGATCGTCGGGGTAGGGGGTGGGGGTGCGGAGCACGGCGGGCACGCCGCTCAGCCCCTGCCGAACTTCTTGTCGATGTAGTCGAAGATCTCGTCGTCGCTGGCCTCGTCGATGCCCGCCGCGTCCGCGCTCTCGTCGGCGCCGCGAGCGGCGTTCCAGCTCGCCAGCAGGGTCTGCAGGCGGACCGCGATCTGTGCGTGGGCGGCGTCGTCAGGGGCGACGGCGGTGTGCTCGTCCGCGCTGAGCGAGGCGACTGCCGCCTCCAGCCGGTCGAGCTCCTCGAGGAGTTGGGGCGCCGCCGGCTCGCCGGCCGGAGCCAGCTCGGCCAGCAGGAACTCGGCCAGCAGGGTGGGCGTCGGGTGGTCGAAGACCAGGGTCGCGGGCAGCCGCAGCCCGGTGGCCTCGGTCAGCCGGTTGCGCAACTCGACGGCGGTCAACGAGTCGAAGCCCAGCTCGCGGAAGGCCTGCCCGGCACCGACCAGCTCCACCGAGGTGTAGCCGAGCACGGCCACCACATCGCCACGCACCAGATCGAGCACCAGTCGTCGCTGCTCGGTCGTCGACAGGCCGGCCAACTTCTGTGCCAGCGTGGCCTGCTCGACCTCGGCCGGGGCCGCGCTCGCGACCGCACGACGGGCCGGCATGCGGACCAGACCCTGGAACGGCCCGGGCAACGCGTCAGGCACCGTCGCCAGCGCACGCAGCGCCCGCAGGTCCAGGTGCATCGGCACCAGCACCGGCTCGCCGCTGACCGCGAGGGCGTCGTCGAAGAGGGCCAGTCCCTGCTCGGCGGTCATCGGGAGCACCCCGCCGCGCGCCGACCTGGCCAGGTCCACCTCGCTCAACCGGCCTGCCATGCCCCGCCGTTCGGCCCACATGCCCCAGACCAGCGAGACCGCGGCCAGGCCCTGGGCGTGGCGGTGGCGGGCGAGTGCGTCCAGGAAGACGTTGGCCGCACCGTAGCTGCCCAGCCCCGCGCCGCCCAGCGTGCCGGCGGCGGCCGAGAAGAGCACGAACGCGTCCAGGTCCAGGTGCGCGGTGAGTTCGTGCAGGTGCACCGCCGCGTCCACCTTGGGGCGCAGCACCCGCTCGACCCGCTCGGGGGTGAGCCCGCCGATCACGCCGTCGTCCAGCACGGCGGCGGTGTGCACCACGGCCGTCAGCGGATGCTCGGCGGGCACCTGGGCCAGCAGCTCGGCCAGCTCCTCGCGGTCGGCCACGTCACAGGCCGCCATCGTCACCTCGGCGCCCAAGTCACCCAGTTCGGCGACCAGTTCGGCCGCACCCTCGGCGGCGAGGCCACGCCGACCGGCCAGCAGCAGGTGGCGGACGCCGCGCTCGGTCACCAGGTGGCGGGCGAGCAGCGCACCGAGTCCGCCGGTGGCGCCGGTGATCAGCACCGTGCCCTCGGGGTTCAACTCGCCTGCTGTGGGCAGCTGTTCGTCGCTCGCGGCCGGACGGGCGACCCGGGCCAGCCTGGGCACCCGCACGGTGCCCGCGCGCAGCGCGAACTCGTGCTCGCCGCCGGCGACCGCGAGCGGCAGCAGGCGGCGGGACTCCTCGTCGTCGTCCAGGTCCACCAGCACGAAGCGGTCCTGGTTCTCGAGCCGGGCGGCCCGCACCAGGCCCCAGATCGGGGCGTGGACCAGGTCGATCGCCCCGTCACCGGAGCCGGCCGCCACCGCGCCGCTGGTCACCAGCACCAGGCGGGACGCGGCGAGCCGGTCGTCGGCGAGCACGCCCTGCACCAGGCCGAGGGCCTGTTGGGTCGCCGCGTGGACCTCGGCCGCGAGCTTCCCGCTGTCGCCCGGCGCTACCGGGAAGGCTGCGGGGAACGCCGCTGGGAAGGCCGCCACGACGGCGTCCGGTGCGGGCCGGCCGGCTGCGACGGCTGCGCTCAGCTCGGCCAGGTCGGCGTAGAACTCGGTCTGCTCACCGGTCAGTTCGAGCGTCGCCCCGATCTTGAGCTGGTCGGCGCCGAGCACCGCCCAGCTCGTGGCGCGACGGGTCGCGGCCGGCGCCGACTGCGACTGCGACTGCAGATGCGGCAGCGGCGTCCAGTCGACCCGGAAGAGCGCGTCGTGCCGACCGGCCGCCGTGCCCCGGCTGAGCTGCTCGGCCGAAACCGGGCGCAGTTCCAGCGAGTCCACCGAGGCGACCGGCGCACCCGAGCTGTCCGCCACGGTCAGCGACACCGCATCCGTACCCGTGGGCGTGAGCCGCACCCGCAGCGCCGAGGCGCCGGCGGCGTGCAGGGCGAGGCCGCGCCAGGCGAACGGGTGCCGGCTCTGCGGCTCGTCCCGGGCCGGGTCGGCCGTACCCGGTGCGGGGGTGAGCGCCAAGGCCTGCAAGGCGGCGTCAAGCAGCGCCGGGTGCAGGCCGTAGGCGCCCGCCTGCGGCTGCAGCTCCTCCGGCAGCTGGACGGTCGCGTAGATCGCGTCCTCGTGCTGCCAGGCCTTGCGCAGGCCCTGGAACGCGGGCCCGTAGCACAGACCGGCCAGCGCCAGCCGCTCGTAGCGGCCTTCGACCGGCAGCTCGACGGCCCCGGCCGGCGGCCACGCGGCGGCCGGGTCGAGCGGCGTGGCGAGGGTGGCGGTGGCGGTGGCAGTGGCGCTGGCCAGGGTGCCGCTCGCGTGCCGGGTCCACGGCGCGGCCGGCGCCGCCTCGTCGGGTCGCCCGTAGAGGTTCAGCGACCGGCGGCCCGCGCTGTCCGGACCGCCGACGACCAGCTGCAGCTGAAGCGCGGCCTCCTCGGGCAGCACCAGCGGCACCTCCACCGTCAGTTCCTCGACCAGGTCGCAACCCACCTGGTCGCCGGCCCGGATGGCAAGCTCGACGAACGCCGCCCCCGGCAGCACCACGGTGTCGCCCACCGCGTGGTCGGCCAGCCAGGGGTGGGTGCGCAGGGCGAGCCGGCCGGTGAACAGGAACCCGTCGGAGTCGGGCAGTTCGACGGCCGCACCCAGCAGCGGGTGCTCGGCGGAGGCCAGACCGGCCGAGGCGACATCCGCGCCGGCGGCAGCGGTCAGGGCAGGCTGCACCCAGTAGCGTTCGCGCTGGAAGGCGTAGGTGGGCAGGTCGATCCGGTGGGCGCCGGTGCCGGCGAAGTAGGCCGGCCAGTCGACGGCCGCCCCGTTCGCGTGGGCCAGGGCGAGCGCGGTGGTGATCGTCCGGGCCTCGGGGCGGTTGGCCCGCAGGGTCGGTGTGAAGGCGCTTTCCTCGGCCGTGGCGCACTCCTGGGCCAGCGCGGTGAGGGTGCCGTCCGGACCCAGCTCCACGAAGGTGCGCACGCCCTCGCGCTCCAGCGTCACGATCGCGTCGGCGAAACGCACGGCCTCGCGGACGTGGCGCACCCAGTACTCGGGGGACGTCAGGTCGGCGGACTGGTCGAGCGTGGAGACGATCGGCAGCTGCGGCGCGTTGAACGTCAACTCCGCGGCGATGGACCGGAACTCGGCGAGCATCGGGTCCATCAGCGGCGAGTGGAATGCGTGGCTCACGGTGAGGCGCTTCGTCTTACGGCCCTCGGCGGCCAGCTTCTCCGCCACCTCCAGGACAGCCGCCTCAGCACCCGAAAGCACCACCGAGGTCGGACCGTTGACAGCGGCGATACCGACGTCCGAGCGGTCCGCGAGGAACGGCAGCACGTCCGTCTCGGCGACCTGCACCGCCACCATCGCGCCACCCGAGGGCAGCGCCTGCATCAGACGACCACGCGCCGCCACCAGCCGGGCCGCATCGCCCAGCGAGAACACACCCGCCACATGCGCGGCCGCCAGCTCACCGATCGAGTGACCCGCCAGGACATCGGGGCGCAGACCCCAGGACTCCACCAGCCGGAACAGGGCCACCTCGATCGCGAACAGGGCGGGCTGCGTGTACGCGGTCTGGTCGATCAGCGCGTCGGCGTCCTTCAGCGGCGTCTCCAGGTGCCGGTCCAGCTCCGCGCAGACCGCGTCGTAGGCCGCCGCGAACGTCGGGAAAGCGCTGTACAGTTCGGCGCCCATGCCGAGTCGCTGGCTGCCCTGGCCGGTGAAGAGGAACGCGAGCTTGCCCGGCGTCCCCGTGCCCCGGACCGCACCGGTGGCCGCGTCGCCCGACGCCAACGCGCCGAGCGTGTTCAGGACTTCCTCGCGGTCCTCGGCGACCAGCACCGCGCGGTGCTCCAGCTGGGCCCGGCTGGTCGCCAACGAGTAGGCCACATCGACCGGTTCGGTCTCCGGCCGGTCCGCCAGGAAGGTGCGCAGCCGCTCCGCCTGCGCCCGCAGCGCCGGCTCGGTGCGTGCGGAGATCACCAGCGGGAGGGCCGCCGGGGCCGGGGCCGCCGGCTCGGCCACCGCGTCCACAGCGGCGGCGGGGGCCTGCTCCAGGACGACGTGGGCGTTGGTACCGCTGAGACCGAAGGAGGAGACGCCGGCCCGGCGCGGCCGACCAGTCTCCGGCCACACCTGGTTCTCCGCGAGCAGCGCCACCGCACCCGCCGACCAGTCCACATGCGGAGTCGGCTCGTCGATGTGCAGGCTCTGCGGCAGCACACCATGGCGCATCGCCAGCACCATCTTGATGATGCCCGCGACACCAGCGGCGGCCTGAGTGTGACCGATGTTCGACTTGATCGAGCCGAGCCAGAGCGGCCGGTCGACCGCCCGGTCCTGCCCGTAGGTGGCCAGCAGAGCCTGGGCCTCGATCGGGTCACCCAGCTTGGTGCCCGTGCCGTGCGCCTCGACCGCGTCGACCTGGTCCGCCGTCAGGCCTGCGTTGGAAAGCGCTTGCCGGATCACCCGCTGCTGCGAGGGACCGTTCGGGGCGGTCAGACCGTTGCTGGCTCCGTCCTGGTTGACGGCGCTTCCACGCACGACCGCCAGCACCGGGTGCCCGAGGCGCTGAGCCTCGGAGAGCCGCTCCACGAGCAGCATGCCGACACCCTCACCCCAGCCCGTACCGTCCGCGCCGCCCGCGAACGGCTTGCAACGCCCGTCGGCGGCCAGTCCGCCCTGGCGACTGAACTCGACGAAGGCACCCGGCGAGGACATCACCGTCACACCACCGGCCAGCGCCATCGTGCACTCACCGCTGCGCAGCGCCTGCGCCGCCATGTGCAGGGCGACCAGCGAGGAAGAACAGGCGGTGTCGACCGTGACCGCCGGGCCCTCCAGGCCGAAGGTGTAGGAGAGCCGGCCGGAGACCACGCTGGCGGCGTTGCCGGTGCCGAGGAAGCCCGCGAGGTCGTCGGAGGCGTCCATGGCCAGCTGGAGGTAGTCCTGGCCGTTGGTGCCGACGAAGACGCCGGCCCGGCTGCCGCGCAGCGTGGCCGGGTCGATGCCGGCCCGCTCGAACGCCTCCCAGGAGGTCTCGAGCAACAGCCGCTGCTGCGGGTCCATCGCCAGCGCCTCACGCGGCGAGATGCCGAAGAAGGTCGGGTCGAACTCCGCGACCTCGTAGAGGAATCCGGCGCTGCGGGTGTGCGAGGAGTGTGCCTCGTCGGTGTCGGTGTCGAACAGCGACGCCAGGTCCCAGCCGCGGTCCGTCGGGAATCCGGAGATCGCGTCGCCGCCGGAGACCAGCAGTTGCCAGAGGTCCTCGGGCGAGCCGACACCGCCGGGGAAGCGGCAGCTCATCGCAACGATCGCGATCGGCTCATCATCCACCGCGGTCGGCGCGGCGGCGGTCGGAGTGGCCACCACCCCGCCGAGCAACTCGTCGCGCAGGTGGTCGGCCAGCGCGGCCGTGGTCGGGTAGTCGAACACCAGGGTGGCGGGCAGCACCAGTCCGGTCGCGGTGCCCAGCAGGTTGCGGAACTCGACGGCGGTGAGCGAGTCGAAGCCGAGTTCGCGGAACGCCTTGCCGACCTCGACGGACTCCGGGTTGCTGTAGCCGAGCACGGCCGCCACGTTGCCGCGCACCACGTCGAGCAGCGCGCGCCGCTGCTCGACCTCGGGCAGCGCGGCCAGGCGCTGCGCGAGCGCACCGGCTCCACCGGAGGTGGCGATGGCGTCGGGGGTGGCCGCCTCGATCGCCGCGCGGGCCTCGGGCAGCCCGTCGAAGAGGCGGCTGGGCCGGGCGGCGACGAAGGCCGGGGCGAACTGCGCCCAGTCCAGGTCGGCAGCGGTCACCGCAATGTCCCCGACGGAGAGCGCGCGGTGCAGGAAGGCCAGTCCCAACTCCGGTGCCATGGTGTGCAGGCCGCCGCGGCGCATACGCTCGGCCAGCGCCTCGTCGGCCGCCATGCCGCCCTGTGCCCAGGGGCCCCAGGCGATCGAGGTGGCGGGCAGGCCGTCGGCGCGGCGCTGCTCGGCGAGCGCGTCCAGATAGGCGTTGGCGGCCGCGTAGTTGGCCTGACCGGCGCTGCCGACGACACCGGCGATCGAGGAGAAGAGCACGAACGCGCCCAGGCTGCTGGTGAGTTCGTGCAGGTTGCGGGCGGCTTCCACCTTGGGACGGGCCACGACAGCGAACCGCTCGGCCGTCTGGCCGTCCAGCACGCCGTCGTCGAGCACGCCGGCGGTGTGGAAGACAGCCGAGACCTGGTGGGCCGCCAGCAGCTCAGCCAGCGCCGCACGGTCGGCCACGTCGCACGCCACGACGGTCGCGGCCGCGCCCAACTCGGCCAGCTCGGCGACCAGTTCCTCCGCACCAGGGGCCTGCGGGCCGCGTCGGCCGACCAGCAGCAACTGCTCGGCACCGTTGCGGGCCAGCCAGCGCGCCACCTCGGCGCCCAACGCCCCGGTGCCACCCGTCACCAGCACCGTGCCGGACGGCTGCCAGGCGACCGCCTCACTGCGCGGGGCGCGCAGCAGGCGGCGAGCGAGGGCACCGGACGCGCGGACGGCGACCTGGTCCTCACCACCGGCCCCGCCCAGCACGCCGGCCAGGCGGGACAGCGCACGGTCGTCCAGGTTCTCGGGGAGGTCGATCAGACCGCCCCAGCGGTCGGGGTGCTCCAGCGCCACTACCCGGCCCAGGCCCCAGAGTTGGGCCTGCTCGGGGTTCGCCAGCCGCTCGGCGGACCCGGTGGCGACCGCACCTCGCGTCACGCACCACAGCGGCGCCGCGATCGCGGCATCGCCCAGCGCCTGCACCAGCGCGAGCGTCCCGGCCACGGCCAGCGCCTCGTCCAATCCGAGCAGCGAGAGCACGCCCGCCACCGGGTCGGCGCCGGCCGCCTGCCGCAGGCGCTCGGCGAGCGGGGCGCGCTCGGCCTCCGCCGCGGTGAGGTCGATCCGCTGCACCGCGACGCCGCGATCGGTCAGCAGGCGCAACGTGTCCAGCACCGCGGCGTCCTCGGCGGCGCCGACCGGCACCGCCACCAGCCAGCGGCCCGCCGGGCCGCCATGGCCGGCGTCGGCGATCGGCTGCCAACCGGCCTGGTAGCGCCAGCCGTCCACGGTGGAGCGGTCGCGCTGCTGCCGGCGCCAGGCCGACAGAGCGGGCAGCAGCGAGCCCAGCGGCCCTTCGCTCCGGGCCTCGACGGCGAGCGCCGCCGCGAGGCTGTCCAGGTCGCCGCGCTCCACCGCGTCCCAGAACTCCGCGTCCACCGGGTCGGTCGCCGTGCTGCCGGAGGTCGGCGCCGCAGACTCCAGCCAGTACCACTCGTGCTGGAATGCGTAGGTCGGCAGGTCCACCCGGCGGGCATCCCGGCCGGCGAACACCGCCGTCCAGTTCACGGCCACGCCACGGGTGTGCAGCGCGGCGAGCGCGGTGGTCAGCGCGCGGGCCTCGGGGCGGTCGGCGCGCAGCACAGGCGCGAAAGCGCTTTCCTCAACGGTGGCACAGTCCTGGCCCATCGCCGAGAGCACCCCGTCCGGGCCCAACTCGACGAAGGTGCGGACGCCTTGGCCCTCCAGGGTGGCGATCGCGTCGGCGAACCGGACGGCCTCGCGGACGTGGCGCACCCAGTACTCGGGGGACGTCAGGTCGGCGGACTGGTCGAGCGTGGAGACGATCGGCAGCTTCGGCGCGTTGAAGGTCAACTCCGTGGCGACCGCGCGGAACTCGGCGAGCATCGGGTCCATCAGCGGCGAGTGGAACGCGTGGCTGACGGTGAGGCGCTTGGTCTTGCGGCCCTCGGCCGCGAGTTGCTCCGTGATCTCCAGGACGGCCGCCTCGGCGCCCGAAAGCACCACCGAGGCAGGCCCGTTGAGGGCGGCGACACCGACGTCCGAGCGGCTCGCCAGCAGCGGCAGCACCTCGTCCTCGGTCGCCTGCACCGCCACCATCGCGCCACCCGAGGGCAGCGCCTGCATCAGGCGGCCACGCGCCGCGACCAGTTTGGCAGCATCGGCGAGTGACAGGATGCCCGCCACGTGCGCGGCGGCCAGCTCGCCGATCGAGTGACCCACCAGGACGTCCGGGCGGATGCCCCAGGACTCGACCAGCCGGAACAGCGCCACCTCGATCGCGAAGAGCGCGGGCTGGGTGTACGCGGTCTGGTCGATCAGCGTGTCGGCGTCCTTGAGCGGCATCTCCAGGTGCGGGTCCAGCTCCGCGCACACGGCGTCGTAGGCGGCCGCGAACACCGGGAAAGCGCTGTACAGTTCGGCGCCCATCCCCGCCCGCTGGCTACCCTGCCCCGTGAACAGGAACGCGAGCTTGCCCGGCGTCACCGTGCCCCGGAGCACACCGGCCGCCGCGTCACCCGCCGCCAACGCGCCCAGCGCGCCCAGGAGTTCCTCACGGTCCTCGGCGACCAGCACCGCGCGGTGCTCCAGCTGGGCCCGGGTCGTCGCCAACGAGTAGGCCACATCAACCGGTTCGGTCTCCGGCCGATCCGCCAGGAAGGCGCGCAGCCGCGCGGCCTGTGCCCGCAGCGCGTCGCTGTCCTTCGCTGACAGCAGCCAGGGCAGCACGGTCGTGCGCACCGGCTCGGCGGCGGCCCGGGCCGGCTCGGCGGCCTCGGGGGCCTGCTCGAGGACGGTGTGCGCGTTGGTGCCGCTGATGCCGAAGGAGGAGATCGCCGCGCGGCGCGGGCGGCCGGTCACCGGCCAGGGGCGCGCCTCGGTCAGCAACTCGACCGCGCCGGACGACCAGTCGATGGTCGGCGACGGCTGGTCCACGTGCAGGGTGCGCGGCAGCACACCGTTGCGCATCGCCATCACCATCTTGATGATGCCCGCGACACCGGCGGCGGCCTGGGTGTGCCCGATGTTGGACTTGATCGAGCCGAGCCAGAGGGGCTCGTCCTGTGCCCGCTCGCGGCCGTAGGTGGCGAGCAGGGCCTGGGCCTCGATCGGGTCGCCCAGCGTGGTGCCGGTGCCGTGCGCCTCCACCGCGTCGACCTCAGCGGGTGTCAGCCCCGCGCTGGAGAGCGCTTGCCGGATCACCCGCTGCTGGGACGGGCCGTTCGGCGCGGTCAGACCGTTGCTGGCGCCGTCCTGGTTGACGGCCGAACCGCGCACCACGGCGAGCACCGGGTGCCCGAGGCGCTGCGCGTCGGAGAGCCGCTCGACCAGCAGCATGCCCGCGCCCTCGCCCCAACCGGTGCCGTCGGCGGCGGCGGCGAAGGACTTGCAGCGGCCGTCGGCGGCCAGGCCGCGCTGGCGGCTGAAGTCGACGAAGGTCTCGGGCGTCCCCATCACGGCCACGCCGCCGGCCAGCGCCATCGTGCACTCGCCGGTCCGCAGCGCCTGGATCGCCCAGTGCAGCGCGACCAGCGAGGAGGAGCAGGCCGTGTCCACCGTGACCGCCGGGCCCTCGAGGCCGAAGGTGTAGGCGACGCGTCCGGACACGATGCTGCCGGAGTTGCCGGTGCCCAGGTAGCCCTCGACGCCCTCGGGCAGTTCGCTGATCCCGCTGGTGTAGTCGTGGTACATCAGGCCGGCGAAGACGCCGGTCCGGCTGCCGCGCAGGGTGGCCGGGTCGATGCCCGCGCGCTCGAACGCCTCCCAGGAGACCTCCAGCAGCAGCCGCTGCTGCGGGTCCATGGCGAGCGCCTCGCGCGGCGAGATGCCGAAGAAGGACGGGTCGAAGAGGCCCGCGTCGTGCAGGAAAGCGCCTTCACGGGCGTACGAGGTGCCCTGGTGGTCCGGGTCCGGGTGGTAGAGACCGTCCAGGTCCCAGCCACGGCCGGTCGGGAAGCCGGAGACCGCGTCCTCACCCTCGAAGACCAGCCGCCACAGGTCCTCCGGCGAGGCCACCCCGCCCGGGTAGCGGCAGGCCATGCCGACGATCGCGATCGGCTCGTCGTCCGCCGCCGTGAACACCGGGCCTGCCACGGCCGTCTCGGCCTCGTCGCCCAGCAGCTCGGCCCGCAGGAAGGCGGCCAGCGCGAGCGGGCTCGGGTAGTCGAAGACCAGCGTCGCCGGGAGCCGCAGGCCGGTCACACCGTTCAGCTCGTTGCGCAGCTCGACGGCGGTCAGCGAGTCGAAACCCAGCTCCTTGAACGCCCGGCTGCCCTCGACGGCACTCGCGTCCGGGTAGCCGAGCACGGCCGCCACCCGGGCGCGCACCAGGTCCAGCAGCGCGGCCTCGCGCTCGCCCGCAGGCAGTGCCAGCAGGCGGGTTGCCAGCTCGGAGCCGCCGGCTTGGAGTGCGCGCGCGGCCCGGCGGGCGGGCGCCCGCAGCAGCCCGCGCAACAGCGGCACGATCTCCCGGCCTACGTCCTTACCCAACGCAGCCTTGCTCAGCCCCGCCAGGTCCAGCCGCATCGGGATCAGGGTCGCGGTGTCCGCGCCGAGGGCGGCGTCGAACAGCGCCAGGCCTTCGGCGGCGGCCAGCCCCTGGACGCCGGAGCGCGCCATCCGGTCGACGTCGCCGTCCCCTAGCGCGGCGGCCATCCCGGTGCCTTCGGCCCACAGGCCCCAGGCGAGCGAAGTAGCAGCGAGCCCCTGGGCCCGGCGCTGCTCGGCCAGGGCGTCCAGGAAGACGTTGGCGGCGGCGTAGTTGCCCTGGCCCGGACCGCCGAAGGTGCCGGCGGCGGACGAGAAGAGCACGAACGCGCTCAGGTCGCTGGTGAGTTCGTGCAGGTTGAGCGCCGCGTCCAGCTTCGGACGCAGCACGGTGTCGAGCCGCTCGGGAGTGAGCGAGGAGACGATTCCGTCATCCAGCACACCGGCGGTGTGCACCACCGCCGACACCGGATGCGCCGCCAACAGCTCGGCCAGCGCGTCACGGTCAGCCACGTCACACGCGGCGACCGTCGCGACGGCGCCCAACTCAGCAAGCTCAGCCACCAGTTCGGCCGCACCCGGCGCATCCACACCACGCCGCGAGACCAGCAGCAGGCTGCGCACCCCGTGCTCCGCCACCAAGTGGCGAGCCACCAGACCACCCAGGGTGCCGGACGCGCCAGTCACCAGCACCGCGCCGTCACCGTCGAAGACCGGCGCCGGGTCGACGGCAGCGGTGGCGCGGGCCAGGCGGGGCACCCGCACGGCGCCCGCACGGACGGCGAGTTCCGGTTCGTCGGTCGCCAGCATGCCCGCCAGGAGGGCACCGGAGGCACCGTCGGCGTCAAGGTCGAGCAGCACGAACCGGCCGGGGTTCTCGGACTGTGCCGAGCGCACCAACCCCCAGAGCGGGGCGTGCACCAGGTCGTTGAGACCAGTCGCGTCGGCGGCCACCGCACCTCGGGTCACCAGCACCAGGCGGGAGTCCACGAACCGCTCGTCCGCCAGCCACTCCTGGACCACCGCGAGCACACGGTGCAGGACAGATCGGACAGTTGACGCAGTGTCAGTCTCGGTTCCCGCATCCAGTGCGAGGAAGACCACCTCGGGCGCGGCCAGACCGCCGTCCACCGCCGCACCCAGCGCCGCCAAATCGGCGAAGGCCGGCGCACCGAACGTCTCTGCGCCCAGCGCGGCCCAGTCGCCGGCCGACCCGGTCGAGACCGCGAGTGGCTGCCACGCCACGCGGAAGAGCGAATCCGTGAACCCGCCACCGGCGGCGCGCACCTGCTCCTCGGACACCTCGCGCAGCACCAGCGAATCGACCGCGGCCACCGGCTGACCGGTCTCGTCGGCCAGTTCCAGCGCGATCGCGTCCGGTCCGGTGCGCGACAGGCGGGCGCGCAGCACGGCGGCGCCCGAGGCGTGCAGGGTGACGCCGCTCCAGGAGAACGGGAGCCGGCCGCGCCCGGTGTCGTCCAGCAGGGTGCCGATGCCCACCGCGTGCAGCGCGGCGTCCAGCAGCGCGGGGTGCAGGCCGAAGGCGGCCGCGCTGTCGCGGGCCTCCTCGGGCAGCGCCACCTCGGCGAACACCTCGTCCGCTCGCCGCCAGGCCGCCCGCAGGCCGCGGAAGAGCGGCCCGTAGCCGAAGCCGGCCGCGCTGAGCCGCTCGTACAGGTCGGTCACGTCGACGGCGTCCGCGCCGGCCGGCGGCCAGGCGGTCAGCTCGAACGACGGCTCGGCAGCCGTGCCCGGTGCGAGCACACCGGTGGCGTGCCGGGTCCACGGCTCTTCCGCCGGGGCGTCCTCCGGACGGGAGTGCAGGCTCAGCGGTCGCCGGCCCGACTCGTCCACCGCGCCCAGGGCCAGGCGTAGTTGGACGCCGCCGTGCTCGCGCAACACGAGCGGCGCCGCCAGGGTCAGCTCCTCCAGCACCGAGCAGCCCACCTGGTCGCCGGTGCGGATCGCCAGCTCGACGAAAGCGGTCCCCGGCAGCAGGATCGAGCCCAGCACGGCGTGGTCGGCCAGCCACGGGTGGGTCTGCACCGAGAGCCGGCCGGTGAACACCAGGCCGTCCCAGTGCGGGAGTTCGACGCTCGCGCCGAGCAGCGGATGCCCGGCGGCGGTGAGCCCGAGCGAAGCCGGGTCGCCCGTCGAGATGCCGCCTTCGAGCCAGTAGCGCTGACGCTGGAACGGGTAGGTGGGCAGGTCGATCCGGCGGGCGCCGGTGCCGGCGAAGACCGCCGACCAGTCCACGGCCAGGCCGCGCGCGAAGCCCTGGGCCAGGGCGGTGGTCAGCGCGCGGGCCTCGGGGCGGCCGGCCCGCAGGAGAGGCGTGAAAGCGCTTTCCTCGGCAGTGGCACAGTCCTGGCCCATCGCCGAGAGCACCCCGTCCGGGCCCAACTCGACGAAGGTGCGGACGCCTTCCCGCTCCAGCGTCTCGACGGCGTCGGCGAAGCGGACGGCCTCACGGACGTGGCGCACCCAGTACTCGGGGGACGTCAGGTCGGCGGACTGGTCGAGCGTGGAGACGATCGGCAGCTGCGGCGCGTTGAACGTCAACTCCGCGGCGATGGCGCGGAACTCGGCCAGCATCGGGTCCATCAGCGGCGAGTGGAACGCATGGCTGACCGTGAGCCGCTTGGTCTTGCGCCCCAGCTCCGCCAGCTGTCCGGCGACCTCCGACACGGCCTGCTCAGTACCCGAAACCACCACAGAGGTGGTCCCGTTGACGGCGGCGATGCCGATCTCGTGCTCGCGGCCCGCCAGCAGCGGCAGCACCTCCTGCTCGGTCGCCTGCACCGCCACCATCGCACCGCCGGCGGGCAGCGCCTGCATCAGGCGGCCGCGCGCCGCCACCAGCTTGGCCGCGTCGGCGAGCGAGAGGATGCCCGCGACGTGCGCGGCGGCCAGCTCACCGATCGAGTGCCCGGCCAGGAAGTCGGGCCGCAGGCCCCAGGATTCGACGAGGCGGAACAGCGCCACCTCGATCGCGAACAGCGCCGGCTGCGTGTACGCGGTCTGGTCGATCAGCGCGTCGGCGTCCTTGAGCGGCCTCTCCAGGTGCCGGTCCAACTCCGCACAGACCTCGTCATAGGCCGCCGCGAACGCCGGGAAAGCGCTGTACAGCTCCGCGCCCATCCCAGCCCGCTGGCTGCCCTGCCCGGTGAAGAGGAACGCCGACCGGCCCTCGACGACAGCGCTCTCGACGACGTTGCCCGCCGGCTCCCCCGCCGCCAGCGCGGCCAGCCCGCTCAGCAGTTCTTCGCGCTCGCCGGCCACGACCACCGCACGACGCTCCAGCGCCGCCCGACCCGTCGCCAACGAGTGCGCCACATCCACCAGTTCGGCGTCCGCGACGACCGGCAGCAGCCGCTCGGCCTGCTCCCGCAGCGCACCCGCGTCCCGCCCCGACAGCACCACCGGCAGCACCGGCAGCACCGAGGACGACGCCGCCGGCTCGGCCACCGGCTCCGCCTCGGCCGAAGGCGCCTGCTCCAGGATGGTGTGCGCGTTGGTGCCGCTCACGCCGAACGCCGAGATGCCGACCCGGCGCGGCTCGCCGGTCTGCGGCCACCCGGTGGTCTCGGTCAGCAGCGAGACCGCGCCCGCCGACCAGTCCACATGGGGCGACGGCTCGTCCACGTGCAGCGTCTTCGGCAGCACGCCGTGCCGCATCGCCATGACCATCTTGATCACACCGGCGACACCCGCCGCCGCCTGGGTGTGACCGAGGTTGGACTTGAGCGAGCCGAGCCAGAGCGGCCGTTCGGCCGCCCGCTCCTGGCCGTAGGTGGCGAGCAGCGCCTGGGCCTCGATCGGGTCGCCCAGCGTGGTGCCGGTGCCGTGCGCCTCCACCGCGTCGACCTGATCGGCCGTCAGCCGGGCGTTGGACAGCGCTTGCCGGATCACCCGCTGCTGCGACGGCCCGTTCGGCGCCGTCAGACCGTTCGAAGCACCGTCCTGGTTGACCGCCGAGCCGCGCACGACGGCGAGGATCGGGTGCCCGTTGCGGCGGGCGTCGGAGAGCCGCTCGACCAGCAGCATGCCGACGCCCTCGGACCAGCCGGTGCCGTCGGCCCCGGCGGCGAAGGCCTTGCACCGGCCGTCGGCGGCCAGGCCGTGCTGCCGGCTGAACTCGACGAACACGTCCGGGGTGGCGAGCACCGTCACGCCGCCGGCCAGCGCCAGCGAACACTCGCCGTTGCGCAGCGCCTGGACGGCCAGGTGCAGCGAGACCAGCGAGGAGGAGCAGGCGGTGTCGACCGTGACGGCCGGCCCCTCGAAGCCGAAGGTGTAGGAGACCCGGCCGGAGACCACCGCCGCCGCGTTGCCGGTCAGCAGGTAGCCCTCGACGCCGTCCGGCAGTTGGTCGGTCACGCCCGCGTAGCCGGAGGCGGAGGCCCCGACGAAGACGCCGGTCCGGCTGCCGCGCACCGTCTCCGGGTCGATACCGGCCCGCTCGAAGGCCTCCCAGGAGGTCTCGAGCAGCAGCCGCTGCTGCGGGTCCATGGCCAGCGCCTCGCGCGGGCTGATGCCGAAGAACGCCGGGTCGAACCGGTCGGCGCCGGCCAGGAACCCGCCGCCACGGGCGTAGAAGGTGCCCTGGCGGTCGGGGTCCGCGTCGTACAGGTCGGCCAGCTGCCAGCCGCGGTCGGCCGGGAACTCGCCGATCGCGTCCACGCCCTCGGCGACCAACCGCCACAGCGCCTCCGGTGACTCCACGCCGCCGGGGAAGCGGCAGCTCATCGCGACGATCGCGATCGGCTCCTTGGAAGCCGCGATCAGCTGCTGGTTCTGCCGGCGCAGCCGCTCGGTCTCCTTGATGGAGGCCCGAAGCGCGGCAACGACTTTTTCGTTCGGCGTGGTCATCATGGGCTCCGCTTCGGACGGGTCAGGAATCGTTGCTGTCTAGAGCGATGTCGATCAGGCTGTCGAGGTCGAGCGAGTCGATCAGGTCCAGCCCGTCGCCGCTGTCCGGGAGCACGCTGTCGGCACCGGGATCGGCCAGGCTCAACAGGGTTTCCAGCAGCCCCAGTTCGCGGAACCGGGCCAGCGGAATGGCTGCCAGCGCCTGGCGCAACTCGGCCTCCTGGGGGTCCAGGGCGGCTTCGCGGGCCTGGTCGGGGAACAGCTCGTCGCGCAGGTGCTCGGCGAGTGCCGCGGGCGTGGGGTAGTCGAAGACCGCGCTGGCAGGCAGTTTGAGGCCGGCCGCCCCGGCGAGCCGGTTGCGCAGCTCGACCGCCGTCAGCGAGTCGAAGCCGAGCGCCCGGAACGCCCGGGCGGGCTCCACCGCGTGCGCACCGGCGTAGCCGAGGACGTCGGCCACCTGGCCGCGCACCAGCTCCAGCAGTGCGCGATCGCGCTCGACGCCGCTCAACTCGGCCAGCCTGGACCGAAGTCCGCCCTCCTGACCGTCGGCGACCGGCGCGGCTGCGGCCTGCTCGGCAGCCAACGCCTGCCGCACCTCGGACAGTTCGCCGATCAGCGGGCGCGGCCGGGCGGCGGTGAAGGACGGCACGAAGCGGGCCCAGTCGACGTCGGCGACCACGCCCGTGGCAGCCCCGCTGTCCAGGGCCAGTTGCAGGCCGAGCAGCGCGGCGGCGGGATCCATCACCGGCAGGCCGAACCGGCGCAGGTGCTCCTCGGCCGCCTCGCCCGCCGCCATGCCGGCCTCGCCCCAGGGGCCCCAGGCCACCGAGGTGCCGGACAGGCCGCGGGCTCGGCGAGCGTCCACCAGGGCGTCCAGGAAGGCGTTGGCGGCGGCGTAGGCCGCCTGGCCGCCGCTGCCCCAGACTCCGGCGATCGAGGAGAAGGTCACGAAGGCGTCCAGCTCGGCGTCGCCGAGCAGCGCGTCCAGGTGCACCGCGCCGGTCACCTTGGCAGCGATCACCGCTGCCAGGTCGGCGAGTTGACTGTCCATCAGGCTGGCGTCGGCCACCACGCCGGCCGCGTGCACCACCGCACTGAGCGGGCGGTCCAGCGAGCCGAGCAGCGTCGCCAGTGCCTCGCGGTCGGCGACGTCGCAGGCCGCGATGGTGACGGTGACGCCCAGGGCGGTGAGTTCCTCGCGCAGCTCGGCCGCGCCGGGGGCCTGCGGGCCGCGCCGGCTGGTGAGCACCAGGTGCTCGGCGCCGCCCCGGGCCAGCCAGCGGGCCACCTGGGCGCCCAGCGCGCCGGTGCCGCCCGTGACCAGCACGGTGCCGCGCGGGCGCCAGGCGGTGCCGGTCGCGGGCTGCGACGCCCGGACCAGCCGGCGGGTGCGCAGGCCGGCGGGGCGCACGGCGAGCTGGTCTTCGCCGTCACCGGTGGCGAGCGCGCCGACCAGCAGGGCTTGGGCGCGCTCGTCCAGCTGCTCGGGAAGGTCGATCAGGCCGCCCCAGCGGTCGGGGTGCTCGAGCGCCACCACCCGGCCCAGTCCCCAGACTTGTGCCTGCCCGGGGTTGGTCAGACGGTCGGCACGGTCGGTGGCGACCGCGCCACGGGTCAGGCACCAGAGCGGTGCCGCCGACTCCACGTCGCCCAGTGCCTGCACCAGCAGCGCGGTGGCCGCCAGGCCCGCGGGCAGCGCGGGGTGCGCGGCGTGCGGGGTCTCGTCGAGGGCGAGCAGCGAGACGACGCCGGCCAGCGGGCCGGTCACGGCGAGTTCGGCGCGCAGCCGGTCGGCGAGGGTGGCGCGGTCGGCGTCCGCCGTGCCGACGGTGAGCTGCCGGACGTCGGCGCCGTGCCCGGTCAGCGCGGCGCGGGTGGCCGCGGTGAGCTCGGAGTCGGCGTCGGCGGCCGCGGTGACGAGCAGCCAGCTGCCGGTGAGCGCGGCGGCGGGCGTGCCGGTGACGGGGTGCCAACCGACCTGATAGCGCCAGCCGTCCACGGTGGAGCGGGTGCGACTCTGTCGACGCCAGGTCGACAGCGCGGGCAGCACCGAGCTGAGCGGCTGGTCGCCGTCCAGGCCCAGGGTCGCGGTCAGCGCTTCGAGGTCCTCGCGCTCGACGGTCTCCCAGAAGCGGTCGTCCGTGGTGTCCCGGCCGCGGTCTCCGGCGGACGGGGCGTCGGCGGACGGGGTCGGCCAGTAGCGTTCGCGGTGGAAGGCGTAGGTGGGCAGGTCGATCCGGTGGGCGCCGGTGCCGGCGAAGTAGGCCGGCCAGTCGACGGCCGCGCCGTTCGCGTGGGCCAGGGCGAGCGCGGTCGTGATCGTCCGGGCCTCGGGGCGGTTGGCCCGCAGGGTCGGCGTGAAAGCGCTTTCCTCGGCCGTGGCGCACTCCTGCGCCAGCGCGGTGAGGGTGCCGTCCGGACCCAGCTCCACGAAGGTGCGCACGCCCTCGCGCTCCAGCGTCACGATCGCGTCGGCGAAACGCACGGCCTCGCGGACATGGCGCACCCAGTACTCGGGGGATGTCAGGTCGGCGGACTGGTCGAGCGTCGAGACGATCGGGAGCTGCGGCGCGTTGAACGTCAACTCCGCGGCGATGGACCGGAACTCGGCCAGCATCGGGTCCATCAGCGGCGAATGGAACGCATGGCTCACGGTGAGCCGCTTCGTCTTACGGCCCTCGGCAGCCAGCTTCTCCGCCACCTCCAGGACAGCCACCTCGGCACCCGAAAGCACCACCGAGGTCGGGCCGTTGACAGCGGCGATACCGACGTCCGACCGGTCCGCCAGCAGCGGCAGCACGTCCGTCTCGGCGGCCTGCACCGCCACCATCGCGCCACCGGCCGGCAGCGCCTGCATCAGACGACCACGCGCCGCCACCAGCTTCGCGGCGTCGCCCAGCGAGAACACACCCGCCACGTGCGCGGCCGCCAGCTCACCGATCGAGTGACCCGCCAGGACGTCGGGGCGCAGACCCCAGGACTCCACCAGCCGGAACAGCGCCACCTCGATCGCGAACAGGGCGGGCTGCGTGTACGCGGTCTGGTTCAGCAGCTCGCCGTCGCCGGCTTCGAACAGCACCTCCCGCAGCGGACGCTCCAAGTGCCCGTCGAACTCCGCGCACACGGCGTCGAGAGCCTCGGTGAACACCGGGTACGTCTCGTACAACTCAGCTCCCATGCCCAGCCGCTGACTGCCCTGGCCGGTGAAGAGGAAGGCGAACCTGCCGCCCGTGGCCGAGCCCCGGATCACAGTCGCACCGGGGTCACCCGAGACCAACCCCTCAAGACCCCCCAGGAACCCCTCATTACCGCTGGTCACCACTACGGCCCGGTGCTCCAGCGCCGCCCGGCCTGTCGCCAGCGAGTAGGCCAGGTCCAGCAACCCGGCCGGGTCCGGCCGGTCGCCGGCCCAGGAGCGCAGCCGCTCCGCCTGTGCACGCAGCGCGGGCTCGGTGTGGGCGGAGAGCAGCAGCGGCACGGTGCCGAGGGTGCTGGGTGCGTCAGCCGACTCGGCCACGGCGGCTGCCGGTGCCTGCTCCAGGACGACGTGGGCGTTGGTGCCGCTCATGCCGAAGGAGGAGACGCCGGCCCGGCGCGGCCGCCCGGTCTCCGGCCACACCTGGTTCTCGGCCAGCAGCGTGACCGCGCCCGCCGACCAGTCCACATGCGGGGTCGGCTCGTCGATGTGCAGGCTCTGCGGCAGCACACCATTGCGCATCGCCAGCACCATCTTGATGATGCCCGCGACACCAGCGGCGGCCTGGGTGTGACCGATGTTCGACTTGATCGAGCCGAGCCAGAGCGGCCGGTCGGCCGGTCGGCCCTGCCCGTAGGTGGCCAGCAGAGCCTGGGCCTCGATCGGGTCACCCAGCTTGGTGCCGGTGCCGTGCGCCTCGACCGCGTCGACCTGGTCCGCCGTCAGGCCGGCGTTGGAAAGCGCTTGCCGGATCACCCGCTGCTGCGACGGTCCGTTCGGGGCCGTCAAACCGTTCGAAGCGCCGTCCTGGTTGACAGCGCTTCCACGCACGACCGCGAGCACCGGGTGCCCGAGGCGCTGAGCCTCGGAGAGCCGCTCCACGAGCAGCATGCCGACACCCTCACCCCAGCCCGTACCGTCGGCGCCGCCCGCGAACGGCTTGCAGCGCCCGTCGGCGGCCAATCCGCCCTGGCGGCTGAACTCCACGAACGCCCCGGGGGTGGACATCACGGTCACCCCGCCGACCAGCGCCATCGTGCACTCACCGCTGCGCAGCGCCTGCGCGGCCAGGTGCAGGGCGACCAGTGAGGAGGAGCAGGCGGTGTCGACCGTAACGGCCGGGCCCTCCAGGCCGAAGGTGTAGGAGAGCCGGCCGGAGACCACGCTCGCCGCCGTGCCGGTGCCCAACTGGCCCGAGAGCTCGTCCGCCGAGGTCGCGGCGAGGGTGAGGTAGTCCTGGCCGTTGGTGCCGACGAAGACGCCGCCCTGGCTGCCGCGCAGCGTGGCCGGGTCGATGCCGGCCCGCTCGAACGCCTCCCAGGAGGTCTCGAGCAACAGCCGCTGCTGCGGGTCCATCGCCAGCGCCTCACGCGGCGAGATACCGAAGAAGGTCGGATCGAACTCCGCGACCTCGTAGAGGAAACCACCGTCGCGGGTGTGCGAGGACTGCGCCTCATCGCTGCCGGAAAGCGCTTCCAAGTCCCAGCCGCGGTCGGTCGGGAAGCCGGAGATCGCGTCGCCGCCGGAGGCGAGCAGCTGCCACAGCTCCTCGGGCGAGCCGACACCGCCGGGGAACCGGCAGCTCATCGCGACGATCGCGATCGGCTCATCAGCCACAGCCGCGCTGCGCGCGGTGGTCGACTCGGCGGCGGCCTCCCGGCCGAACAGCTCGGTGCGCAGGTACTGGGCGAGCGCCGCCGAGGTCGGGTAGTCGAAGACCAGCGTGCTCGGCAGGCTCAGGCCGGTGACGGCGTTCAGGCGGTTGCGCAGCTCGACGGCGGTCAGCGAGTCGAAACCCAGTTCCTTGAACGCTCGGGCCGCGTCCACCGCGTCCGGCCCGGGATAGCCGAGCACGGCCGCCACCTCGGTACGGACGGCTTCGAGCAGCGCGCGGTCCCGCTCGGTCGGGGCCAGGCCGGCCAGGCGCTGCGCCAGCGGACCGTGCTGCGCCTCCTGCTCGGCACCGGAAGCGGCACCGGCCGACGCCAGGGCCTGGCGGGCCTCGGGGATCGCGTCGAACAGCATGGTGGCGCGGCGGCTGCCGGTGGCACCGCCGAGCAGCAGGTCCCAGCTGATGTCGGCGACCGCGAGTGCGGTGTCGCCGTTCTCCAACGCCTGCTGCAGGGCGGAGATCGCCGGGGCCGGGGCCATCGGCGGCACGCCCTCGCGGCGCAACCGCTGCTCCAGGGCCCCGTCGGTGGCCATCCCGCCACGACTCCACGGCCCCCAGGCGATCGACGTGGCCGGCAGGCCGTCGGCGCGACGCTGCTCGGCGAGCGCGTCCAGGTAGGCGTTGGCGGCCGCGTAGTTGGCCTGACCGGGGTTTCCGATGACGCCGGCGGTGGAGGAGAAGAGGACGAACGCGCCCAGGTCGCTGGTGAGTTCGTGCAGGTTGCGGGCGGCGTCCACCTTGGGACGGGCCACGCTCTCGAACCGCTCGGCGGTCAGGCCGTCCAACACGCCGTCGTCGAGCACGCCGGCGGTGTGGAAGACGGCCGAGACCGGCTGGGCCGCCAGCAGCTCGGCCAGCGCCGCGCGGTCGGCCACATCGCATGCCACGACGGTCGCGGTGGCACCCAACTCGGCCAGCTCGGCGACCAGTTCCGCCGCACCCGGGGCTTCCGGGCCACGCCGGCCGACCAGCAGCAGCTGCTCGGCGCCGTTGCGGGCCAGCCAGCGCGCCACCTCGGCGCCCAGCGCCCCGGTGCCACCGGTCACCAGCACCGTGCCGGACGGCCGCCACGGGGTCGCCGCGCCGCGCGGGGCGCGGACCAGGCGGCGGGCGAGCAGGCCCGCGGAGCGCACCGCGAGCTGGTCCTCGCCGCCGACGCCGCTCAGCACGGCGGCCAGCAGCGACAGCGCGCGGTCGTCCGGGGCTGCGGGGAGATCGATCAGACCGCCCCAGCGCTCCGGCTGCTCCAGCGCGGCCACCCGGCCCAGGCCCCAGAGTTGGGCCTGCACCGGGCTCGTCAGCCGCTCCGCGCGCTCGGTGGCGACCGCGCCGCGGGTCACGCACCACAGCGGCGCCGCGATCGCGGCATCGCCGAGCGCCTGCACCAGGGCCAGCGTCCCGGCCACGGAGGTGGCTTCGTCCAGCGTGAGCAGGGAGAGCACACCGGAAACCGACGTTCCGTCAGAGAGACTGTCATTGAGCTGAGTTGTGACGGAACCGCGCTCGGCGCCGGTCAGTTCCAGCAGCCGGACCGTCGCGCCGCGCGCGGTCAGCAGCCGCGCCACGCCCTGGACGAGCGCCTCGTCGCGCTGCCCGGCCGGGAGCGCCACCAGCCAAGTGCCCGACAGCGCAACCGATGCGGCGTCTGCGAGCGGCTGCCAGCTGATCCGGTAGCGCCAGCCGTCGACCGTGGACTGAGCGCGGCTCTGCCGGCGCCAGGCCGACAGGGCGGGCAGCAACTCGCCGAGCGCGCCGCCGTCCTCGACCGCGAGCGTCGCGGCCAGCTCCGTGACGTCCTCGCGCTCAACCGCTGCCCAGAACTGCGCGTCGGTCGCATCGGCCGCGGCGGCCCCGGCCAGGGTGCCCGCACCACCCGACTCCAGCCAGTACCAGTCGTGCTGGAAGGCGTAGGTCGGCAGGTCGACCCGGCGAGCGGGGCGGCCTGCGAAGAGTGCCTCCCGGTCCAGCGCGCCGCCGCGCACCTGGACCCGGGCGACGCCGGTCAACAGCGTCTCCACCTCGGGCCGATCGGCGCGCAGGGTCGGCGCGAAAGCGCTTTCCTCGGCGGTGGCGCAGTCCTGGCCCATCGCGGAGAGGGTGCCGTCGGGGCCCAACTCGACGAAGGTGCGGACGCCTTCCCGCTCCAGGGTCTCGACGGCGTCGGCGAAGCGGACGGCCTCACGGACGTGGCGCACCCAGTACTCGGGGGACGTCAGGTCGGCCTGCTGGTCGAGCGTGGAGACGATCGGCAGCTTGGGCGCGTTGAACGTCAACTCGGCGGCGATGGCGCGGAACTCGGCCAGCATCGGGTCCATCAGCGGCGAGTGGAACGCATGGCTGACCGTGAGCCGCTTGGTCTTGCGCCCCAGCTCCGCCAGCTGTCCGGCGACCTCCGACACGGCCTGCTCAGTACCCGAAACCACCACAGAGGTGGTCCCGTTGACGGCGGCGATGCCGATCTCGTGCTCGCGGCCCGCCAGCAGCGGCAGCACCTCCTGCTCGGCCGCCTGCACCGCCACCATCGCACCACCCGAAGGCAGCGCCTGCATCAGACGACCACGCGCCGCCACCAGCTTGGCCGCGTCGGCGAGCGAGAGGATGCCCGCGACGTGCGCGGCGGCCAGCTCACCGATCGAGTGCCCGGCCAGGAAGTCCGGCCGCAGGCCCCAGGATTCGACGAGGCGGAACAGCGCCACCTCGATCGCGAACAGCGCCGGCTGCGTGTACGCGGTCTGGTCGATCAGCGCGTCGGCGTCCTTCAGCGGCCTCTCCAGGTGCCGATCCAGCTCCGCACAGACCTCGTCATAGGCCGCCGCGAACGCCGGGAAAGCGCTGTACAGCTCCGCGCCCATCCCAGCCCGCTGGCTGCCCTGCCCGGTGAACAGGAAGGCGAGCCGGCCGTCGGTGACCTCGCCCCGCACGACCCGCTGACCAGTGGTCTCGCCGGCCGCCAGCGCGCGCAGCTCGCGGCGGAAGTCGTCCAGTTCGGCGGCGACCAGCACCGCGCGGTGCGACAGTGCGGCGCGGGTGGTCGCCAACGAGTAACCCAGGGCGGCCGGATCAAGGTCGGCGTCGGTGTCGGCGGTCAGCTGGGTCAGCAGCCGTCCGGCCTGGGCGCGCAGCGCGTCGGCGCTCTTCGCCGACAGCAGCCACGGCACCACCGCGGTCAGCACCGGGGCCGCGGTGGTGACCGGCGCCGCCGGCTCCTCGGCGACCTCGGCCGGGGCCGGCTCCGGCGCCTGCTCCAGGATGGTGTGCGCGTTGGTGCCGCTGACGCCGAAGGAGGAGACCGCGGCCCGCCGGGGCTCGCCCGTCCGCGGCCAGTCCCGGGCCTCGGTGAGCAGCTCCACGGCGCCCGCCGACCAGTCCACGTGCGGGGTCGGCTCGTCCACGTGCAGGGTCTGCGGCAGCACTCCGTGCCGGATCGCCATGACCATCTTGATCACACCGGCGACACCCGCCGCCGCCTGGGTGTGCCCGATGTTCGACTTCAACGAGCCCAGCCAGAGCGGCTGTTCGGTGGCGCGCTCGCGTCCGTAGGTGGCCAGCAGGGCCTGGGCCTCGATCGGGTCGCCCAGCGTGGTGCCGGTGCCGTGCGCCTCGACCACGTCGACCTGGTCGGCCGTCAACCGGGCGTCGCCCAGGGCCTGGCGGATCACCCGCTGCTGCGCCGGGCCGTTGGGGGCGGTCAGGCCGTTGCTCGCGCCGTCCTGGTTGACCGCGCTGCCGCGCACCACGGCGAGCACCGGGTGCCCGAGGCGGCGGGCGTCGGAGAGACGCTCGACCAGCAGCATCGCGACGCCCTCGGACCAGCCCGTGCCGTCCGCGCCGGCCGCGAAGGACTTGCAGCGGCCGTCCGCCGAGAGGCCGCGCTGGCGGCTGAACTCGATGAAGACGTCCGGGGTGGCCATCACGGTGACGCCGCCGACCAGGGCCTGCGAGCAGTCGCCGCGGCGCAGCGCCTGGCACGCCCAGTGCAGCGCCACCAGCGAGGAGGAACAGGCGGTGTCCAGAGTGGCGGCCGGGCCCTCCAGGCCCAGGGTGTAGGCGATCCGGCCGGAGAGCACGCTGGTCGCGTTGCCGGTCAGCAGCCGGCCCTCGACGCCCTCCGGCACCTCCTTCAGCTCCGAGCCGTAGCCCTGGTAGCTGCCGCCGACGTACACGCCGGTCCGGCTGCCGCGCAGCGTGGCCGGGTCGATGCCGGCCCGCTCGAACACCTCCCAGGACGCCTCGAGCAGCAGGCGCTGCTGCGGGTCCATCGCCAGCGCCTCGCGCGGGCTGATGCCGAAGAACTCCGGGTCGAAGCGCCCCGCGTCGTGCAGGAAGCCGCCGCCGGTCGCGTAGACCGTGCCGGGGTGGTCGGGGTCCGGGTGGTACAGGCCGTCGACGTCCCAACCCCGGTCGGCCGGGAACGGGGTGATGGCGTCCCCGCCGGTGGCGACCAGCCGCCACAGGTCCTCCGGCGACCGCACGCCGCCGGGCAGGCGGCAGGTCATCGCCACGATCGCGATGGGCTCCTGCTCGGCGTCCTCGACCTCGCGCAGCTTGCGGGTGGTCTTGCGCAGCTCGGCCGTCATCCACTTGAGGTGGTCGAGGAGCTTCTGTTCGTCTGCCATCAGAGGGCCACCTTCGGGGAAGCCGGAACACGTGCGGTCGGGGAGCGGAAGATCGCGGTCATGAGCTGACCGATGGTGAGCTGATCGGCTGTGGCGATGAGGTGATCAGCCGTCGGCTGATCGGCTGTGGGCCGGTCGAGCGCGAGCTGGTCGAGCGTGGGCCGGTCGAGCGTGGGCTGGCCGGGCAGCAGTTGCTCGGTCGGCGGCCGTTCGGGCGGTGCGGAAGTCATCTCGGTCGCCTCAGTCCCGGCCGAATTCACGGCTGATGATGTCGAAGAGGTCGTCGGCCGACGCGTTCGCCAGCTCGTCGTTCTCGGCGTTGTCGGCCGCTTCCTCGGTCGCGTTCCACTTCGCCATCAGGGCCTGGAGTCGGGCCGTGACCCGGGCCCGGTCGGCGTCGTCGGAGTCCATCGCGGCCAGCGACCGGTCGAGCGCGTCCAGTTCGGCCAGCACCGGCGCGGCGGCGTCGGCCGCATCGGGCACCAGCTCCGCGCCCAGGTACTCGGCCAGCGCCTTCGGGTTCGGGTAGTCGAAGACCAGGCTGGTCGGCAGGCGCAGACCGCCGGCCGCGTTGAGCCGGTTGCGCAGTTCGACGGCGGTGAGCGAGTCGAAGCCGAGCTCGTTGAAGGCCCGTTCGGCCTCCACCGCGCCGGCCCCGGCGTAGCCGAGGACGGCGGCGACCTCGGTGCGGACCAGGTCCAGCAGGGCGCGGTCCCGGTCGGCGGCGGGCAGCGCCCGCAGCCGCTCCTGGAACGCGGCCGACTGCTCGGCCGCGTCGCCCTCGCCGGCGGACGTGGTGTCCGCCAGGGCTTCGCGGGCCTCGGGGACCTCGTCGATCAGCGGGCGCGGCCGGGCCGCTGCGAACGCCGGGGCGAACAGCGCCCAGTCCACGTCGGCGACGGTCAGCGCCGTCTCCTGGTGGTCCAGTGCCTGCTGCAGGGCCGTGATCGCGAGCTCCGGGGCCAGCACCCGCAGGCCACGGCGGCGCAACTGGTCGGCGGCCTGCGGGTCCTCGGCCGCCATGCCGATCTCGCCCCACGGGCCCCAGGCCACCGAGGTGGCCACCAGGCCGGCCGCGCGGCGCCGCTCGGCGAGCGCGTCCAGGAAGGCGTTTGCCGCCGCGTAGCCCGCCTGGCCACCACTGCCCCACACCCCGGCGATCGAGGAGAAGAGGACGAAGGCGTCCAGTTCGGTGTCGCCGAGCACCGCGTCCAGGTGGATCGCGCCGGAGACCTTGGCGTCCATGACCCAGGAGAGTTCGCCCAGGTCGCTGTCGGTCAGCGCGGTGTCCTGGGTGACACCGGCCGCGTGCACGACCGCGCGCAGCGGCATGCCGTCGTACTCCTCCGCGGTGAGCCGCTTGAGCAGCGCCTCCACGGCCGAGCGGTCGGCGACGTCGCACGCCTCCAGGGTGACTCGGGCGCCCAACTCGACCAGCTCGTCCTGGAGTTCCTCGGCTCCGGGGGCATCGGCGCCGCGTCGCCCGGTGAGCACCAGGTGTTCGGCACCGTTGCGGGCCAGCCAGCGGGCCACCTCGGCGCCCAGCGCCCCGGTGCCGCCGGTGACCAGCACCGTGCCGCGCGGCTTCCAGGCCGGCACGGACGCCTGCGGCCGGCCGGCCCGCGCCAGCCGGCGGACCAGGACGCCCGAGCGGCGGATCGCCAGCTGGTCCTCGCCGGCGGTGCCGACTCCGGCTGTGGTTCCGGCTCCAGCTGTGGCTTCGGCGAGGACGGCGGCCAGACGGTCGGCCGCGCGCTCGTCGGCTGCCACCGGCAGGTCGACCAGACCACCCCAGCGCTCCGGGTGCTCGAGCGCCACCACCCGGCCCAGGCCCCAGATCTGGGCCTGCGCGGGGTTGCCGATGGTGTCGGCAGGACCGGTCTGGACCGCACCGGTGGTCGCGCACCAGAGCGGCACGCCGACACCCGCGTCACCGAGCGCCTGGGTCAGCACCGCGGTCGCGGCGAGCCCGGCGGGCAGCACCGGGTGGGTCGGGTGCGGCTCCTGGTCCAGCGCGAGCAGCGAGAGCACACCGGAGAGGCCGCCGGTCTCGGCGGTCGCGGTGCGCAACTCCTCGGCCAGGTCGGCGCGGTCGCACGCGGTGTCGATGGTGAGGCGTCGGACCTGGGCACCGGCGTCGGCCAGGGCCTGGTCGGCGGCGGACACCCAGCCATCGGCGGCCCGCGCGGCCGGGACGACCAGCAGCCAGGTGCCGGTCAGCAAGCCCGTCGGCTCGGCCGCCAGCGGCTTCCAGTCGACCCGGTAGCGCCAGGTGTCCACCAGCGACTGCTCACGCTGCTGGCGTCGCCAGGCCGCCAGCACCGGCAGCACCGGGCCCAGGGCGCTCAGCGACGACTGCGCGTCGTGGGCGTCCACCTCCAGGGTGGCGGCCAGCACGGAAAGGTCCTCGCTCTCGACGGCCTCCCAGAAGCGGGCGTCCGTGCTGTCCACTGCGGTCCGGCTCGCGCCGGGTGCGGTGGCGGCGGGCAGTCGCTCGGGCCAGTACGACTGGCGCTGGAAGGCGTAGGTGGGAAGGTCGATCCGGCGGGCGCCGGTGCCGGTGAAGACCGCCGACCAGTCCACCTCCAGGCCGCGCACGTGCAACGCGGCGAGGGCGGTGGTCAGCGTGCGGACCTCGGGGCGGGCGGCGCGCAGGGTCGGCTGGAAAGCGCTCTCCTCGCCGGTAGCGCAGTCCTGACCCATCGCGGAGAGGGTGCCGTCGGGGCCAAGCTCCAGGAAGGTGCGGACACCCTCGCGCTCCAGCGTCTCGACGGCGTCGCGGAAGCGGACGGCCTCGCGAACGTGACGCACCCAGTACTCGGGGGACGTCAGGTCGGCCTGCTGGTCGAGCGTCGAAACGATCGGCAGCTGCGCCGCGTTGAACGTCAACCCCTCAGCGATGGACCGGAACTCGGCCAGCATCGGCTCCATCAGCGGCGAGTGGAACGCGTGGCTCACGGTCAGACGCTTCGTCTTGCGACCCCCAGCCGCCAGCTGCGCGGCCACCTCCAAAACAGCCGCCTCGGCACCCGAAAGCACCACCGCCGTAGGCCCGTTGACGGCTGCGATGCCCACCTCGTCCGTGAGCAGCGGCAGCACCTCGTCCTCGCTCGCCTGGACGGCCACCATCGCGCCACCGGCCGGCAGCGCCTGCATCAGACGACCACGCGCCGCCACCAGTTTCGCGGCATCGGCGAGCGACAGGACACCCGCGACATGCGCGGCCACCAGCTCACCGATCGAGTGACCCGCCAGGAAGTCCGGGCGCAGACCCCACGCCTCAACCAGCCGGAACAGCGCCACCTCGACCGCGAACAACGCCGGCTGCGTGTAACCCGTCTGGTTCAGCAACTCGCCCTCAGCGGCGAACATCACCTCACGCAGCGGCCGATCCAAGTACTGGTCCAGATGCGCGAACACCTCATCCAACGCATCCGCGAACACCGGGAAAGCGCTGTACAACTCCGCGCCCATCCCCGCCCGCTGACTGCCCTGACCGGTGAACAGGAAGGCCGTCCGACCCTCCACCACCGAACCCACGACCACCTGAACCGCCGACTCCCCCGCCACCAACCCGCGCAGACCGCCCAGCAGTTCATCCCGCTCACCCGCCACGACCACCGCACGACGCTCCAGCGCCGCCCGACCCGTCGCCAACGACACCGCCAGATCAGCGATGTCGGCATCCGCGACAACCGGCAGCAACCGCTCGGCCTGAGCCCGCAGCGCAGCATCGGTCTTCGCGGAGAGGAGCACCGGCAGCACCGACGGCGACACCGTCGCCTCGACGACCGGCTCCGGCTCGCCCGAAGGCGCCTGCTCCAGAATCGTGTGCGCGTTGGTGCCACTGATGCCGAAGGCCGAGATGCCGACCCGGCGCGGGGCGCCGGTCTGCGGCCAGTCGGTCGTCTCGGTGAGCAGTTCCACCGCTCCTGCCGACCAGTCCACGTGCGAGGTGGGCTCATCGACGTGCAGAGTACGAGGCAGTACGCCGTGCCGCATCGCCATGACCATCTTGATCACGCCCGCCACACCGGCGGCCGCCTGGGTGTGCCCGATGTTCGACTTCACCGCACCGAGCAGCAGCGGACGGCCCGCCGGCCGCTCCTGCCCGTAGGTGGCCAGCAGCGCCTGCGCCTCGATCGGGTCACCGAGCCTGGTGCCCGTGCCGTGCGCCTCCACCGCGTCGACCTGGTCCGCCGTCAGCCCCGCGCTGGAGAGCGCTTGCCGGATCACCCGCTGCTGCGAAGGGCCGTTCGGCGCCGTCAGACCGTTCGAAGCACCGTCCTGGTTGATCGCGCTACCGCGGACCACCGCCAACACGGGGTGCCCGTTGCGCTGCGCGTCGGAGAGCCGCTCCACGAGCAGCATGCCCGCACCCTCACCCCAGCCCGTACCGTCGGCCGCACCCGCAAAGGCCTTGCACCGGCCATCGGCCGACAGGCCGCGCTGGCGGCTGAACTCCACGAACAGGTCAGGCGTCGACATCACCGTCACACCACCGGCCAGCGCCAGCGAGCACTCGCCGTTGCGCAGCGCCTGAACCGCCATGTGCAGCGCGACCAGCGAGGCCGAGCAGGCGGTGTCGACCGAGACCGCCGGACCCTCCAGGCCGAAGGTGTAGGACAGCCGTCCGGAGATCACGCTGGTGGCCGTCCCGGTCAGCCGGTGGCCCTCCACCCCCTCCAGGCCGTCGACCAGCAGGTTGGCGTAGTCCTGGCCGTTGGTGCCGATGAAGACACCGGCCTGACTGCCGCGCAGGCTGGTCGGGTTGATACCGGCCCGCTCGAACGCCTCCCAGGAGGTCTCCAGCAGC
This sequence comes from Kitasatospora sp. GAS1066B, assembly GCF_041262605.1. Classification (NCBI taxonomy): domain Bacteria; kingdom Bacillati; phylum Actinomycetota; class Actinomycetes; order Kitasatosporales; family Streptomycetaceae; genus Kitasatospora; species Kitasatospora sp. GAS1066B. The sequence goes on from NZ_JBGCCO010000001.1 coordinate 146,785, forward strand.
AGGCGCTGCTGCGGGTCCATCGACAGTGCCTCGCGCGGCGAGATGCCGAAGAAGGTCGAGTCGAACTCCGTGACGCCGTCCAGGAATCCACCGCCACGGGCATACGTGGTGCCCTGGTGGTCCGGGTCCGGGTGGTAGAGGTGCTCGATGTCCCAGCCACGGTCGGTCGGGAACCCGCCGATCGCATCCTCGCCGGAGAGCAGCAGCTGCCACAGCTGCTCGGGGGTGCTGACACCGCCGGGGAAGCGGCAGCTCATGGCAACGATGGCGATCGGCTCGTCATCGGCCGCGGCGGCGAAGGTGGCCGGGACGACCGTGGTCACCGGCTGCGCGCCGAGCAGTTCGGAGCGCAGGTGCTCGGCCAGCGCGGTGGCCGACGGATAGTCGAAGACCAGCGTCGCCGGCAGCCGCAGACCGGTCGCCGCGTTCATCCGGTTACGCAGGTCGACCGCCGTCAGCGAATCGAACCCGAGCTCCTTGAACGCCCGACCACCCTCGACAGCACTGCCGTCCGCGTACCCCAGCACGGCCGCCACCTGCGCCCGCACCAACTCCAGCAACGCCCGACCCTGCTCCACCGACGACAGCCCCGCCAGACGGCGCATCAGCGAGGACTCTCCGTCAGCGGCAGCGGCCGGCGCAAGCGCGGCCTCCATGACCTTTCGAGCTTCGGGGATCTCGTTGAACAGCTTGCTCGGGCGGACGGCGGCCGTCTCGGCCGCCACCTTGTCCCAGTCGACGGCTGCGATGGTGACGGCGGCGTCGCCGTTCTCCAGCGCCTGCTGCATCGCCGTGATACCCAACGCCGGTGCCATCCCGACCACACCATCGCGGCGCAGCCGGTCAGCGACCACCTCCTCCGTCGCCAACCCCGCCTCAGCCCAAGCACCCCAAGCAATCGAGGTAGCCGGCAGACCGTCAGCCTGCCGCTGCTCCGCCAACGCGTCCAGGAACGCGTTCGCCGCAGCGTAGTTGGCCTGACCAGCACTACCGACCGAACCCGCCATCGACGAGAACAGCACGAACGCACTCAAACCATCGGTCAGTTCATGCAAGTTGAGCGCCGCGTCCACCTTCGGACGAGCCACACTCGCGAACCGCTCCGCCGTCTGACCGTCCACCACTCCGTCGTCCAGCACACCCGCCGTGTGGAACACCGCCGACACCGGCCGCTCCGCGAGCAGCGCGGCCAACGCCTCACGATCCGCCACATCACACGCCGCGACCGTCACCTCCGCGCCCAACCCCACCAGCTCATCGCGCAGTTCCACCGCGCCCGGCGCCTCCAGGCCACGCCGGCTCGTCAGTAGCAGACGCTCAGCGCCGTTGCCCACCAGCCAACGCGCCACCTCCGCACCCAGCGCACCCGTACCACCCGTCACCAACACCGTCCCCGACGGGCTCCACGCCACCGCCTCACCACGCGGCGCCCGCACCAGCCGGCGACCGAAGACCCCCGACGCACGAACCGCGACCTGGTCCTCACCCCCCGCTCCGGCCAGCACACCCGCGAGGCGGGACAGCGCCCGATCGTCCAGCATCTCCGGGACGTCCACCAGACCACCCCAACGGTCCGGGTGCTCCAATGCCACCACCCGACCCAGGCCCCACAGTTGGGCCTGCACCGCACTCACCAACCGCTCCGAGCGACCCGTCGACACCGCACCCCGCGTCACACACCACAGCGGCGCACCAATCTCGACATCACCCAGCGCCTGCACCAACGCCAACGAACCGGCCACAGCGTCCACTTCGTCCAGCGCCAGCAGCGAGAGCACGCTGGCCATCCGGTCCTCGCCCGCTGCCTGCTGGAGGCCGGCGGCGATGAGGCCGCGCTCCGCGTCGGCAACCGTGACCTGGCGGACGTCCACGCCGCGCCCGGTCAGCATCGCCAGCACGCCGGCCACCGCCGGGTCCTCGGCCTGACCGGCCGGGACCACCACCAGCCAACTGCCCGACAGCACACCCGAACCCGCGTCCGCCACCGGCTGCCAGCTGATCCGGTAGCGCCACGCGTCCACGGTCGACTGCTCGCGGCTCTGCCGGCGCCAGGCCGACAGCATCGGCAGCACGGCACTCAGCTCGCTGCCGCCTTCGACCTCCAGGGTCGCGGCCAGCGCGTCCAAGTCCTCGCTCTCGACCGCCTCCCAGAAGCGCGCGTCCAGCTGGTCGACCGGCGCGATGGCTGCCACCGGCGCCATCGCCTCCAGCCAGAACAGCTCGCGCTGGAAGGCGTAGGTCGGCAGCTCGATCCGCCGCGCGCCACGATCGGCCAGGAACCCGTCCCAGTCCACCCGGATGCCGCGCACATGCGCCTCGGCCAGCGAGGCGAACAGCCGCTCCAGACGGCCCTCGTGGCGACGCAGCGTCCCGAACGCCACCGCGTCCCGCTCGCCGGCCTCGATGCTCTCCTGCACCGCCATCGCCAACACCGGATGCGCACTGACCTCGACGAACGTCCCGAAGCCGTCCGCCAGCAAGGACTGAACCGCCCCCTCGAACTCCACCGTCGTGCGCAGATTGGTGTACCAGTACTCGGCGTCCATGCCCGAGCCGTCCACCAGCTCGCCGGTCACCGTCGAGCGCAGCGGCACCTGCCCGGCGCGCGGCCGCACCGGCGCCAGCAACTCCAGCAACTCAGCGCGGATCGACTCCACCTGCGCCGAGTGCGACGCGTAGTCGACGGGGATCCGCCGCGCCCGAACCCCGTCCGCCTCACACGACGCCAGCAGTTCGTCCAGCGCCGCCGGCTCACCCGACACCACCACCGACGACGGCCCGTTCACCGCCGCCACCGAAATCCGCGACTCACCCCACACCGCAAGCCGCTCACGCACATCGGACACCGGCAAGTTGACCGACACCATGCCGCCCAGCCCCGCCAACCCACCCGCGATCGCCCGGCTGCGCAACGCCACTACCCGCGCGCCGTCCTCCAAGGACAGCGCACCAGCCACCACCGCAGCCGCGATCTCACCCTGCGAGTGACCGATCACCGCAGCCGGGCGAACACCCGCCGCCCGCCACACCTCCGCGAGCGACACCATCACCGCCCACAGCACCGGCTGGACCACATCCACCCGCTCCAACCACGCCTCACCAGCCGTGCCCCGCACCACGTCCAACAATGACCAGCCGTCCGCGAACGGCGCCAACGCCGCCGCGCACTCCGCCATCCGCTCCGCGAACACCGGCGAGCTCTCCAGCAACTCCACCGCCATCGCCGCCCACTGCGAGCCCTGGCCCGGGAAGACGAACGCCACCTTCCCCGCCGACCCCGTCACACCGCGCACGACCTCCGCCGCGACCTCACCCGAGGAGAGCGCTTCCAGCCCGCGCACCGCCGCCTCGCGGTCACCCGCGACCACCACCGCCCGGTGCTCGAACGCAGACCGCGACGCCAGCAGCGAGTGGCCCACGTCCAGCAGGCCCGCGTCCGGCCGCTCCGCCAGCAGCGAGAGCAGCCGCGCCGCCTGCCCCTCCAACGCCGCACCGCTCTTCGCGGACAACACCAGCGGCACCGGGCCGGTGGCGGCAGCAGCAGCCGGCTCCACCACCGGAACCTGCTCGAGGAGGACGTGGGCGTTGGTGCCGCTGATGCCGAAGGACGACACCGCCGCACGACGCGGCCGACCATGCTGCGGCCACTCCCGCGCCTCGGTCAGCAGCTCCACCGCACCCGAAGCCCAATCCACCTTCGGCGACGGCTCGTTCACATGCAACGTCCGCGGCAACACACCATTGCGCATCGCCATCACCATCTTGATGATGCCGCCCACACCCGCCGCCGCCTGCGTGTGACCGATGTTCGACTTCAACGAACCCAGCCACAACGGCTGGTCCGCAGACCGCTCCTGGCCGTAGGTGGCCAGCAGCGCCTGCGCCTCGATCGGGTCACCCAGCGGCGTCCCCGTCCCGTGTGCCTCCACCGCGTCGATCTGATCAGCCGTCAGACCAGCGCTGGAGAGCGCTTGCCGGATCACCCGCTGCTGCGACGGCCCGTTCGGCGCGGTCAGACCGTTGCTGGCGCCGTCCTGGTTCACCGCCGAGCCACGTACCACCGCCAGCACCTGGTGGCCGTTGCGCTCGGCGTCGGAGAGCCGCTCGACGAGCAGCATGCCGACGCCCTCGCCCCAGCCCGTGCCGTCCGCATCGTCCGAGAACGCCTTGCAGCGCCCGTCGGTCGACAGGCCGCGCTGGCGGCTGAAGTCGACGAAGACCTCCGGGGTGGACATGATCGCCACGCCACCGGCCAGTGCCATCGTGCACTCGCCGTTGCGCAGCGCCTGGATCGCCCAGTGCAGCGCGACCAACGACGAGGAGCACGCGGTGTCCACCGTGACCGCCGGGCCCTCCAGGCCCAGGGTGTAGGAGACCCGGCCCGAGGTGATGCTGCCCGAGACTCCGGTGCCGATGTGTCCCTCGACGCCCTCGGGCAGTTCGCTGATGCCACTGGCGTAGTCGTGGTACATCACACCGGCGAATACGCCGGTCCGGCTACCTCGCAGGCTGGCGGGGTCGATGCCGGCCCGCTCGATGGCCTCCCACGAGGTCTCCAACAGCAGACGCTGCTGCGGGTCCATGGCGAGCGCCTCGCGCGGCGAGATGCCGAAGAAGGACGGGTCGAACAGGCCCGCGTCGTGCAGGAAACCGCCTTCCCGGACGTACGAGGTGCCCTGGTGGTCCGGGTCCGGGTGGTAGAGACCGTCCAGGTCCCAGCCACGAGAAGCCGGGAACCCGGAGATCGCGTCCGCGCCGGAGAAGACCAGCTGCCATAGATCCTCGGGCGACTCGACGCCGCCCGGGTAGCGGCAGGCCATGCCGACGATCGCGATCGGATCATCGCCGACGACCGTGGTCGGCACGGTCGGCGCCGACTCGGAGTCGTCGCCGAGCAGTTCGGCGAGCAGGAAGGACGCCAGCGCCAGCGGGCTCGGGTAGTCGAAGACCAGCGTCGCGGGCAGCCGCAGACCGGTCACACCGTTCAGCTCGTTGCGCAGCTCGACGGCGGTCAGCGAGTCGAAACCCAACTCCTTGAACGCCCGACTCGACTCCACCGCACTCGCATCGGCGTAACCCAGCACAGCCGCCACCCGGCCACAGACCAGCTCCAGCAGCGCGGCCTCACGCTCACCGGCCGCCAGCGCCAGCAGCGTCCGTGCCAGGGAGGAGCCGGCCGCCGCACCAGCGGGGCCGGCCTCGACGGCGCGTCGGGTCGGCACCCGGACCAGCCCGCGCAGCAGCGGCGGCAGCGTGCCGGCCACGGCCTCGGCCCGCAGAGCGGTCAGGTCGAGACGCATCGGCACCAGCATGGCGTCGTCGACGGCGCACGCGGCGTCGAACAGCGCCAGGCCCTCGGCGGCCGTCATGCCCTGGACGCCGCCGCGGCTCATCCGCTGGACGTCGACCTCGGCGAGGCTGCCGATCATGCCGCCGTTCGCCCAGGCGCCCCAGGCGAGCGAGGTGGCGGTGAGGCCCTGGGCACGGCGCCGAGCGGCGAGGGCGTCCAGGAAAACGTTCGCGGCGGCGTAGTTGCCCTGGCCGAGTCCGCCGAAGATACCGGCGGCGGACGAGAAGAGCACGAACGCGCTCAGGTCGCTGGTGAGTTCGTGCAGGTTGAGCGCCGCGTCCAGCTTCGGGCGCAGGACGGTGTCGAGCCGCTCGGGGGTGAGCGAGGAGACGATTCCGTCATCCAGCACACCGGCGGTGTGCACCAGCGCCGACACCGGATGCGCCGCCAACAGCTCGGCCAGCGCGTCACGGTCCGCCACATCGCAGGCGGCCACCGTCGCGACGGCGCCCAACTCAGCAAGCTCAGCCACCAGTTCAGCCGCACCCGGCGCATCCGCACCACGCCGCGAGACCAGCAGCAGGCTGCGCACCCCGTGCTCCGCCACCAAGTGGCGAGCCACCAGACCACCCAGCAGGCCGGACGCGCCGGTCACCAGGACCGTGCCCTCGGCGGCGAAGACCGGCGCCGACTCCACGGCGGCGGCCACCCGGGCCAGCCGGGGCACCAGGACCTCGTCCGCGCGGATCGCCAACTCCGGTTCGCCGGACGCCAGGGCGCCGGGCAGCGAGCCGAACGCCTCCTCGCCGTCCAGATCCAGCAACACGAACCGGCCGGGGTTCTCCGACTGCGCAGAGCGCACCAGGCCCCACACCGGAGCGTGCGCCAGGTCGTTGATTCCGCTCGCGTCGGCGGCCACCGCGCCCCGGGTCACCAGCACCAGGCGGGAGTCGGCGAACCGCTCGTCCGCCAGCCACTCCTGGACCACCGCGAGCACACCGTGCAGGCCAGACCGGACAGTTGACGCAGTGTCAGTCTCGGTGCCCGCGTCCAGTGCGAGGAAGACCACCTCGGGCGCGGTCAGGCTGCTGTCCACCGACGCACCCAGCGCCGCCAGATCGACGAAAGCCGGCGCACCGAACGTCGCTGCGCCCAGTGCCGCCCAGCGGCCGGCCGACCCGGCCGGCACCGCGAGCGGCTGCCACGCCACCCGGAAGAGCGAGTCCGTGAACCCGCCACCGGCAGCGCGCACCTGCTCCTCGGACACCTCGCGCATCGCCAGCGAGCCGACCGAGGCGACCGGTCGACCCGACTCGTCCGCCAGCACCAGCGACACCGTGTCGCGGCCCGCCGGGGACATCCGCACCCGCACCGCCGACGCTCCGGCCGCGTGCAGGGTCACACCGTTCCAGGCGAACGGGAGCCGCCCGCCGCCGTCGGTCTCCAGCAGGTTGCCCAGGCCCACCGCGTGCAGCGCGGCGTCCAGCAGTGCCGGGTGCAGGCCGAAGAGCGCGGCATCGCCATGCGCGGCCTCCGGCAGCCGGACCTCGGCGTAGACGTCCTCGCCCAGGCGCCAGGCGGCGCGCAGGCCCTGGAAGACCGGGCCGTAGCCGAAGCCGGCGGCGGCCAGCCGCTCGTACAGGTCCTCGACGCCGACCACGGTCGCGCCGGTCGGCGGCCACTCGGTCAGCTCGAACGACGGCTCAACAACCGAGCCGGGCGCGAGCAGACCGGTGGCGTGCCGCGTCCACGGCTCCACGCCGAGCGCGTCCTGCGGCCGGGAGTGCAGGCTGACCACGCGGCGGCCCGACGTGTCGGCGGCCTCCACCGAGAGCTGCAGCTGGACGCCACCGTGCTCGGGGAGAACGAGCGGGGCCTCCAGCGTCAGCTCCTCCAGGACCTCGCAGCCGACCTGGTCGCCGGCCCGGATCGCCAACTCCACGAAGGCGGTGCCCGGCAGCAGCACCGAACCCATCACGGCGTGGTCCGCGAGCCACGGGTGCGACTGCACCGAGAGCCGGCCCGTGAAGAGGAAGCCGTCGGCGGCGGCGAGCGAGACGGCCGCGCCGAGCAGGGGGTGGCCGGCCAGCGCGAGGCCGACGGCCGTGACGTCACCGGTGGTGGCGAACGGGCGCTCGGGCCAGTAGTGCTGGCGCTGGAAGGGGTAGGTGGGCAGGTCGATCCGGCGGGCGCCGGTGCCGGTGAAGACCGCCGACCAGTCCACGGCCAGGCCGCGCGCGAAGCCCTGGGCCAGGGCGGTGGTCAGCGCGCGGGCCTCGGGGCGGGCGGCGCGCAGGGTCGGCGTGAAGGCGCTCTCCCCGGCGGTAGCGCAGTCCTGACCCATCGCGGAGAGCACGCCGTCGGGGCCCAGCTCCAGGAAGGTGCGCACACCCTCGCGCTCCAGCGTCTCGACGGCGTCGCGGAAGCGGACGGCCTCGCGAACGTGACGCACCCAGTACTCGGGCGAGGTCAGATCGGCGGACTGGTCGAGCGTCGAAACGATCGGCAGCTGCGGCGCGTTGAACGTCAACCCCTCAGCGATCGACCGGAACTCGGCCAGCATGCCGTCCATCAGCGGCGAGTGGAACGCGTGGCTCACGGTCAGGCGCTTGGTCTTGCGACCCCCAGCCGCCAGCTGCGCGGCCACCTCCAGGACAGCCGCCTCGGCACCCGAAAGCACCACCGCCGACGGCCCGTTGACGGCGGCGATGCCCACCTCGTCCGTAAGCAGCGGCAGCACCTCGTCCTCAGCCGCCTGGACCGCCACCATCGCGCCACCGGCCGGCAGCGCCTGCATCAGACGACCACGCGCCGCCACCAGCTTCGCCGCATCGGCCAACGACAGGACACCCGCCACGTGAGCAGCCGCCAGCTCACCGATCGAGTGACCCGCCAGGAAGTCCGGGCGCAGACCCCACGCCTCGACCTGCCGGAACAGCGCCACCTCGACCGCGAACAACGCCGGCTGCGTGTAACCCGTCTGGTTCAGCAACTCGCCCTCAGCGGCGAACATCACCTCACGCAGCGGCCGATCCAAGTACTGGTCCAGATGCGCGAACACCTCATCCAGCGCATCCGCGAACACCGGGAAAGCGCTGTACAACTCCGCGCCCATCCCCGCCCGCTGACTGCCCTGACCGGTGAACAGGAACGCCGTCCGACCCTCCACCACCGAACCCACGACCACCTGAACCGCCGACTCCCCCGCCACCAACCCGCGCAGACCGCCCAGCAGTTCATCCCGCTCACCCGCCACGACCACGGCGCGCTGCTCGAAGGCCGCGCGCGTCGTGGCGAGCGAGTAGCCGAGGTCGGCGAGGCGCACCGCCTCGTCGGCGTCGACCTGGGCGAGCAGTTCCTGTGCCTGGGCGCGCAGCGCGGCGTCGTTCTTCGCGGAGAGGAGCACCGGCAGCACCGACGGCGACACCGTCGCCTCGACGACCGGCTCCGGCTCGCCCGAAGGCGCCTGCTCCAGGATCGTGTGCGCGTTGGTCCCGCTGACACCGAAGGCCGAGATGCCGACCCGGCGCGGCGCGCCGGTCTCAGGCCACGTGGTCGCTTCGGTCAGCAGCGAGACCGCGCCCGCCGACCAATCCACCTGCGGCGTCGGCTCATCGACGTGCAGGGTCGGCGGCAGCACACCGTGCCGCATCGCCATGACCATCTTGATCACGCCCGCGACACCGGCGGCCGCCTGGGTGTGCCCGATGTTCGACTTCACCGCACCGAGCAGCAGCGGACGGCCCGCCGGCCGCTCCTGCCCGTAGGTGGCCAGCAGCGCCTGCGCCTCGATCGGGTCACCGAGCCTGGTGCCCGTGCCGTGCGCCTCGACCGCGTCCACCTGATCGGCCGTCAGCCCGGCACTGGAAAGCGCTTGCCGGATCACCCGCTGCTGCGAGGGACCATTCGGCGCCGTCAGACCGTTCGAAGCACCGTCCTGGTTCACCGCCGAACCGCGCACGATCGCCAGCACCGGGTGTCCGTTGCGCTGGGCGTCCGAGAGCCGCTCCACGAGCAGCATGCCGGCGCCCTCGCCCCAGCCGGTGCCGTCGGCCGCACCGGCGAAGGCCTTGCACCGGCCGTCGATGGAGAGACCGCGCTGGCGGCTGAACTCGATGAACAGGTCGGGCGTCGACATCACGGTCACACCGCCGGCCAGCGCCATCGTGCACTCGCCGTTGCGCAGCGCCTGAACGGCGAGGTGCAGGGCGACCAGCGAGGCCGAGCAGGCGGTGTCGACCGAGACCGCCTGGCCCTCCAGGCCGAAGGTGTAGGACAGCCGTCCGGCCAGCACGCTGGTGGCCGTTCCGGTCAACCGGTGGCCCTCCATGCCCTCCTGACCCTCGCCCAACAGCGAGATGTAGTCCTGGCCGTTGGTGCCGATGAAGACACCGGCCTGGCTGCCGCGCAGCGTGGTCGGGTCGATGCCGGCCCGCTCGAAGACCTCCCAGGAGGTCTCCAGGAGCAGTCGCTGCTGCGGGTCCATGGTGGTCGCCTCGCGCGGGCTGATGCCGAAGAACGCGGGGTCGAACCGGGTGGCGTCCTGCAGGAAGGCGCCCTTGCGGGTGTAGACCTTGCCGAGCTGGTCGGGGTCGTCGTCGAAGAGCGAGTCGAGGTCCCAGCCGCGGTCGGTCGGGAAGTCCACGACCGCGTCGCCACCCTCGATGAGCAGCTGCCACAGCTGCTCGGGCGAGGTCACCCCGCCGGGGAAGCGGCAGCTCATGGCAACGATGGCGATCGGCTCGTCATCGGCCGCGGCGGCGAACGTGGCCGGGACGACCGTGGTCACCGGCTGCGCGCCGAGCAGTTCGGAGCGCAGGTGCTCGGCCAGCGCGGTGGCCGACGGGTAGTCGAAGACCAGCGTCGCCGGCAGCCGCAGACCAGTCGCCGCGTTCATCCGGTTGCGCAGGTCGACCGCCGTCAGCGAATCGAACCCGAGCTCCTTGAACGCGCGACCACCCTCGACAGCACTGCCGTCCGCGTACCCCAGCACGGCCGCCACCTGCGCCCGCACCAACTCCAGCAACGCCCGACCCTGCTCCACCGACGACAGCCCCGCCAGACGCGTGGTCAGCGGGGAGCCGGGGCCGGCGGTGGCATCCGTGCCGCCCGCCTGGGCGCCAGCCGCCTGGAGGCGCTGGACCTCGGAGATCTCGTTGAACAGCTTGCTGGGCCGGACGGCCGCGAACTCGGGAGCGAGCCGGTCCCAGACGATGTCGCCGATGGTGACGGCGACGTCGCCGTTCTCCAGCGCCTGCTGCATCGCCGTGATGCCCAACGCCGGTGCCATCCCGGCCACACCATCGCGGCGCAGCCGGTCAGCGACCACCTCCTCCGTCGCCAACCCCGCCTCAGCCCACGCACCCCAGGCGATCGAGGTAGCCGGCAGACCATCGGCCTGCCGCTGCTCCGCCAACGCGTCCAGGAACGCGTTCGCCGCAGCGTAGTTGGCCTGACCAGCACTACCGACCGAACCCGCCATCGACGAGAACAGCACGAACGCGCTCAGACCATCGGTCAGTTCATGCAAGTTGAGCGCCGCGTCCACCTTCGGACGAGCCACACTCGCGAACCGCTCCGCCGTCTGACCGTCGACCACACCATCGTCCAGCACACCCGCCGTGTGGAACACCGCCGACACCGGCCGCTCCGCGAGCAGCGCGGCCAGCGCCTCACGATCCGCCACGTCACAGGCCGCGACCGTCGCCTCCGCGCCCAACGCGGCCAACTCGTCCCGCAGTTCCACCGCACCCGGCGCCTCCAGGCCACGCCGGCTCGTCAACAGCAACCGCTCCGCGCCGTTGCGGGCCAGCCAACGCGCCACCTCCGCACCCAGCGCACCCGTGCCACCGGTCACCAACACCGTCCCCGACGGGCTCCACGCCACCGCCTCACCACGCGGCGCCCGCACCAGCCGGCGACCGAAGACCCCCGACGCACGAACCGCGACCTGATCCTCACCACCGGTGAGCACACCCGCCAGACGAGACAGCGCACGCTCGTCGAGCACCTCGGGAAGGTCGACGAGACCACCCCAACGCTCCGGGAGTTCCAGGGCCACCACCCGACCCAGACCCCACACCTGCGCCTGCACCGCGCTGACCAGCCGCTCCGAACGACCTGTCGACACCGCACCCCGCGTCACACACCACAACGGCGCACCAACGCTGGCATCACCCAACGCCTGCACCAGCGCCAGCGACCCGGCCACAGCGGTCGCCTCATCCAGCGCCAACAGCGACAGCACACCAGCCACCGGGGCATCGCCCATCGCCTGCTGGAGTCGCTCGGCCAGCTGAGCGCGGCCGACATCGGCCGGCTCGACGTTGATCTGACGGACCGTCATACCACGCCCGGTCAGCATCGCCACCGCACCCGACACCGCCGGGTCCTCAGCGCAGCCCGCCGGAACCACCACCAGCCAACTACCCGACAGCACGCCCGACGCGGCATCCGCCACCGGCTGCCAGCTGTCCCGATAGCGCCAACCGTCGATCACGGACTGCTCGCGGTGCTGGCGGCGCCAGGCCGACAGCAGCGGCAGGACCGAGCTCAGCGGCTGGTCCCCGTCCACGTCGAGGGTGGCGGTCAGTTCAGCAAGGTCGCCGCGCTCGACGGCTTCCCAGAAGCGGGCGTCCACCTCGTCGACCACGGCCTCGGCCCGCGCGACCGAGCCATCCGACTCCAGCCAGTAGCGCTCGCGCTGGAAGGCGTAGGTCGGCAGCTCGATCCGCCGCGCGCCACGATCGGCCAGGAACCCGTCCCAGTCCACCCGGATGCCGCGCACATGCGCCTCGGCCAGCGAGGCGAACAGCCGCTCCAGACCGCCCTCGTGGCGACGCAGCGTCCCGAACGCCACCGCATCCCGCTCGCCCGCCTCGATGCTCTCCTGCACCGCCATCGCCAACACCGGATGCGCACTGACCTCGACGAACGTCCCGAAGCCGTCCGCCAGCAAGGACTGAACCGCCCCCTCGAACTCCACCGTCGCCCGCAAGTTGGTGAACCAGTACTCACCGTCCATCCCCGAGCCGTCCACCAACTCGCCGGTCACCGTGGACAGCAACGGCACCACACCGGCACGCGGCCGCACCGGCGCCAGCAACTCCAGCAACTCACCGCGGATCGACTCCACCTGCGCCGAATGCGAGGCGTAATCCACCGGCACCCGCCGCGCCCGAACCCCGTCCGCCTCACACGAGGCCAGCAATTCGTCCAACGCCGCCGGCTCACCCGACACCACCACCGACGACGGCCCGTTCACCGCCGCCACCGAGATCCGCGACTCACCCCACACCGCGAGCCGCTCACGCACATCGGACACCGGCAAGTTGACCGACACCATGCCGCCCAGCCCCGCCAACCCACCCGCGATCGCCCGACTGCGCAACGCCACCACCCGCGCGCCGTCCTCCAAGGACAGCGCACCAGCCACGACAGCAGCCGCGATCTCACCCTGCGAGTGACCGATCACCGCAGCCGGACGCACACCCGCCGCCCGCCACACCTCCGCCAGCGACACCATCACCGCCCACAGCACCGGCTGGACCACATCCACCCGCTCCAACCACGCCTCACCAGCCCGGCCGAGCAGCACGTCCTCCAGCGACCAGCCATCGGTGAAGGGCGCCAACGCCGCGCCGCACGCCTCGATCGAGGCCCGGAACGCCGCCGACTCCTCCCAGAGCCGAGCACCCATCGCGGCCCACTGCGAACCCTGGCCCGGGAAGACGAACGCCACCTTCCCCGCCGACCCCGTCACACCGCGCACGACCTCCGCCGCGACCTCACCCGAGGAAAGCGCTTCCAGCCCGCGCACCGCCGCCTCGCGGTCACCCGCGACCACCACCGCCCGGTGCTCGAACGCGGCCCGCGACGCCAGCAGCGAGTGGCCCACGTCCAGCAGGCCCGCGTCCGGCCGCTCCGCCAGCAACGAGAGCAGCCGCGCCGCCTGCCCCTCCAACGCCGCACCGCTCTTCGCCGACAGCACCAGCGGCACCACACCGGCAGGTGCGGCGGCCGGCTCGTCGGCGGCCGCCGGCGCATCCACGGTCGCCGGCACGTACTCCAGGATCGTGTGGGCGTTGGTGCCGCTGATACCGAAGGACGACACCGCCGCGCGACGCGGCCGGCCGTGCTGCGGCCACTCCCGCGCCTCGGTCAGCAGCTCCACCGCACCCGAAGCCCAATCCACCTTCGGCGATGGCTCGTTCACATGCAGCGTCTGCGGCAGCACACCGTGCCGCATCGCCATCACCATCTTGATGATGCCGCCGACACCCGCCGCCGCCTGCGTGTGACCGATGTTCGACTTCAACGAACCCAGCCACAACGGCTGGTCGGCGGACCGCTCCTGGCCGTAGGTGGCGAGCAACGCCTGCGCCTCGATCGGGTCACCCAGCGAGGTGCCGGTGCCGTGTGCCTCCACCGCGTCGATGCCGTCGGCCGGCAGGCCCGCGTTGGACAGCGCTTGCCTGATCACGCGCTGCTGGGACGGGCCGTTCGGCGCCGTCAGACCGTTCGAAGCGCCGTCCTGGTTGACGGCGCTACCGCGCACCACGGCGAGGACCTGGTGGCCGTTGCGCTCGGCGTCGGAGAGCCGCTCGACCAGCAGCATGCCGACGCCCTCGCCCCAGCCCGTGCCGTCCGCGTCGTCCGAGAACGCCTTGCAGCGCCCGTCCGCCGAGAGGCCGCGCTGGCGGCTGAAGTCGACGAAGGTCTCGGGCGTGGCCATCACGGTCACACCACCGGCGAGGGCCATCGTGCACTCGCCGTTGCGCAGCGCCTGGATCGCCCAGTGCAGCGCGACCAACGACGAGGAGCACGCGGTGTCCACCGTGACCGCCGGGCCTTCGAGACCGAAGGTGTAGGCGACCCGGCCCGAAGCGATGCTGCCGGACACACCGGTGCCCAGGTAGCCCTCGACGCCGTCCGGCAGTTCGCTGATCCCGGTGGCGTAGTCGTGGTACATCACACCGGCGAAGACACCGGTCCGGCTGCCCCGCAGCGCGGCCGGGTCGATGCCGGCCCGCTCGATGGCCTCCCACGAGGTCTCCAGCAGCAGGCGCTGCTGCGGGTCCATCGCCAGCGCCTCGCGCGGGCTGATGCCGAAGAAGTCCGGGTCGAAGAGACCGGCGTCGTGCAGGAAACCGCCCTCGCGGGCGTAGGTGGTGCCCTGGTGGTCCGGGTCCGGGTGGTAGAGGCTCGCCAGGTCCCAGCCACGGGTGGCCGGGAAGCCGGAGATCGCGTCGCCGCCCTCAAAGACCAGTCGCCACAGGTCCTCGGGCGACTCGACGCCGCCCGGGTAGCGGCAGGCCATGCCGACGATCGCGATCGGCTCGTCGATCGCCATCGGGGTGTTCGGACCCGCCACGGTGATGTCGGAGACGTCGCCCAGCAGTTCGGCGAGCAGGAAGGCGGCCAGCGCCAGCGGGCTCGGGTAGTCGAAGACCAGCGTCGCGGGCAGCCGCAAGCCGGTCACGCCGTTCAGCTCGTTGCGCAGCTCGACGGCGGTGAGCGAGTCGAAACCCAACTCCTTGAACGCCCGACTCGACTCCACCGCACTCGCATCGGCGTAGCCCAGCACAGCCGCCACCCGGCCACAGACCAGCTCCAGCAGCGCGGCCTCACGCTCACCGGCCGCCAGCGCCAGCAGACGGCCGGTGAGCTCCGAACCGCCGGCCGAACCCGACCTGGCCACCCGGCGGTTCGGCACCCGCACCAGGCCGCGCAGCAGGGCGGGCAGGGTGCCGGCGGCGGCCTGCGCGCGCAGCGCGGCCAGGTCGAGGCGGATCGGCACCAGGGCGGCCTCGCCGGTGGCGGTGGCCGCGTCGAGCAGGCTCAGGCCCTCCACCGAGGAGAGCCCGTGGATGCCACCACGGCTCATCCGCTGGACGTCGAGCTCGTCCAGGCTGCCGACCATGCCGCTGCTGTCGGCCCACGGGCCCCAGGCGAGCGAGGTGGCGGCGAGGCCCTGGGCGCGGCGCTGCTCGGCCAGGGCGTCCAGGAAGACGTTGGCGGCGGCGTAGTTGCCCTGGCCGGGGCTGCTCATCGTGCCGGCGGCGGACGAGAAGAGCACGAACGCGCTCAGGCCCTCGGTGAGTTCGTGCAGGTTGAGCGCCGCGTCCAGCTTCGGACGCAGGACGGTGTCGAGCCGCTCGGGAGTGAGCGAGGAGACGATTCCGTCATCCAGCACACCGGCGGTGTGCACCACCGCCGACACCGGATGCGCCGCCAACAGCTCGGCCAGCGCGTCACGGTCCGCCACATCGCAGGCGGCCACCGTCGCGACGGCGCCCAACTCGGCAAGCTCGGCCACCAGTTCAGCCGCACCCGGCGCATCCGCACCACGCCGCGAGACCAGCAGCAGGCTGCGGACGCCGTGTTCGGCCACCAGGTGGCGGGCGACCAGTGCGCCCAGCAGGCCGGAGGCACCGGTCACCAGGACCGTGCCCTCGGCGTCGAAGACCGGCGCCGGCTCGACGGCGGCGGCCACCCGGGCGAGCCGGGGAGCGAGCAACGCACCAGCACGGACGGCGAGTTCGGGTTCGCCGGCGGCGAGGGCCGCCGACAGGGCCTCGCGGGAGAAGTCTCCGCCGTCGAGGTCGAGCAGAACGAGGCGGTCGGGGTTCTCCCCCTGCGCGGCGCGGACCAGGCCCCAGACGGGCGCGTGTGCCAGGTTGCCGAGACCGCTCGCGTCGGCGGCCACCGCACCCCGGGTGACCAGGACCAGACGGGAGTCGGCGAACCGCTCGTCGGCGAGCCACTGCTGGACAGCGGCGAGCACACTACGCAGTGCTGCGCGGACAGTTGACGCTGTGTCAGTCTCGGCGTCAGTGGTGTCCAGCGCGAGGAGGACGGCGTCGGGCGCGGTCAGGCCGCCGTCCACCGCCGCGCCCAGCGCGGCCAGATCGGCGAACGCCGGCGCACCGAGCAGCTCGGTGCCCAGCGCGGCCCAGCGGCCGGCCGGCGCGGCCGAGACCGGCAGCGCCGCCCACTCCACCCGGAAGAGCGACTCGACGAAGCCGCCACGGGCGCTGCGCACCTGGCTGTCGGAGACCTCGCGGGAGACCAGCGACTCGACGGCGGCGACCGGCCGGCCGGACTCGTCGGCCAGCAGCAGCGCGGCGGTCTCCGGGTTGCGCTCGGAGAGCCGCAGGCGCAGCGCGGTGGCGCCGGTGGCGTAGAGGGTCACGCCGTTCCAGGCGAACGGGATGCGGGCGCGCTTGGGAGCTTCCGCACCCTGCGGGCCGGTGATGTCAAGGCCGAGCGCGTGCAGCGCGGCGTCCAGCAGCGCGGGGTGCAGGCCGTAGTCGGCGGCATCCTCGTGCGCGGCCTCGGGCAGCCGGAGTTCGGCGTAGACCTCGCCGTCGTGGCGCCAGGCGGCGCGCAGGCCCTGGAAGACCGGGCCGTAGCCGAAGCCGGCGGCGGCCAGCCGCTCGTACAGGTCCTCGACGGCGACCTCGACGGCACCGGCCGGCGGCCACTCGGTCAGCTCGAACGACGGCTCAACAGCCGATCCGGGCGCGAGCAGACCGGTGGCGTGCCGCGTCCACGGCTCTTCGGCGTGCGCGTCCTCCGGGCGGGAGTGCATGGTCAGCGGGCGGCGGCCCGAGGCGTCGGCGGCGCTGAGCGCCAACCGCAGCTGGACACCGCCGCGTTCGGGGAGAACGAGCGGAGCCTCCAGCGTCAGCTCCTCCAGGACCTCGCAGCCGACGCCGTCGCCGGCCCGGATGGCCAGTTCGACGAAGGCGGTGCCCGGCAGCAGGATCGAGCCCATCACGGCGTGGTCGGCGAGCCACGGGTGCGACTGCACGGAGAGCCGGCCGGTGAACACCACGCCGTCGGAGTCCGGCAGTTCGACGCTGGCGCCGAGCAGCGGGTGCCCGGCCGCGCCGAGGCCGATCGACGCGACGTCGCCCGCCGCCATGATCGGCGTGCGCGGCCAGAAGCGCTGGCGCTGGAAGGCGTAGGTGGGCAGGTCGATCCGGCGGGCGCCGGTGCCGGTGAAGACCGCCGACCAGTCCACCTCCAGGCCGCGCACGTGCAGCGCGGCGAGAGCGGTGGTCAGCGTGCGGACCTCGGGACGGGCGGCGCGCAGGGTCGGCTGGAAAGCGCTTTCCCCGGCGGTGGCGCAGTCCTGACCCATCGCGGAGAGCACGCCGTCCGGGCCCAGCTCCAGGAAGGTGCGGACACCCTCGCGCTCCAGCGTCTCGACGGCGTCGCGGAAGCGGACGGCCTCGCGAACGTGACGCACCCAGTACTCGGGGGACGTCAGGTCGGCCTGCTGGTCGAGCGTCGAGACGATCGGCAGCTGCGGCGCGTTGAACGTCAACCCCTCAGCGATCGACCGGAACTCGGCGAGCATGCCGTCCATCAGCGGCGAGTGGAACGCGTGGCTCACGGTCAGGCGCTTGGTCTTGCGACCCCCGGCCGCCAGCTGTGCGGCCACCTCCAGGACAGCCGCCTCGGCACCCGAAAGCACCACCGCCGACGGCCCGTTGACGGCTGCGATGCCCACCTCGTCCGTGAGCAGCGGCAGCACCTCGTCCTCGCTCGCCTGGACGGCCACCATCGCGCCACCGGCGGGCAGCGCCTGCATCAGACGACCACGCGCCGCCACCAGTTTCGCGGCATCGGCGAGCGACAGGACACCCGCGACATGCGCGGCCGCCAGCTCACCGATCGAGTGACCCGCCAGGAAGTCCGGGCGCAGACCCCACGCCTCAACCAGCCGGAACAGCGCCACCTCGACCGCGAACAACGCCGGCTGCGTGTAACCCGTCTGGTTCAGCAACTCGCCCTCAGCGGCGAACATCACCTCACGCAGCGGACGATCCAAGTACTGGTCCAGATGCGCGAACACCTCATCCAGCGCATCCGCGAACACCGGGAACGCGCTGTACAACTCCGCGCCCATCCCCGCCCGCTGACTGCCCTGACCGGTGAACAAGAAGGCCGTCCGACCCTCCACCACCGAACCCACGACCACCTGAACCGCCGACTCACCCGCCACCAACCCGCGCAGACCGCCCAGCAGTTCATCCCGCTCACCCGCCACGACCACCGCACGACGCTCCAGCGCCGCCCGACCCGTCGCCAACGACACCGCCAGATCAGCGATGTCGGCATCCGCGACAACCGGCAGCAACCGCTCGGCCTGAGCCCGCAGCGCAGCATCGGTCTTCGCGGACAGGAGCACCGGCAGCACCGACGGCGACACCGTCGCCTCGACGACCGGCTCCGGCTCGCCCGAAGGCGCCTGCTCCAGAATCGTGTGCGCGTTGGTGCCGCTGAACCCGAAGGACGAGATGCCAACCCGGCGCGGCGCACCGGTCTGCGGCCAATCGGTCGTCTCGGCCAGCAGCGTGACCGCACCCGCCGACCAATCCACATGCGGGGTCGGCTGGTCGACGTGCAGGGTCGGCGGCAGCACACCGTGCCGCATCGCCATGACCATCTTGATCACGCCCGCCACACCGGCCGCGGCCTGGGTGTGCCCGATGTTCGACTTGATCGAGCCGAGCCAGAGCGGCCGGTCGGCCGCCCGCTCCTGACCATAGGTAGCCAGCAGCGCCTGCGCCTCGATCGGGTCGCCGAGTGCGGTGCCGGTGCCGTGCGCCTCCACCGCGTCGACCTGGTCCGCCGTCAGCCCCGCGCTGGAGAGCGCTTGCCGGATCACCCGCTGCTGCGACGGCCCGTTCGGCGCCGTCAGACCGTTCGAAGCGCCGTCCTGGTTCACCGCCGAACCGCGCACGATCGCCAGCACCGGGTGCCCGTTGCGCTGAGCGTCCGAGAGCCGCTCGACCAGCAGCATGCCGGCGCCCTCGCCCCAGGCGGTGCCGTCGGCGGCAGCCGAGAAGGCCTTGCAGCGGCCGTCGGCGGACAGGCCACGCTGGCGGCTGAAGTCGAGGAAGGTGTCCGGGGTGGCCATCACGGTCACACCGCCGGCCAGGGCGAGCGAGCACTCGCCGTTGCGCAGCGCCTGGACAGCGAGGTGGAGCGCGACCAGCGAGGACGAGCAGGCGGTGTCGACGGTGACCGCCGGACCCTCCAGCCCGAACGTGTAGGAGAGTCGCCCTGCCAGCACGCTGGCCGAGGTGCCGGTGCCGAGGTGACCTTCCAGCTCCTCCGGCGAGTTCATCAGCAGCGCGAGGTAGTCCTGGCCGTTGGTGCCGGCGAAGACGCCGGTCCGGCTGCCGCGCAGGGTCGCCGGGTTGATGCCGGCCCGCTCGAACGCCTCCCAGGTGGTCTCGAGCAGCAGGCGCTGCTGCGGGTCCATCGCCAGCGCCTCGCGCGGCGAGATGCCGAAGAAGGCGGGGTCGAACTCGGCCGCGTCGTAGAGGAATCCGCCCTCGCGGGTGTAGATCTTGCCGACCTGCTCCGGGTCCGGGTCGTAGAGCGAGTCGACGTTCCAACCCCGGTCGTCCGGCAGGCCGGACATCGCGTCGCCGCCCGCGAGGAGCAGCTGCCACAGCTGCTCGGGCGAGGTCACCCCGCCGGGGAAGCGGCAGCTCATGGCGACGATGGCGATCGGCTCGTCATCAGCTGCGAAGGTGGCCGGGACGACCGTGGTCGCCGGCTGCGCGCCGAGCAGTTCGCTGCGCAGGTACTCGGCGAGCGCCGCGGCCGTCGGGTAGTCGTAGACGAGCGTGGTCGGCAGGCTCAGGCCGGTGGCCGCGCCCAGGCGGTTGCGCAGCTCGACGGCGGTCAGCGAGTCGAAGCCGAGCTCCTTGAAGGCCCGCCCTGGCTCGATCGTCTCGGTGCCCGTGTGGGCCAGCACTGCGGCGACGGTGCCGCGGACCAGGTCGAGCATGGCGCGCTGCTGCTCGGCCGGGGTGAGGCCGGCCAGCCGGCCGGCCGGCGCGTAGGCGGCGTCAGCGGCAGCGGTGACCGTGCCACCGGCGGCGGGCCGGGCCTCGGGCAGGTCGCTGAACAGCTCGCTGCGGCGGGCGGCCGTGCTGCCCGGCAGGAAGACGTCCCAGGCGATGTCGGCGACCGTCAGGGCGCCGTCGCCGTGGTCCAGCGCCTGCTGGAGCGCGGCGATGGCCAGCGCCGGGGCCATCGGCGGGACACCGTCACGGCGCAGCCGCTGCTCGATACCTGCGTCGGCGGCCATGCCGCCCTGTGCCCAGGGGCCCCAGGCGACCGAGGTGGCGGGCAGGCCGTCGGCGCGACGCTGCTCGGCGAGCGCGTCCAGATAGGCGTTTGCGGCCGCGTAGTTGGCCTGACCGGCGCTGCCGACGACACCGGCGATCGAGGAGAAGAGCACGAACGCGCTCAGGTCGCCGGTGAGTTCGTGCAGGTTGCGGGCGGCGTCCACCTTGGGGCGGGCCACGGCGGTGAAGCGGTCGGCGGTCAGCGCGTCGAGCAGGCCGTCGTCGAGCACGCCGGCGGTGTGGAAGACGGCCGAGACCTGGTGGGCCGCGAGCAGCTCGGCCAGCGCCGCACGGTCAGCCACGTCGCAGGCGGCGACGGTCGCGGCCGCGCCCAACTCGGCCAGCTCGGCGACCAGTTCCGCCGCACCAGGAGCCTGCGGCCCGCGTCGGCCGACCAGCAGCAACTGCTCGGCACCGTTGCGGGCCAGCCAGCGCGCCACCTCGGCGCCCAACGCCCCGGTGCCACCCGTCACCAGCACCGTGCCGGACGGCCGCCAGGCGGCGGTCTCCCCGCGAGTGGAGCGCAGCAGGCGGCGAGCGAAGAGGCCCGAGGCGCGCAGCGCCACCTGGTCCTCCGCACCGCTCAGCACGCCGGCCAGGCGGGCGAGTGCGCGCTGGTCCAGCGCCACCGGGAGGTCGATCAGACCGCCCCAGCGGTCGGGGTGCTCCAGCGCCACCACCCGGCCCAGTCCCCAGACTTGGGCCTGCCCGGGGTTGGTCAGGCGGTCGGAGCGGCCGGTCGAGACCGCGCCGCGGGTCAGGCACCAGAGCGGCGCGCTCAGCCCGGCGTCGCCCAGCGCCTGCACCAGGGTCGCGGTCGGCGCCGGGTCGCCGTCGGGCGACGCCAGCCACAGCACGCCGGCCACCGGCCCGCTCTGCGACACGGTGTCGCGCGTCACGATCTCGCCGAGCTGCGCCGCCACGGCGGCGCGCGTCACGGCGGCGGCGTCCAGTTCGACCCGCTGGACCTCGACGCCGCGCGCGGTCAGCGCCCGCAGCACGGCCGGCCCGGCGGGGTCCTCGGTCGCTCCGGCCTGGACCAGCAGCAGCCAGCGACCGGCGAGGGTGCGGACAGCGCTTTCCCGCACCGGCTTCCAGCCGGCCCGGTAGCGCCAGCCGTCCACGGTCGCCTGCTCGCGGCTCTTGCGGCGCCAGGCCGAGAGCGCGGGCAGCACCGAGCTCAGCGGCTGGTCGCCGCCCAGCTCAAGGGCGGTGGTGAGAGTGTCCAGGTCGCCGCTGTCGACGGCCGCCCAGAACCGGGCGTCCACCGCGTCGGTCGGTACCGCCTGCGGGGCCGCCGGGTCGGCGGAGTTCTCCAGCCAGTACCACTGGCGCTGGAAGGCGTAGGTCGGCAGGTCGACCCGGCGCGCACCCCGTCCGGCGAAGACCGCCGGCCAGTCCAGCACCACGCCGCGAACGTGCAGCGCGGCGAGCGCGGCGGTCAGCGCCCGGGCCTCGGGGCGGTCGGCGCGCAGCACCGGCGCGAAAGCGCTTACCTCAACGGTGGCGCACTCCTGGCCCATCGCCGAGAGCACGCCGTCCGGGCCCAGCTCCAGGAAGGTGCGGACGCCCCCGGCCTCCAGGGTGGCGATCGCGTCGGCGAACCGGACGGCCTCCCGGACGTGGCGCACCCAGTACTCGGGCGAGGTCAGGTCGGCGGACTGGTCGAGCGTCGAGACGATCGGGATCCGCGGCGCGTTGAAGGTCAACTCCGAGGCCACCGCGCGGAACTCGGCGAGCATCGGGTCCATCAGCGGCGAGTGGAACGCGTGGCTGACGGTGAGGCGCTTCGTCTTGCGACCCTCAGCCGCCAGCTGTGCGGCCACCTCCAGGACAGCCGCCTCGGCACCCGAAAGCACCACCGAGGTACGCCCGTTGACCGCCGCGACACCGACGTCCGAGCGGTCCGCCAGCAGCGGCAGCACCTCGTCCTCGGCGGCCTGCACGGCCACCATCGCACCACCGGCGGGCAGCGCCTGCATCAGGCGACCACGCGCCGCCACCAGCTTGGCCGCATCGCTCAGTGACAGCACGCCCGCGACGTGCGCGGCGGCCAGCTCGCCGATCGAGTGGCCCGCGAGGAAGTCCGGGCGGATGCCCCATGCTTCGACCAGGCGGAACAGCGCCACCTCGATCGCGAACAGCGCGGGCTGGGTGTAGCCGGTCTGGTCGATCAGCGCCGAAGCATCCTTCAGCGGCGTCTCCAGGTGCTGGTCCAGCTCCGCGCACACGGCGTCGTAGGCCTCGGCGAACACCGGGAAAGCGCTGTACAGTTCCGCGCCCATCCCAGCCCGCTGGCTGCCCTGCCCCGTGAAGAGGAACGCCGTCCGGCCGGCCGCTCCGGCGGTGCCGACGACCGCGTCACCGGCCGGCTCACCGGCGGCCAGCGCCGCCAGCGCGCGGGCGAACTCCGCGCGCTCACCGCCCACCAGTACCGCGCGGTGCTCCAGCGTGGTGCGGGTGGTGGCCAGCGAGAAGGCCAGCTCAGTGGTGGTCGCGTCAGGAGTGGTGTCGAGGTGGGCGAGCAGCGCCCGCGCCTGGTCGCGCAGGGCCTGCTCGCTGCGGGCCGACAGGAGCCACGGCTGGACGGCGGGCACCGGCGCCGTGGCCTCGGCCTCGGCCTCCTCGAAGGCCGGCGCCTGCTCCACGATGGTGTGGGCGTTGGTGCCGCTGAAGCCGAAGGAGGAGATGCCGGCGCGGCGCGGCCGGCCGGTCTCGGGCCAGGCCCGGGCCTCGGTGAGCAGTTCGACGGCGCCCGCCGACCAGTCGACGTTGGCGGAGCGCTGCTCGGCGTGCAGGGTGCGCGGCAGCACGCCGTGGCGCATCGCCAGCACCATCTTGATGATGCCGCCGACGCCGGCCGCCGCCTGGGTGTGACCGATGTTCGACTTCAGCGAGCCCAGCCAGAGCGGCTGGTCGGCCGAGCGGTCCTGGCCGTAGGTGGCGAGCAGCGCCTGGGCCTCGATCGGGTCGCCGAGTGCGGTGCCGGTGCCGTGCGCCTCGACCACGTCGACCTGATCGGCCGTCAACCCCGCACTGGAAAGCGCCTGCCGGATCACCCGCTGCTGCGAGGGACCGTTCGGCGCGGTCAGACCGTTCGAAGCACCGTCCTGGTTGATCGCGGTGCCGCGCACCACGGCGAGCACCGGGTGCCCGTTGCGCCGCGCGTCGGAGAGCCGCTCGACGAGCAGCATGCCGACGCCCTCGCCCCAGCCCGTGCCGTCCGCCTCGTCCGAGAACGCCTTGCAGCGCCCGTCGGCTGCCAGGCCGCGCTGGCGGCTGAAGTCGATGAACGCCTCGGGCGTCGCCATGACGGTGGCACCACCGGCGAGCGCCATGGAGCACTCGCCCTGGCGCAGCGCCTGCACGGCCAGGTGCAGGGCGACCAGCGAGGAGGAGCAGGCGGTGTCGACCGAGACAGCCGGGCCCTCCAGGCCGAGGGTGTAGGCGACCCGGCCCGAGGCGACGCTGCCGGCGGTGCCGGTGCCCAGGTAGCCCTCGACGCCCTCGGGCACCGCACCGATCCGGGTGGCGTAGTCGCTGGCCATCACACCGGCGAAGACGCCGGTGCGGCTGCCGTGCAGGCTGGCTGGAGCGATACCGGCCCGCTCGATGGCCTCCCACGAGGTCTCGAGGAGCAGGCGCTGCTGCGGGTCCATCGCCAGCGCCTCGCGCGGCGAGATGCCGAAGAAGTCCGGGTCGAAGAGGCCCACGTCGTGCAGGAAGCCGCCCTGGTCGACGTAGCTGGTGCCCTGGTGGTCCGGGTCCGGGTCGAAGAGCCGCTCCAGGTCCCAGCCACGGCCGGCCGGGAACTCGCCGATCGCGTCGGTCCCGCCGGTGACCAGTCGCCACAGGTCCTCGGGCGACTGCACGCCGCCCGGGAACCGGCAGCTCATGCCGATGATGGCGATCGGCTCGTCGGTTGCACGGGACGCGCGGGCGGGCATCGTCGCGCCGGTGGCCGTGGCCGCCTGCTGGGCGCCGGCGATCTGGGTGCGCAGGTACTCGGCGAGCGCGGCGGGGGTCGGGTAGTCGAAGATCAGGGTGGGCGGCAGGCGCAGCCCGGTGGCGGTGTTGAGCGCGTTGCGCAGCTCGACGGAGGTCAGCGAGTCGAAGCCGAGCTCCTTGAACGCCCGGCCCGCCTCGATCACCTCGGGCGAGGCGTGGCCCAGCACGGCGGCGACCCGCACCCGCAGGACTTCGAGCAGCTCGCGGTCCAGCTCGGCCTCGGAGAGCCCGGCCAACCGGCGCATCAGCTCCGAGCCACCGCCCGCTCCGCCCTGGGCGGCACGCCGGGTCGGCACCCGGACCAGGCCGCGCAGCAGGGCGGGCAGGGTGCCGGCGGCAGCCTGGGCGCGCAGCGCGGTCACGTCGAGGTGCATCGGGACCAGGGCGGCCTGTCCGAGGCGCGCGGCGGTGTCGAGCAGGGCCAGGCCTTCGGCGTTGGCGAGGCCGCGCATGCCGTCGCGGGCCAGGCGCTGGAGGTCGGCGGCGTCGAGGGTGCTGGCCATGCCGCCCTCGGCCCACGGGCCCCAGGCCAGCGAGAGCGCGGGCAGGCCGGCCTGGGCGCGCTTGGTCGCGAGCGCGTCCAGGAAAGCGTTTGCAGCCGCGTAGTTGGCCTGGCCGGCGCCGCCGAGCGTGGCGGCGTTGGAGGAGTAGAGCACGAAGGCCGACAGGTCGAGTCCGGCGGTCAGCTCGTGCAGGTTGAGCGCGGCGTCCACCTTGGGCCGCAGGACGGCGTCGAGCCGCTCCGGGGTGAGCGAGGCGAGGACGCCGTCGTCCAGGACGCCGGCGGTGTGGATGACGGCGGTCAGCGGGCGCGCCAGCGAGCCGAGCAGTGCCGCGAGTTCGGCCCGGTCGGCCGCGTCGCACCCAGCGACGGTCACCGAGGCACCCAACTGCTCCAGCTCGGCCGTCAGTTCGACCGCGCCCGGGGCGTCGGCGCCGCGCCGGCTGGTGAGCAACAGGTGCCGCGCGCCGTGCTCGGCGACCAGGTGGCGAGCGGCGACGGCGCCCAGCGCGCCGGTGCCGCCGGTGATCAGGACGGTGCCGTCCTGGTCCAGCGGGGCCGGGACGGTGAGCACGACCTTGCCGATGTGCTTGGCCTGCGAGACGAAGCGGAACGCCTCCGGTGCCCGATGGATGTCCCAGGTGGCGATCGGCAGGTGGTCGAGCGCGTCCTGGTCGAAGAGCTCCAGCAGCGCCGCGAGCATCTCGCCGGTGCGCTGAGCACCGGCCTCGATCAGGTCGAAGCCCTGGTAGTGGACGCCCGGGTGCTCCGCGGCGACCTGCTCGGGGTCGCGGACGTCGGTCTTGCCCATCTCCACGAACCGCCCGCCGCGCGGCAGCAGCCGCAGCGAGGCGTCCACGAACTCCCGTGCCAGCGAGTCGAGTACGACGTCCACACCGCGTCCGCCACTGGCCGAGCGGAACCGCTCCTCGAACTCCAGGTCACGCGAGGAGGCGATGTGCGCCTCGTCCAGACCCAGCGCCCGCAGCGCCTCCCACTTGCCCGCACTCGCCGTGCCGTAGACCTCCGCGCCCAGGTGCCGGGCCAGCTGAACCGCCGCCATCCCCACACCACCGGCGGCAGCGTGGACCAGGATCGACTCACCCGCCTGGAGGTCCGCGAGGTCCACCAGCGCGTAGTAGGCGGTCAGGTAGACCAGGGGCACCGAGGCGGCCTGGGCGAAGGTCCAGTTCCGCGGCATCCGGGCGATCTGCTGACGGTCGGCCACCGCCACGGGGGCGAAGCCGCCGGAGATGATGCCGAACACCCGCTCGCCGACGGCGAGATCGGTGACGTCACTTGCCACCTCCAGGACGACGCCCGCGCCCTCCAGGCCCAGCAGGCCCGCGTTGCCCGGGTACATGCCCAGCGCGTTCAGCACGTCACGGAAGTTCAGGCCGGCCGCGCGCACGCCGATCCGGACCTGGCCCGCCTCCAGCGGCGCGACGGCCGCCGGGTACTCGACCAGCGCCAGGTTGTCCAGCGTGCCCTTGACCGGGATGTCCAGGCGCCAGGCGACCGCGCCCGCCGGCTCGGTGAGCGCCTCATCGGTGGCGACCCGCGCCAACCGAGTTGCGTAGCAGCCTCCCTGACGGATCGCCAGCTCCGGCTCGCCGGAGGCCAGTGCGGCCGGGAGGGCGGCCACCGAGGCATCCGAGGCGTCCAGGTCCAGCAGGACGAACCGCTCCGGGTTCTCCGCCTGCGCCGAGCGGATCAGGCCCCAGACCGCGGCCTGCGCCGGATCGGCCAACTGCTCCCCCGCCAACGGCGCCACCGCGCCCCGGGTCACCAACACCAGCCGCGAGTCAGCGAACCGCTCCTCCGCGAGCCAGGCCTGTGCCAGGCCCAGCACCCGGTGCGTCACCTCCCGCACCCCGTCCGCCGACAGCTCGCCGACCAGCGCCGCGCACGGCACGAACACCGCGTCCGGCACGCTCTCGGCTGCCGCCACCGCCGCCAGATCGGCGAAGGTCTCGACGCCGGGCACCTTGAAGTCACCGAGCGTGGCCAAGCGGCCGGGCAGGGAAGCAGGAGCGGGCAGCGGGACCCACTCGACCCGGAAGAGCGACTCGTGGTGCGCGGACCGGGCCGCGCCCAGCTGCTGGGCGGAGATCTCGCGCAGCGCGAGGGAGCGCACCGACATCACCGGCGCGCCGGTGCCGTCGGCGAGCTCCAGCGCCACCTCGCCACGCCCGAGCGGGGTGACCCGCACCCGCAGCGTGGCAGCGCCGGTGGCGTGCAGGGTGACGCCGGTCCAGCTGAACGGCAGGCCGCCGCGGAGCGCGTCGTCGGAGCTGTCGGCGCCGAGCGCGTGCAGGGCGGCGTCCAGCAGCGCCGGGTGCAGGCCGAACCGGTCGGCGTCCTCCTCGGTGCCGTCCGGCTGGGCGATCTCGGCGAAGATCTCGGTGCCGCGCAGCCAGGCGGCCCGCAGGCCCTGGAAGGTCGGGCCGTAGCCGAAGCCGGCCTCGGCCAGGCCGGTGTGCAGCTGCTCGACGTCGACCGCGCGGGCGCCGGTGGGCGGCCAGGCGGTCAGGTCGAAACCGGCCGGCGCGGCGCCGGCGCTGAGCACACCGGTGGCGTGCCGGGTCCATGGTTCGTCGGCCGGGGCGCCCTCGATCCGGGAGTGCAGGCTGAGCGAGCGGTTGCCGTGCTCGTCGGCGCCGCTGACCACGATCTGCAGCTGCACGCCGCCCTGCTCCGGCAGGATCAGCGGTGCTTCCAGGGTGAGTTCCTCGACCAGGTCGCAGCCGACCTGGTCGCCGGCCCGGATCGCCAGGTCGACGAAGGCGGTGCCCGGCAGCAGCACGGTGCCCAGCACGGCGTGGTCGGCCAGCCAGGGGTGGGTGTCCAGGGCGAGCCGGCCGGTGAAGAGGAAGCCGTCGACGTCGGCGAGGGCCACCGCCGCGCCGAGCAGCGGGTGGTCGGCGGCGCCCAGGCCGATCGAGGCGATGTCGCCGAGCGGGCTGCCGCTCTCCAGCCAGTAGCGCTCGCGCTGGAAGGCGTAGGTGGGCAGGTCCACCCGGTGCGCGCCCTGGCCGGCGAAGACGCCGTCCCAGTCGAGGAGTTGGCCGCGCAGGTGGGCCTGGGCGAGGGCGGCGGTGAAGCTGCGGACCTCGGGCCGGTCGCCGCGCAGCACCGGCAGGAGGACCGCGGACTCGGTGACGCACTCCTGGCCCATCGCCGAGAGCACGCCGTCCGGGCCGAGTTCGACGAAGGTGCTGACGCCTGCGGCCTCCAGCGCGCGCATCGCGTCGGCGAACCGGACGGCCTCGCGGACGTGGCGCACCCAGTACTCGGGGGTGGTCAGGTCGGCGCCCTGGTCGAGCGTGGAGACGATCGGGATCCGGGGCGCGTGGTAGGTCACCACCTGGGCGCAGCGCCGGAACTCGTCCAGCATGGCGTCCATGTGCGGCGAGTGGAAGGCGTGGCTGACGGTCAGCCGCCTGGTCTTGCGCCCCTCGGCGCGGAACTGCTCGGCGACGGCGAGCACGGCGTCCTCGTCACCGGCGATCACCACGGCTTGCGGGCCGTTGACGGCGGCGACGGCGACCTGACCGGCGCGGTCGGCGAGCGCGGCCGCGACCTCGTCCTCGGTGGCCTGGACGGCCAGCATCGCGCCACCGGACGGCAGTTCCTGCATCAGGCGGCCGCGCGCGGCGACCAGCAGGGCGGCGTCCGCCAGGGTGAGGACGCCGGCCGCGTGGGCGGCGGCGAACTCGCCGATCGAGTGGCCGGCCAGGAAGTCCGGGCGCAGGCCCCAGGATTCGGCCAGCCGGAACAGCGCCACCTCGATCGCGAAGAGCGCCGGCTGGGTGTAGGCGGTCTGGTGCAGCAACTCGGCCTCAGCCGAGCCCTCGGCCGCGAACAGCACCTCGCGCAGCGGTCGTTCGAGCTGCAGGTCGAGGTGGCCGCAGGCCTGGTCGAGGGCGGCGGCGAAGACCGGGAAGGTCTGGTACAGCTCGCGGCCCATGGCCAGGCGCTGGCTGCCCTGTCCGGTGAAGAGGACGGCGGTCCGGCCGGCGGCCGGGGTGCCCTGGAGCAGGCCGGGCAGCTCACCGCCGTCGGCCAGGGCCCGCAGCGCCTGCTCGAACTCGGCACGCTCGCCGCCCAGCAGCACGGCGCGGTGCTCGAAGCTCGCGCGGCTGGTGGCCAGCGAGAGGCCGAGGTCGGCCGGGGTCTGCTCGGGGTGGGCGGCCAGGTGGGCCAGCAGGCGCTCGGCCTGGCCGCGCAGCGCCTCGGGGGTCCTGGCGGAGAGCGCCCAGGGCAGCACGGCCGGGGCCACGGCGGCGGGCGCGGCCGGGGCCAGCTCCTCGGCCGTCGGGGCCTGCTCGATGACGGCGTGGGCGTTGGTGCCGCTCATGCCGAACGAGGAGACGCCGGCCCGGCGCGGGTGGCCGTTCTCGGGCCAGGGCATCGCCTCGGTGAGCAGCTCGACGGCGCCGGCGCTCCAGTCGACGTGCTCGCTGGGCCGGTCGACGTGCAGGGTGCGCGGCAGCACGCCGTGCCGCATCGCCATCACCATCTTGATGACGCCGCCGACGCCGGCCGCGGCCTGGGTGTGGCCGATGTTGGACTTCAGCGAGCCCAGGCGCAGCGGCTGGTCCGCGGGGCGGTCCTGGCCGTAGGTGGCGAGCAGGGCCTGGGCCTCGATCGGGTCGCCCAGGGTGGTGCCGGTGCCGTGCGCCTCGACGGCGTCCACCTCGGCGGGCGTCAGACCGGCGTCGGCCAGGGCCTGGCGGATGACGCGCTGCTGGGCGGGGCCGTTGGGGGCGGTCAGGCCGTTGCTGGCGCCGTCCTGGTTGATCGCGGTGCCGCGCACGATGGCGAGCACGGGGTGGCCGTTGCGCTGGGCGTCACTGAGCCGCTCGACCAGCAGCATGCCGACGCCCTCGCCCCAGGCGGTGCCGTCGGCGGCGTCGGCGAACGGCTTGCAGCGCCCGTCGGGGGCAAGTCCCCGCTGGCGGCTGAAGGCGATGAACGAGCCGGGGTTGGCCATCACGGCCACACCGCCGGCCAGTGCCACGCCGCACTCGCCGCGGCGCAGCGACTGCACGGCCAGGTGCAGGGCCACCAGCGAGGAGGAGCAGGCGGTGTCGATGGTGACGGCGGGGCCCTGGAAGCCGAAGGTATAGGAGAGCCGGCCCGAGGCGACGCTCAGCGCGCTGCCGGTGACCAGGAAGCCCTCCATGCCCTCGGCGGCCTCGTGCAGGCGCGGGCCGTAGTCCTGGGCCTCGGCGCCGATGAAGACGCCGGTGCGCGACTCGCGCAAGGTGGCGGGGTCGATGCCGGCCCGCTCGAACGCCTCCCAGGAGGTCTCAAGGAGCAGCCGCTGCTGCGGGTCCATCGCCAGCGCCTCACGCGGCGAGATGCCGAAGAAGCCGGGGTCGAAGGTGTCGGCGTCGTGCAGGAAGCCGCCGGCCTGGGCGTAGCTGGTGCCGGGGTGGTCGGGGTCCGGGTCGTAGAGGCCGCCGAGGTCCCAGCCGCGACCGGCCGGGAAGGTCGAGATCGCGTCGGTGCCGTCCGCGACCAACTGCCAGAGCTGCTCGGGCGAGTGGGCGTCACCGGGGAACCGGCAGGCCATGGCGACGATCGCGATGGGCTCGTCGTCGGCGGAGCCGAGCGGCTGGACCTCGCCGCTGTCGGCGGCCAGGCCCAGGATCTCCGCGCGCAGGTGCCGGGCCAGCGAGGCCGCGGTCGGGTGGTCGAAGACCAGGGTGACCGGCAGGCGCAGCCCGGTCGCGGCGGCCAGCCGGCTGTGCAGGTTGACCGCGGCCAGCGAGTCGAAGCCCAGCTCCAGGAACGGCCGGTCGGCCTCGATGGGGGCGGCCGGCTTACCCCGCAGCGATTCCATCGCGTGTTCCAGCACCAGGGCCAGCAGCAGCCGCTGCTGATCCGCCGCCGCGCAGCCGGCCAGCCGCTCCCGCCAGGAGGTCAGCGCATCGGAATTTCCAGCACCCCTACCGCCCGGCTCCGAAATGCGACCCTCGGACTGGTTCATCATCGCGCGCTCCACCACCCAGCAGACGGTATCCAAAACCGTCGGCCAGCCTGCCAGGAGCGGTGAGCAGCAGAAACCCCTAGGCCCCCCTAGCCACCCCTAGCCAATCATCCGGGGACCCCTGACTGATTTTCAGGTGCCTTGGAAGGAATTTCCAAGTGGTGTTCCGGGGGGCCGGAAATGCGTTACGGCGGACGCCCGGAAAGGCGAATTGCCTTTTCCGGCGGCCGCCGTCAACCCTGTTCGAGGAACGGGTCGAGCAGCTGTGGCACGGCCCGCGCGGCGAGGGCCAGGCCGTCGGCGACGGCGATGTCGCGGACCCGGTAGGCGCCTCGGCCCGCAGCGGTGGCGGCCGTCAGGGTGAGCAGGCCCAGACGACGCTGGAACGGCGACTGGCTGACCGTCCAGCCGATCACGGCGGCCCGCTCCAGGGCGACCGTGCGCCGGGCGAAGGTGCCCGAGCGGACCACCAGGTAGCGGCCCACCAGGGCGTGGCCCAGGGCCCGGTGGGCGTCGAGGGCCAGCAGCAGCGCGAGCGGCAGCAGGACGACGGCGACCGCGCAGGCGAGCGGCAGGAACTGCGACACCCAGATGCCGGGCAGCGCCAGCGCCCCGGCCGTCAGGGCGACCACGCCCACGGCGCGGTTGATCCGGCGGCGCCGCGCCGACCTCGGGTGCGGGGTCAACTCGGCGGTGATGGGCAGGGCTTGGCCGTCCGGCAGGATCTCGGCGGCGACCCGCAGCGCCTGCGCGCGCGGCGCGGGCGGCAGCAGCACGCTCCGGGTGCGGTTCTCCTCGGCATTGCCGAGGCCGGTGGCGATGGCGAGCAGCCGCGCACCGCCGCCCAGGCGCAGCAGCAGCGGCTCGGCCAGCTCGATGCCGCGCAGCCTGCGCTCGTCGAGCGAGACCGAGCGGTGGATCCACAGGCCGCGCCGGACCCGCAGGACACCGCCGTCCTCGCGCTCCAGGCGGTACCCGAACCAGCCTTCGACGTACTGGCCGACCGAGGCCACCGTGCCCAGCACGACCAGCACCAGCAGCAGCGCCGGCACCGCGACCCAGAGCGGCACCGAGCTGAAGGCGGCGACGAGTTGGTGCACCAGGCCCAGCTTCAGCGGGTCGATCTGCATGTCGTGCAGGGTGTTGTAGCCGATCCCGAGGGCCGCGAAGAGTCCACCGACGCCCCAGATGGTCAGGGGGGCGTAGCGCAGCCAGCGCCAGGAGAGTCGGGCGATCGGGGCGTCGGGCTCCGCGTCGGCAGGCCCTTCGGCGAGCAGGGCGCCCCGGCGGTTCAGCAACTCCTGGCGCAGCGCGCCTGCCTGGGCGACGGTGAGGCCGTCCAGCCTGAGCGCGCGCCCCGCCGAGGTGCCGTGCACGGCGGCGCCGACGTGCACCGTGGCGAGCCCGAGGAGGCGGTGCAGCGGACGGGCGGTGACGTCCGCGCTGCGGATGCGGTCCAGCGGGACGGCACGGTGGCTGCGGAAGAGCAGGCCGGAGCGGAGTTCCAGCCGCTCGTCGGTGATCCGGTAGCCGGTGGTGAACAGGCGCGTCAGGTTGATGCCCGCCACCGTCAGGAAGGCCACGGTGAACGAGGAGAGGGTGATCAGCGCTTGCAGGTTGAGCCGACCGCCGGTGCCGAGCAGGGTGCCGGTGGTCGTGACCACGGGGGGGACCAGCCAGGCCAGGTGCACCGGGATCAGCCGCGGGCTCAGCCGCCGCCAGGCGGGCTCGGCCGGCTCGGCGACCTCGGTCGGGTCCTGGGTGGCGGTGCTCATGTCGCGTCCCCCGGGGTGGCCTGGGTGGCGCTGGTCAACTGCTCGACGAGCTCGGCGGCGCGGCCGCGGTCCAGGCCGCGGATGGTCAGCGCGCCGGCGGCGGAGGCCGTGGTGACCTTGATGCCGCTGAGCCCGAAGAGCTGCTCCAGCGGGCCCCGGACGGTGTCCACGGTCTGGATCCGCGACAGCGGCGCCACCCGCCGGCGCTGCCACAGCCAGCCGGAGGCGGTGTAGACGGCCTGGTCGGTGGTCTCCCAGCGGTGCACCCGGTAGCGCCAGAGCGGCATGACGATCAGGTAGCAGAGCCCGGGCAGCGCGACGGCCAGGAAGAGCGGGCCGAAGACGAACCGGGCCGGCGGGATGAGCAGGTCCAGCACGCCCAGCACCAGCGCGGTGGGCACCGGGATCAGCGCGGCACGCAGCACCCACCAGACGATGGCGCGGCGTTCGACCCGATGGCGGGGCGGCCGCAGGAGCAGACCGTCGGACTGGGGCATGGGTGTTTCCTTCCACTCTGCGACAGTGCTACCCGGCCGCCGGGCCACCGTCCCGGGCCGGCGGCCGGCACCGACGCCTCGTCAGCGCGGTGGCGTGGCCACCGCGATAGCGGACGCCATCGGCACCGGTGCCGCACCCGGTCCGGCGCGGGCAGCCGACCGGTCCGAGTCTAGACCTGTCCGGCTTCGTCCCGATTGCGGCTGGCGGCCCCGCCGTTCGGGTGTGCGGGGTGGAAGGGGAGCACCAGGACGGCGGCCACGCGCGCCCACCAGGCTGACGGACCGTCAGGCAGGGTTCCCGGCGTCGGCCAATCCGGCCGCCGCCTCGGCGAGTTCGGTCATCCGCCGCTTGTCCGGCTTGCCGTTGCGGTTGAGCGGGAACTGCTCCAGCACGATCACCCGGTTCGGCTGCTCGTAGCTCGGCAGCACCTCGGCCAGCAGCTCGCGCCAGTGCGCGGAGTCCCGCTGCTGCTCGTCCTCGACGAAGAAGACCAGGCTGCTGCCGCGGCGCTCGTCGGGCAGCGGCACGATCCGGGTCGAGCAGCCGCCGGTGGCCGCCTTGCGCTCGATGATCTCGGGGTAGAGCGTGTAGCCGTTGCGGTGCACGGCGAACTTGCGGCCCAGCACGAAGAGGTTGCCAGCCGCGTCCAGGTAGCCGAGGTCGCCGGTGCGGAAGACGCTCTGGTCCACCGGGTCGATGCCGCCCTCGGCGGTGAGGTAACCGACCATCACATCCGGTGTCTCGATGAGCAGTTCACCCACCTCGCCGGCCGGCACCTCGTTCTCCTCGTCGTCCACCACGCGCACCCGCAGGCCGTCCATCACCTGCCCGCAGGAGACCGCGTTGTCGCTGGTCGCGAACGCCACGTTGCCCGCCTCGGTGCTGCCGTAACTGTCCAGCAGCGGCAGGCCGAAGTGCTCCAGGTAGCGCTCCACCAGCGACTGGTCGAGCGGCGCGGCCCCGCTGCAGAACATCCGGACCGTGCCGAGCGAGTCGGCGAGCGCGGGCTTCTGCCTGATGATGTTCAGCATGCTGCGGTAGGTGGCGGGGGTCGCGTCCAGCACGGTCGCACCCGAGTGCCCGGCCATCCGCAGCGCCCGGTCGGCGCGCTTGTAGGGGGCGATCACCAGCGAGCCCTGGACGATCCAGGCGATCAGCACCATCGACAGGCCGTACTGGTGCGAGAAGGGCAGCAGCGGCAGCAGCACGTCGTCCGAACAGTGGCCCATGTGGCGCGCGTTGCGCTCCAGGTTCTTCAGCATCCGCCCGCCGTTCTTGACGATGCCCTTGGGCTCGCCGGTGGACCCGGAGGACCACATGATCAGCGCGTCGTCCAGGTCGGACCAGGCACCGAAGTCGAGCCGCCGGTCCGTCACGGCCAAGTCTGGTGCGGCGGCCAGCAGTTCGTAGAGGTAGACCGGCTCGGTGTCGGCGGGCACCGGGGCGTCGTCGTCGACCAGGACCAGCTTGGTGCCGGCCCGCCGGATGATGGAGCCGGTGGCCTCCTGCTTCTCCTGCTGGTCCACCATGACCACCGAGGCGCCCACGTGCATCAGGGCGAAGAGGACCGACACGTAGGCGATCGAGTTGCCGGCCTTGAGCAGCACCCGGTCACCGAGCCCGACCCCGCGTTCCCGCAGCACCTGGGCGATGCGCAGGGTGTCCTGCTCGAACTCGGCGAGCGTCGCTGCGGAGCTCTCCGCGAGGATCTTGGCCGGCATCGGCTCCACTCATCCTTCTCGTGCTCGGCGGCCACCATGGACACCCGCACCCGGGGGGCCGGGGAGTGGTCGGAGGGGTTCGGGGCGGGCTGGGCGCGCCCTGCCCGTACGTACCGGAGCGTATCCAGCCGCCCTGCGGGGGCAGTACCCCTATCCGACCCCAGCCGCCCCAGCCGGTCGCCGCACCCCACTCGGCACACCACGCTCGGCCACGCACGCGCCAAAGCCGCGGCACACTCGGGGAGTTGCCGCGGCTCGGGGGTGGCGGGTCAGTCCCGAGCCACCGTGATCGCCGTCGCCACCAGCCCCTCCTCGGCGACCCAGCGCCCCTCGAACCCCGGCAGTCGCCGGCCCTCGACCACGGGGCCCGGCACCAGCAGCCGGGCGGTGAAGGTACCGTCCGCCTCCAGCCGCAGTTCGGCCTCGGAGAAGTCCAGCATCTTGCCCATCAGCGGGAACCAGGCCTTGTAAACGCTTTCCTTGGCGCTGAACAACAGCCGGTCGCCGTGCACGGCCGGATCCGCGCGGCGCAGCGCGGCCAGCATCGGCAGCTCCGCCGGGACCGCGATCGCCTCCAACACCCCTTCCGGCAGAGGCTCGTTGGACTCCGCGTCGATGCCCAGGGTGAGCACCGTGGCGGCCGGGGCCAGCGCGGCGGCGCGGTAGCCCGCGCAGTGCGTCATGCTGCCCACCACCGTTGCGGGCCAACGGGGTTCGCCACGGGGGCCGGGGACCAGCGGGACGGGCGGCAGGCCGAGGGCGGCCAGCGCGCGGCGGGCGCAGGAGCGGACCGCCTGGAACTCGTCCTGGCGCTGCGGCACCGACTGGCTGATGTGCGCGGCCTCTTCGGGGAAGAGGTCGATCTGCTCGCGCTGGGCCCGGCTCTCGGCCCAGACGACCGGCTCGGGAAGGATCCGCTCGATCAACGCTTCGTCACCTCGGGGAAGATCTGGCGCAGTCCGCCCGGCGCCTGATCGCCCCGGCGGCGCCACTCGCGCGGGTAGCCCACCGAGACCTCCTCGAAGCGGACGCCGTCGTAGTGGGTGACCCGGGGGATGTGCAGGTGGCCGTAGACGACCGCCGCCACGTTGAAGCGGGTGTGCCAGTCGGCGGTGGCCGTGGTGCCGCACCACTGCGCGAACTCGGGGTAGTACAGGACATCGGTCGGCTGGCGGACCAGCGGGTAGTGGTTGACCAGCACGGTCGCGATCGCCGGGTCCAGGGCGGCCAGCCGCTCCTCGGTGGCGGCCACCCGGGCGTCGCACCAGGCCTCGCGGCTCGGGTACGGGTCGGGGTGCAGCAGGTACTCGTCGGAGCAGACCACGCCCGTCTCGTGGGCGCGGGCCAGCGCCTGCTCCTTGGTGGTGGTGCCGGCCGGGCGGAAGGTGTAGTCGTAGCCGACGAAGAGCGGGGCGATCCGCACCGGCCCGTCGGGGCCCGGCCAGAGCGGGTACGGGTCCTCGGGGGTGTGCACGCCCAGCCGGCGGCAGATCTCCACCAGGTGCTGGTAGCGCTCCACGCCGCGCAGCTTCACCGGGTCACTGGGGTGGGTCCACAGCTCGTGGTTGCCCGGCGCCCAGACCACGGCGGCGAACCGCTCGCTGAACAGGCGGAGCGTCCACTCGATCTCCTCGACGACCTCGCCGATGTCACCGGCGACGATCAGCCAGTCCTGCGGCGACCGGGGCCGCAGCTCCCGGACGATCTCGCGGTTCT
Source organism: Kitasatospora sp. GAS1066B (assembly GCF_041262605.1). Lineage (NCBI taxonomy): Bacteria > Bacillati > Actinomycetota > Actinomycetes > Kitasatosporales > Streptomycetaceae > Kitasatospora > Kitasatospora sp. GAS1066B. The sequence continues at coordinate 183,451 of NZ_JBGCCO010000001.1, forward strand.
CCGGGTAACTGATGTGCAGGTCACTGGTGGCGAGGAGAGCGCCGCCCGGTCCGTTGCTACTGTTCGTCAAGGGATCGTGCCTTCCGGGCCCCGCCGCGTCAACTCCTGGGCTTCAGGGCCGACTCCGGGGCGATCGTGGTCGTGGCGAAGTTGTCGACCGTGCACTTCAGTCGCCGCAGCAGCCGGTCCCGACCGACGATACTGATCCGCCGCACGCCCTGCCCGACCAGGGTGTCCACCACACCGGGCCAGCGCATCGGGCGGGTGAAGCCGCCCAGGATCCAGTCCCGGGCCTGCTCGGCGGTGGTGACCAGCGAGCCGTCCTGGTCGGAGACGATCGGCAGCAGGGGGTCGCGCAACCGGTAACCGCTCAGCAGCTGCTGGTCGACCCGCTCGCGCAGCGGGCCGAAGATGCTCGCGTGGGCCGGCGGGCGCATGGTGTAGAGGGAGTAGCCGCCGACCGCGCCGATCCGCTGCTTGAATCCGTCCAGGGCCCGCTCGTTGAGCGAGACCATGTACATGTCGCGATCCATGTACGATGAGATCTCGTACCACTCGTCAGCCGCGGCCAGTTCGGCCAGCAGCTCGTCGAGGGTGTCCGAGCCGACCTTCACGAAGGAGTGGGTGACGATGTCGCTGTGCTGCTCGGTGAAGTACTCGTGCTCGCAGCGGGCCATCTCGGCCACCAGCCGCACGGCCTCCTCGAAGGGCAGCACGCCCGCGTGCGCGGCGGCGGCCATCTTGCCGAAGCTGACGCCGGCGCAGTGGCCCACCGGCCCCGGGAGTTCCGGCCCGCTCCACTCGACCAGCGCGAGCGAGGCCACGAACGAGGTGACCTGCGCGACCTCGGCGTAGTCGTCCTCGCTCTGTCGCAATGCGTCGAAAACCCGGTAGCCGAGCACTTCGTCGGCGATCCCGAACAGCTTTCTGGCTTGCCGGTTGACCACCATGAACCGGCCGAAGTCGGCGAATCGCGACGGGCCCATGGCAGGAAAGACGATAGCGTTGCTGCCCGGCTCACCGGTCGTCATGTCAGCCCGTTCTCTCGGCACCGTTTCGGTCCCGTCGAAGCCTATCCGCGCGGGCGGCGTCCACCACCCCTGCCCACCCCCTACCCACCCTTATGCCCGGGCCCCGTGGCGCATTTCGGCAGTGCCGGAAACCGGACCGTAGGGGGGAGCTAGGGGTTGCCCGGGATAGGGCCGCCCCATAACTTCGGCCGCGGCAATGCCCGTCCCGGATGCCAACTCCGTATCAGGGATCAAGGCTGCACGGCCGATGATTCCACCGCACCACGAGGAAGCCCGCGATGAGGATTGCTTGCTGGCAGGCCGCGTGCGGCTCCCCCGACGTGCCGCACCTGCTGGGGCGGCTTCGGGAGGTGGCCCGGCAGGCGGCCGAAGCGGGCGCGGAACTGCTGGTCGCCCCGGAGATGACGGTGGGTGGCTACCCGCTGCGACCGGCCGCGCTGGCTCAGGCCAGCGAGCCGGTGGACGGGCCGCACGGCCTCGAAGTCGCCGCGATCGCTCGCGAGTTCGGCATCGCCGTGCTGCACGGCTGGCCGGAGCGCGACGGCGACGCCGTCTACAACGCGAGCCGGCTGGTCTCCGCCGAAGGCGTGCTGCTGGCCAACTACCGCAAGGCGCACCTGTTCGGCGAGGTGGACCGGTCCCGGTTCGCGCCGGGCGACCACGGCGTGGTGCAGGCCAAGCTGGGCGAGCTGACGGTGGGTCTACTGGTCTGCTACGACGTCGAGTTCCCGGAGGCGGTCCGGGCGCACGGCCTGGCCGGCACCGAACTGCTGCTGGTACCGACCGCGCTGATGCGTCCCTGGGACGTGGTGGCGCGAACGCTGGTACCCGCCAGGGCCTTCGAGAGCCAGCTCTACATCGCCTACGCCAACTGGATCGGCGAGCGCGGCGGCCTGGACTTCTGCGGGCTGACCACCGTGGCCGCCCCGGACGGCACTTGGCTCACCCGGGAGGAGCCCACCGAGGGCCTGCTGCTGGCCGAGATCGATCCGGCGGTGGTGGCGAAGGCGCGCCTCGACACTCCCTACCTCCATGACCGGCGCCCCGAGCTCTACCGGGGTCTGCCCGACCGCCTGGGCTGACCACCGCGAGCCGGGTCCCGAAAGGTGTCCACAGATGTCCCTCAGTGCCCGCGAGTATCCGGCCGTGCGTGATGTGACCGCACCTCTGACGATGTTCGGACCCGACTTCCCCTTCGCCTACGACGACTGGCTGCGCCACCCCGCCGGGCTCGGCTCGGTCCCCGCCGCCCACCACGGCACCCCGGTTGCCGTGGTGGGCGGCGGCATGGCGGGCCTGGTCGCGGGCCACGAACTGCTGCGCCTGGGGCTGCGGCCGGTGCTCTACGAGGCGGGCGACCTGGGCGGCCGGATGCGCTCGGTGCCGTTCGAGGCGAACCCGGAGTTCGCCGCGGAGCTCGGGGCGATGCGCTTCCCGGTCTCGGCCACCACGCTGTTCCACTACATCGACGCGCTGGGCCTGCGGACCCGGCCGTTCCCCAACCCGCTCGCCCCGGGCACCTCGAGCACCCTGGTGCACCTGGGCGGCGAGCGGCACTACGCGCGCGCCGTCGAGGACCTGCCGTCGGTCTACCAGGAGGTGGCCGACGCCTGGCAGAAGACGCTGCTGGACCAGGCCGAGCTCGCGGTGATGGAGGACGCGGTGCGCCGCCGCGACACCGCACTGCTCAAGGCGGTGTGGAACCGGATGGTGCGGACCCTGGACGACCAGTCGTTCTACGGGTTCCTGGCCGCCTCACCGTTCTTCCGCTCGTTCCGGCACCGGGAGTTGTTCGGCCAGGTCGGCTTCGGCACCGGCGGCTGGGACACCGACTTCCCCAACTCGATCCTGGAGGTGCTGCGGGTGGTCTTCACCGGCGCCGACCAGGACCAGGTCGGCATCGTCGGCGGCACGGGCCGGCTGGTGCGGGGCCTGTGGACGCGGCCGGTGGGCCGGGCGGCGCACTGGCCGGCCGGCACCTCGCTCGCCACGCTGCACGGCGGCACGCCCCGCCCGGCGGTCGGCGCGCTGCGCCGGGTGGCCGAGGGCGTGCAGGTCGAGGACGCCGAGGGCGGCCGCGCGACCTATCCGGCGGTGGTCTTCACCCCGCACGTGTGGACGCTGCTGAGCCAGATCGACTGCGACCCGGCACTGCTCTCCACCGAGCACTGGACGGCGGTCGAGCGGACCCACTACATGGGCTCCTCCAAGCTGTTCGTGCTCACCGACCGGCCGTTCTGGCTGGACCGGGACGGCGCGACCGGCCGGGACGCGATGAGCATGACGCTCAGCGACCGGATGCCGCGTGGCATCTACCTCTTCGACGAGGGCCCGGACCGGCCCGGGGTCATCTGCCTCTCCTACACCTGGAACGACGACTCGCTGAAGGTCGCCACGCTCAGCGACGAGCAGCGGCTGGAGGTGCTGCTCACCCAGTTGCGCGGGATCTACCCCGAGGTCGACGTGCGCGCGCACATCGTCGGGCCGCCGATCTCGGTGACCTGGGAGACCGACCCGCTGTTCATGGGGGCCTTCAAGGCCAACCTGCCCGGGCAGTACCGGTACCAGCGCCGGCTGTTCACCCAGTTCGTCCAGGATGGCTTCCCGGCCGACCAGCGCGGGCTGTTCCTGGCCGGCGACGACGTGTCGTGGACCGCGGGCTTCGCCGAGGGCGCGGTCACCACGGCGCTCAACGCTGTCTGGGGAGTGGTCCGCCACCTGGGCGGCGCCAGCCACCCTGCCAACCCCGGCCCGGGGGACGTTTTCGAGGCACTCGCGCCGATCCAGTTGCCGGAGGAGTGAAGCCAGTCGCGGAAATGACAGTTGAGTGAACAACGGGGGAATTGATGGAAACACGGGGGAAGGGCATCGGCGGTGCGCCAGGACGGGCCGTGCTGTGCCAGGCGACCGGTCGGGACGACACAGAAACAGCCATGGCACAGTTGATCAGCGCAGCGCAGACCACGTGGGTCGAGCTCCTCACGGGTCTGGACACCGCGGAGTTCGAAGAACTGCTGGAGGCACTGCGGCCGCACACGCAGGCGGATACGCCCCGGGTGGGCCGGCGTTGGACGCTGTCCCTGGCGGACCGGGTCCTGCTGGTCTCGGTCTACCGGCGGACCAATCTGACCATGCGTGAGGTCGCCGTGGTGTTCGGGATCTCCAAGTCGGCCGCCGACCGGATCGTCGGCCACCTCGGGCCGATGCTCGACCTGCCGGGGGTGCGGCACCGGCGCTGCCGGCTGACCCTGCGGCTGGACCGGACCGAGTGCCAGGCACCCGCCGAGCTGACGGTCGACCGCTGCGTACCGCCGGGCACGGAGCCGCAGCGGGCCTGAGCGAACGTCACCGGACCAGCCCAGAGCGGCCCGGAGCAGCACAGAGCAGCACAGAGCAGCCCGGCCCGACGGCCGGTCCGATCCAGCGAACAGCCCGAACCGACCGAGCCCATGGCCGGTCCGATCCAGCGAACAGGCTGGACCGGACCGGCCATCGACGTCATCGGACCAGGTCAGAGCTGCGGCAACTACGGGACAACCGTACTCCGCCCCTCGGTCCGGCCCACCTCGGCCCGGCCGCGCCCCGATGAACGTTGACGGTCCATCACTCCTCCTCTGCAACGGCCGAGTTAACGCGGCGTTTCCAGCTCCCGTGACTCCCCGCCAGCGCGCCCATTTGCCCGATTCATCAGCAATTGCCGGATCGGTCACGGCCGCCGACACCCCTCCGGGCGGCCCACCGGCCCGCCATCCTCAATTCTTGATCAGTTCCTAGCGACAGGCATGTCCCCGTCGGCCGGAGCAGTGTTATGTTTCAGATCAGCTGTCCCGCAACTAGTAGCCGCCGACCCGAAACGGCTCACCGGTGCGCGGGAATGGGGAGTTGTGGGCCGACCACACTATTGAGGCCCGAATAGTCACCCATCGATCATCAGCGGTTCGCCAGAATTTTCGTGCATTTCATCTGGGAGAAAAGTGTTCCAGCACGGAGTGCGGCACAACTCATCCGTCGGGATTCCCGCTGCACCGGGTTCCCCTCTCTACGCCCCAGCCAGTTTCTCCACTCCACGCAACGTCTGCCCCCACCAGACCTCGACTGGACCGGATGCAGGACCCGACGCAAGGAGCCACAACATGACTGGCCGTCCTGATCTCATCGAGCGCGCCGAAGAATTGCACCTCCTCCGCAGAATCACCACGGACGCCGTCCGGGGCAAGGGATCGGTCGGCCTGGTGGTCGGCCCTGTCGCGAGCGGAAAGTCCGTCCTGCTGTGCGCCTTGGGCGAGCACGCCGCCGAGGCGGGCGCCACCGTTCTGCGCGCCACCGGCGCGCAGGCCGAGCACCGCACGCCGCTCAGCATCGTCGGTCAACTGCTCCAGCAGGCCCCGCTGGACGCCGATCGCCTGCGGCAGACCCAGCACCTGCTCGCGACGGCGGCCGAGGCCGCGACGGCTCACCCGGCGGGCATCGCGCCGCAGGCGACCGGCGCCCACCAGCTGCCGGCCGACCTGGTCCAGGCGCTCTGCGCGGTCCTGTTCGACCTCTCCAGAACCGTTCCGCTACTGATCTGCGTCGACGACGCCCACCACGCCGACGCGCTCTCCCTGCAGTGGCTGCTCTTCCTGATCCGCCGGCTGGGCACCGCACGCATCGCCGTGGTGCTCACCGAACGCACCGCCCGCCAGCACCCGCAGCCCGCCTTCCACGCCGAGTTGCTGCGCCAGCCGCACTGCCGCCGGATCATGCTCGGACCGCTCACCCACGAGGGCGTGGTCCAGCTGCTCGGCACCCGACTCGACCACGAGCGGGCCGACCGACTGGCCGCCCGGGTCGACGCGTTGACGGGCGGAAACCCGCTCCTGGTGCACAGCCTGCTGGAGGACCTGCGCTCCTCCACCCGACTCGCCGCCGACCAGCACCCGGCCGGCCTGGGCGGCGGGTTCGCCTTCTCCCAGGCCGTGGTCAGCTGCCTGCACCGCAGCGAGCCGGCCGCGCTCGCGGTGGCCCGCGGCATCGCCGTCTTCGGCGACCTCGCCTCGGACCAGCAGCTCGGCCAGTTGCTGGGTCTCTTCCCAAGCCTGGTGGCGGGCGTCATCGACGGCCTGGACTCGGCCGGCCTGCTGGAGCAGGGCCGGTTCCGGCACCCGGCGGTGCGCACGGCCGTGCTGCACGACACCGACCCGGCCGAGCTCAGCCGGCTGCACGCGCAGGCCGCCCGGCTGCTCTACGCCCAGGGCGCGCCGGAACGGGCCATCGCCGAACAGCTGCTGGCCTCCGACCAGCCCGGCGAGGCCTGGAGCACCCGGGTGCTGTGCGACGTCGCCCGGCAGTCGCTCTTCGACGGCGACGCGGACCTGGCCCGGCAGTGCGTCGAGCACGCCCATCGCAACTGCACCGACGCCCGTCAGCGCGGCGAGGTGCTCACCCTGCTGGCCGGCGTCGAGTGGCAGCTGCAGCCGGGCAACGCCACCCGCCACCTGCCGATGCTCACCGCCGCCCTGCGGGCCGGTGAGCTGGGCGACCGGCACTCGGTGGTGGTCGTCAAGTACCTGCTGCGGCACGGCCGGATCACCGAGGCCACCGGTCTGCTGGAGCACATGCTGGCCCAGGGCCGCAAGATCGACGGCCGGACCGCCTCCGAGGTGCAGACCGTCAAGCTGCTGCTCTCCAGCTCCTACCCCGGCGCGCTGGCCGAGCTGCCGGACTTCGGCTCCTGCAGCATCAACCAGGACCGCACCCCCGCGGCCGTCCGCGCCGACCCGCGCCTGCAGGCCGCGGCCGCGCTGGACGAGGTGCTCAGCGGCCGGGCCGACGAGAACACCTTCCTCGGCGCCGAGCAGGTGCTGCGGAGCATCGGCCTGACCTACCGCCACTGGGAACAGGTCGAGTTCGCCCTGCTCGCGCTCATCTACGGCGACCAGCTGGAGCGCGCCGCGCTCTGCTGCGAGCAGCTGCTCGAGCGGGTCGGGCGGGCCGCCGAGGGCTGGCGGCCGCCGCTGCTCGCGCTGCGCAGCCAGATCGCGCTGCGCCAGGGCCGGTTGCTCGACGCCGAGCGCTACGCGAAGAGCGCGCTCGACCAGCTCCCCTGGAAGGGCTGGGGGGTGAACATCGGCCTGCCGCTGGCCACCCTGCTGGCGGCGCAGACCCTGATGGGCAAGTACGAGGACGCCGCGCAGCTGCTCAACCACCCCGTCCCGCAGGCCATCTACCAGACCCGCTACGGCATGCACTACCTGCACGCCCGTGGCGAGTTCCGGCTGGCCACCAACCACCCGCACGCGGCGCTGGACGACTTCCTGATCTGCGGCGAGATGATGCAGGACTGGGACCTCGACCTGCCGAGCGTGGTGCCCTGGCGCGGGGCGGCGGCCCGGGTCCACCTGCAGATGGGCAACCACCAGCAGGCCAAGGTGCTGATCGACGAGCAGACCAAGCGGCTGCAGCCCGGCTCCTCGCTCTCGCGCGGCAGCACGGTGCGGCTGAGCGCGGCGGTGGCCGAGCTCAAGTACCGTCCCTCGCTGCTGCGTCAGGCCGTGGACGATCTGCAGCGCTGCGACTCGCGGGTCGAACTGGCGCTGGCCCTGGCCGACCTGGGCTACGCGCACCAGAACCTCGGCGACCACAAGCGCTCCCGGATCATGATGAGCCGGGCCTGGCAGCTGGCCAAGGAGCAGGCCGCCGAGCCGATCCAGCGCGGGCTGTCCAGCATGTTCTCCGACCTGAGCGGGGAGCCGGCGCCGGCGACGACGGCGGACCACGCCGAGTCCGCCTCCTACGCGGGCGACTTGAGCGACGCCGAGCGGCGGGTCGCCTCGCTGGCCGCGCTCGGGCACACCAACCGGGAGATAGCCCGCGAGCTGTTCATCACCGTCAGCACGGTCGAGCAGCACCTGACCCGGGTCTACCGCAAGCTCAAGGTCACCCGCCGCAGCGATCTGCCCAGCGAACTCTGCCTGGTGCCCAGCGCCTGACGTCACTCGCTGGGCTCCAGGGCCCGGAGCGGCCGGCCGATGCCGATCGCTCCGGGCCTTCGGCGTGCCCCGGTCAGCCGGTGTGCGCCCGCAGCCGGTCGGTGATCTCGCCGAGCACGGCCCGCTGCTGGGCGGCCAGGTAGAAGTGGCCACCGGAGAAGACCCGCAGCGAGAACTCGCCGGTGGTCTCCTCGGCCCAGGCCTTGGCCTCGTCCACCGTGGACTTCGGGTCGTCGTCGCCGATCAGCGTGACGATCGGGCAGCTCAGCGGCCCGCCCGCCGGGCGCTCGTAGGTCTCGATCGCCCGGTAGTCGTTGCGGATCGCGGGCAGGATCATCCGCAGGATCTCCTCGTCGCCCAGCAGCGCGGTGTTGGTTCCGCTGAGCGTCTTGAGCTCGGCCACCAGGCCGTCGTCGTCCCGCTGGTGGACGAACTCCGCGCGGTGCGTGGCCGGTCCGCGCCGCCCGGAGGCGAACAGCGCCGCCGGCACCCGCCCGTCGGCCTCCAGCCGGCGGGCCAGCTCGAAGCCGAGGATCGCACCCATGCTGTGGCCGAACAGCGCCAGCGGCCGGTCGTCCAGGGTGGCGAGCACCCGGTGGATCTGGTCGGCCAGTTCGGCGATGGTGCCGATGCTCGGCTCGGCGCGGCGGTCCTGACGCCCCGGGTACTGGACCGCGAGCACCTCGATGTCGGGCGACAGCGCGGCCGACACGGGGAAGTAGAAGCTGGCCGAGCCACCCGCGTGCGGCAGGCAGAGCAGGCGCACCTTGGCGTCCGGGGCCTGGTGGAAGCGACGGATCCACAGGTCGTACTCGGCGCTGGTCGGGACGGTCATACGGATCTCTCGTCTCTCTCGGGATGGGTACGGGTCTGTGGGGGGAGCTGCCGGCCGTCAGGGGCCGCGCTCCCGTTCAGGACGACCATGCCAGGGGGTTGCCGCTCCGGCCCGCCGGGGGTCGGGCCGGAGCGGCGGTCTTCGTGCCGGCGGTCTTCGTGCCGGCGGCGCGGGGGTGCTGGCGGGCTGGGTGTCAGCGCACCTCGCGCAGCCAGTCCTCGATCAGGTCGGCGGTGGCGGCGGCGTGCTCCTCCATCACGGTGAAGTGGTTGCCCGGGGCGTCCACCGCGGTGTGCGGCAGCGGCCAGGACGCCCGCGCCCGCGCCGTCTGCGGCTCGTCCGTGCCGGGCGCGCCGGGGGCGGTGAGCAGGTCGACGGCGCGCACCAGCAAGGTGGGAGCGGCGATCCCGGCCGGCCGCCAGCCCGCGAAGATCCGCAGGTAGCCGCCCATCGCGGTGAGCCTGGTGTCGTCGATCGGGACGTACCCGCCCTCGCGGGCGAGCATCGCCCCGGTCAGCACCGGCAGCACCTCGGCCGCGTCGCCCAGGCCGGCGGCCTCGCCGTCCGCGTCGACAGAGCCCGCCTCGCTGTCCGCGTCGGCGAACGAGTAAGTGTCCACCAGGACGACACCCGCCAGGGCGGCGCCCAGCTCCTCCAGCCGGACCGCGGTGGCCTGCGCGAGCATGCCGCCGGTGGAGTGGCCGAGCAGCACGAACGGCGCTCCCCCGGTGGCCAGCAGGACAGCCCGGGCACCGAGTTCGACGATCGCCTCGGGCGACTCGGGCAGCGGCTCGCCGTCCAGGAAGCCCGGCAACGGCAGCGCCAGCACCTGGCGCCGGCCCCGGAAGGCCGCCGCGATCCGGGCGTACTGGTGCGGGCCCGAGATCGCCAGCAGCGAGGGCAGGCAGACCAGAAGCGGCTGCTCGGGCCCATCGGCCAGGCGCAGCAACTCCGGTGCCAGCTCGGCTGCCTGCGCCGCGGCGAAGGCGGGCCGGAAGCGCGAGGCGGCGAAGAGCAGTCCCATGAACTCCTGGCTGCGCCCGCTCTCGGCGGCGATGCGCAGCATCGCCCCGATGGTGCCGAGCGGACGGCTCGGCTCGACCGCCCCCGCCCCCGCCCCCGCTGCCGCGTCGCCCGCGGCGGCAGCCGACACCAGCTGCTGGCACAGCCGGACCGCCAGCGCACCCGGGGTCGGGTGGTCGAAGAGCAGCGTGGCCGGCAGCCGCAGGCCGGTGACCAGGGCCAGCCGGTTGCGCAGCTCCACCGAGGTCAGCGAGTCGAAGCCCAGCTCCAGGAAGCCCCGTTCGATCTCCACCGCCTCCGGCCCCGCGTGGCCGAGTGCGGCGGCGGCGTGGGTGCGTACCAGATCGAGCAGGACGGCCTCGCGCTCCGCCTCGCTGCGGCCCGCGAGCCGTTCGGCCAGTACGGCGGCCGATTCCTGCTCCCCCGCCACCGCCCGGCGCAGCGGCACCCGCACCAGGCCGCGCAGCAGCGCCGGCACCTGGCCGGTCGCGGCGGCGTGCGCGCGCAGGCCGGCCAGGTTGAGCTTGACCGGCACCAGCAGCGCCCGGTCGAGCAACTCGGCGGCGTCGAAGAGGGCCAGGCCCTCCGTGGTGGTCAGCGGTGCCACCCCGCCGCGGGCCAGCCGCTCCAGGTCGGCCCGGTCGAGCTCGCCTGCCATGCCGCCGTCCGTCGCCCACAGGCCCCAGGCCAGCGAGGTGGCCGCCAGGCCCTGGGCCCGCCGGTGCTCGGCGAGGGCGTCCAGGAAGGCGTTGGCCGCAGCGTAGTTGGCCTGCCCGGGGCCACCGAAGACACCGGCGACGGAGGAGAAGAGCACGAACGCGTCCAGCTTCTGATGCTTCGTCAGTTCGTGCAGCTGCCAGGCGGCATCGACCTTCGGGCGCAGCGCCGCATCGACCCGCTCGGGAGTGAGCGAGACCACGGCTCCGTCGTCCAGCAGGCCGGCGGCGTGCACCACCGCGGTCAGCGGGTGCTCGGCGGGCACCGAGGCGAGGAGTTCGGCCATCGCCTCGCGGTCGGCCGCGTCGCAGGCGGCGAACCTGACCTCGGCGCCCGATGCGCTCAGCTCACGCTTCAACTCGGCTGCGCCGTCGGCGTTCTCGCCACGCCGCGAGACCAGCAGCAGGTGCCGCACACCGCGCTCGGCCACCAGGTGGCCGGCCAGCAGGCGGCCCAATGAGCCCGTGGCGCCGGTGAGCAGGACCGTCCCGGCGGGGTTCCAGGCGGCGGACTCGGCGGGCCCGGCAGGCTCGATGGGCTCGGCGGGCAGCGCCACCCGGGTCAGCCGGGGAGCCAGCAGCTGCCCGGCCCGGATGGCGAGTTGGGGCTCGTCGAGCGCGCATGCGGCGGCGAGCACGCGGGCCGAGTCCTGGTGTCCGTCCAGGTCGATCAGGACGAAGCGGTCGGGGTACTCGCTCTGCGCGGTGCGGACCAGACCCCAGACGGCGGCCGACGGCAGGTCGGTCACGTCCTCGCCGGGACGGCCCGCCACCGCACCGCGGGTGACCAGCACCAGACGCGCGTCGGCCGTGCAGTCCTGCGCGAGCCACTGCTGGACCAGCGCCAGCGCCCGGTGCGCCGCCTCGTGCGTCGCCCGTGCGACGTCGCCCGCCAGGCCGGCGGACGGGGGGCAGGCGGACGGGGGGCAGGCGGCCAGCACGGTCCGGGGCATCGACGCCCCGGCCGCCACCGCCGCCGCCAGCGCGGTCGGATCGGTGTGGCGTGGGGCGTCAACGCCCGTGCCACCCAGCAGAGTCGACCAGTCCTCCGGGTCAGGACCGAGCAGCGCCCAGTCCGGGCCGGTGGCGGCGGGCGCGGGTACGGTGACCCACTCCAGGCCGAACAGCGCGTCCCCGGCTCCGCCGCCGGTGGCGCCGAGCTGCTCGGGCGAGATCGAACGCAGCGCGAGCGACTCGATGGCCGCCACCGCCTGGCCGCCCGCGTCGGCCAGCTCCAGCGCCACCGCGTTCTCGCCCACCAGCCGGATCCGCGCCCGCAGTTCGGTCGCGCCGGTGGCGTGCAGGCGGACCCCGCTCCAGGCGAACGGCAGCCGCGCACCGCCGGTGTCCGCGACGAGCCCGCCGAGCGCGAGGGTGTGCAGGACGGAGTCGAGCAGCGCCGGGTGCAGCCCGAAGGCCGCCGCCTGCGCCCGGGACTCCTCCGGCAGCGCCAGCTCGGCGAAGAGTTCGCCGTCCCGGCGCCAGGCGGCCCGTACGCCCCGGAAGGTCGGGCCGTAGGCGAGGCCGAGCGCGGCGAAGCTGTCGTACAGGCCGTCCACCGCGACGGGCTCGGCGTCCTGCGGCGGCCACTCGCCGAGCCCGAAGGCCGCGGCGGCCGGCGCCCCGGCGGACAACTCGCCGGTGGCGTGCCGGATCCACGGCAGGTCGCCCGGCGCGTCCTCGGGCCGCGAGTGCAGGCTGAACCGGCACCGGCCGGACGCGTCCGGCGCGCCCACGGCCACCTGCACCCGCACCCCGCCGCGCTCGGGCAGGACCAGCGGCACCTCCAGGGTCAGCTCCTCCAGCACCTCGCACCCGACCTGGTCGCCGGCCCGGATCGCGAGGTCCACGAAGGCCGTGCCCGGCAGCAGCACCGAGCCCAGCACGGCGTGGTCGGCCAGCCAGGGGTGGGTGTCCAGCGCGAGCCGTCCGGTGAACACGTGACCGTCGGCATCCGCGAGCGCGAGCGAAGCACCCAGCAGCGGATGGTCCGTCGTGCCCAGCCCGGCCGAGGACACGTCCGTGAAGAACCCGGTGTACGGCTTGGGCCAGTAGCGCTCGCGCTGGAAGGCGTAGGTGGGCAGGTCGACGTGCTGGGCGCCGCTGCCGGCGAAGACGGCCGGCCAGTCGAGCTTGACGCCGCGCACGTGCAGCTGGGCCAGGGCGAGGGTGAACGTCTGCGTCTCGGATCGGTCGCGGCGCAGCACGGGCGGGAATGCGCTCTCCGCTGTGGTCACGCACTCCTGGGCCAGCGCGGACAGCGTGCCATCCGGGCCCAACTCCAGGAAGGTGCGCACGCCTTCACGCTCCAGGGTGGCGATCGCGTCGGCGAAGCGGACGGCCTCGCGAACGTGACGCACCCAGTACTCGGGCGAGGTCAGGTCGGCCGACTGGTCGAGCGTGGAGATGATCGGGATCTGCGGGGTGTTGAAAGTCAACTCGGCGGCGACCGCGCGGAACTCGGCGAGCATGCCGTCCATCAGCGGCGAGTGGAACGCGTGGCTGACGGTCAGCCGCTTCGTCTTGCGACCGTCGGCCGCCAGCTTCTCGGCAACCTCCAGCACAGCCTGCTTGTCGCCCGAAATCACCACGGACGTAGGCCCGTTGACGGCGGCGATACCGACATCCGAGCGGTCCGCCAGCAGCGGCAGCACCTCGTCCTCGGCAGCCTGCACGGCCACCATCGCGCCACCGGCGGGGAGCGCCTGCATCAGGCGACCGCGCGCGGCGACCAACTCGGCGGCGTCGGCCAGCGAGAGGACACCGGCGACGTGCGCGGCCGCCAACTCACCGATCGAGTGCCCGGCCAGGAAGTCGGGCCGCACACCCCAGGACTCGACGAGCCGGAACAGCGCCACCTCGACGGCGAAGAGCGCCGGCTGGGTGTAAGCGGTCTGGTCGATCAGCGCGTCGGCGTCCTTGAGCGGCGTCTCCAGGTGCTGGTCCAGCTCCGCGCACACGGCGTCATAGGCCTCGGCGAACGCCGGGAAAGCGCTGTACAGCTCCGCGCCCATGCAGGCCCGCTGGCTGCCCTGACCGGTGAAGAGGAACGCCGTCCGGCCCGCCGATCCCGCGCGCCCGACCACCGCCCGCGCCGCCGACTCACCGCGCGCCAGCGCCGCCAGCGCCTCACGGTCGCCGGCGACCACCGCCGCCCGGCGCTCGAAGGCCGCGCGGGTCGTCGCCAGCGCGAAGGCGACGTCGACCGCCTCCAGTTCGGGCTCGGCGTCGAGCCGGGTCAGCAGCCGCTCGGCCTGCTCGCGCAGCGCCTCGGGCGTGCGGCCGGAGAGCAGCCACGGCACCACCGGCGACTGCCCGATCGCGGCCGGCTCGGCCGGCGCCTGCTCGACGGCCGGCGCCTGCTCCAGGATGATGTGCGCGTTGGTCCCGCTGAACCCGAAGGAGGACACGGCCGCCCGGCGCGGCTCGCCGGTCCGCGGCCAGTCCCGCGCCTCGCTCAGCAACTCCACCGCGCCGGCCGACCAGTCCACGTGCCGCGACGGCTCACCGACGTGCAGCGACTTCGGCAGCACCCCGTGGCGCATCGCCATGACCATCTTCATGATCCCGGCCGCACCCGCCGCCGCCTGCGTGTGACCGATGTTCGACTTCACCGACCCCAGCCACAACGGCCGCTCGGCCGGGCGCCCCTGACCGTAGGTGGCCAGCAGGGCCTGGGCCTCGATCGGGTCGCCCAGCGTGGTGCCGGTGCCGTGCGCCTCGACCACGTCGACCTGCTCGCTGGTGAGGGCGGCGTCGGCCAGGGCCTGCTTGATCACCCGTTGCTGCGAGGGTCCGTTCGGCGCCGTCAGACCGTTCGAAGCGCCGTCCTGGTTCACCGCACTGCCACGGACCACGGCGAGCACGGGGTGGCCGTTGCGCCGGGCGTCGGAGAGCCGCTCGACCAGCAGCATGCCGACGCCTTCGCCCCAGCCGGTGCCGTCGGCGTCGTCGGAGAACGCCTTGCAGCGCCCGTCGGTGGCAAGGCCCCGCTGGCGGCTGAACTCCACGAAGGTGCTGGGCGTCAGCATCACGGTGACACCGCCGGCCAGCGCCAGCGTCGACTCGCCCTGGCGCAGCGACTGGCAGGCCAGGTGGAGGGCGACCAGCGAGGAGGAGCACGCGGTGTCGATGGTCACCGCCGGGCCCTCCAGGCCCAGCGTGTAGGAGACCCGGCCCGAGGCGATGCTCCCCGAGGTCCCCGTCCCCAGCTGGCCTTCGAGGCCCTCCACGGACTGCTGGAGCACGATGCCGTAGTCGTTGTACATCACGCCGACGAAGACGCCGGTCCGGCTGCCCTTGAGCGTGGTCGGGTCGATGCCGGCCCGCTCGATGGCCTCCCAGGAGGTCTCAAGGAGCAGCCGCTGCTGCGGGTCCATCGACATCGCCTCACGCGGCGAGATCCCGAAGAACCCCGGGTCGAACGCCCCTGCACGGTCGAGGAAAGCGCCTTCCCGGGAGTAGGACGTCCCGGGATGGTCCGGGTCCGGGTGGTAGAGGTTCTCGGTGTCCCAGCCCCGGTCCTCGGGGAAGACCGAGACCGCGTCCCGTCCGTCCGCCACCAGGTCCCACAGGCTCTCAGGACCGTTCACCCCGCCCGGAAAGCGACAGGCCATGCCGACGATGGCGATCGGCTCGTGCTCGCCCTCCTCGACCTCCTTCAAGCGGCGACGCGTCTCGTGCAGATCCGCCGTCACTCGCTTCAGGAAGTACCGAAGCTTGTCCTCGGCCATCATCTCAGCCGACATGTCAGGTCACCTCTCGGGGATGTTGCAGGAAGCGCGTGCGGCGATCAGGAGATGCCGAATTCCTTGCCGATGAAGTCGAACAGGTCGTCGTCGGTGGCCTCGTCGAGCTGTTCGGCGACGCCCGCGTCCTCGGCCGGGACCTGCTGGTCGTTCCACCGGGCGAGCAGCGCCTGCAGGCGGTTGGCGACCCGCAGGTGGCCCTCGTCGTCCGCCGCCGTCCCCAGCAGGGAGGCTTCGAGCCGGTCCAGCTCGGCCAGCAGCGGCACCACGGCCTGTGCCGCGTCGGGCACCGCCTCGGCGCGCAGCAGGTCGACCAAGGCCATCGGCGTCGGATAGTCGAAGACCAGGGTGGCCGGCAGCCGCAGACCCGTCACCGCGTTGAGGCGGTTGCGCAGTTCGACGGCGGTCAGCGAATCGAAGCCCAGGTCCTTGAACGCCCGGTCGGCCTCGACGGCCTGCGGCCCGGCGTAGCCGAGCACCGCCGCGACCTCGGCGCAGACCAGCTCCAGCAGCACGCCGTCCAGATCGGCCTCGGCCACGCCCGCGATCCGCTGGGCCAGCGAGGGACCGGTCGCCTCCACGGTGCGCCGGGCGGCGACACCGCGCACCAGGCCGCGCAGCAGCGGCGGCAGCATGCCCGCCTCCGCCTGGGTCCGCAGCCCGGCCAGGTCGAGGTGCACCGGCACCAGGACCGGCTCGCCGGAGCGGGCGGCGGCGTCGAGCAGGGCCAGGCCCTCGGCGGCGGCGAGCGGCAGCACACCACCACGCGCCATCCGCTCGACATCGGCCGAGCCCAACTCACCGGCCATACCGCCGTCTTCGGCCCACAGACCCCAGGCCAGCGAGGTCGCCGGCAGACCGGACGCCTGCCGATGCTGAGCCAGCGCATCCAGGAAGCTGTTCGCCGCCGCGTAGTTACCCTGACCCGGATTACCGAAGACACCGGCAGCGGAGGAGAACAGCACGAACGCCGCGAGATTCTGATCCTTCGTCAACTCATGCAAGTGCCAGGCCGCGTCCACCTTCGGCCGCAACACCGCATCGATCCGCTCCGGGGTCAGCGAGGAGACGATCCCGTCATCCAGCACACCCGCCGAATGCACCACGGCCGTCAACGGATACTCCAGCGAACCGAGCAACTCCGCCAACGCCGCACGGTCGGCGACGTCACAGGCCGCGACCGCCACCTCCGCACCCAACTCCGCGAGTTCGGCCGCCAACTCCTCCACACCACCGGCCGCACGGCCCCGACGCGAGACCAGCAGCAGACGCCGAGCACCGTACTCGCCGACCAGATGACGGGCCACCAGACCACCCAACGACCCGGTCGCACCCGTCAACAGCACCGTGCCCTCAGGATCCAGCACCGGCAACTCGGCCTCGGCCACCACCGGCACCCGAACCAGCCGCGGCGCGAACGCCGCACCAGCCCGCAGCGCCAACTGCGACTCGCCAGAGCCGACGGCGGCAGCGAGGGCGCGCTGCGAGGGCGCCTCCTCATCCAGGTCGACCAGCACGATCCGGCCCGGGTTCTCCGACTGCGCCGAACGCAGCAGACCCAGCACCGCGGCCGACGGCAGGTCGCGGACGTCCTCGCCCGCGGTGGCCGCCACCGCGCCACGCGTCACCAGGACCAGCCGGGAGCCGCCGAACGCCTCCTCGGCCAGCCACTGCTGAACCAGCGCCAGCGCGCGGTGGACCGCCCCGTGGGTGGCCGCCGCGACGTCCGCGGCGGCGGCCGGGAGCACCGGCAGCACCACCGTGTCCGGCAGCAGCTCGCTCAGCGTCGTCAGGTCGTCGAAGCACTCGGCGCCCGCCAACCCGAGGTCGTCGCGGCCGAGCACCGCCACCACACCGAGCGAACCGGCGGCGGGCAGCGCCACGCCCATCCACTCGGAGCGGAACAGCGACTCGTGGCGACCACCGTTGCCTGCCAGTTGCTCGGGCGAGAAGGCCCGCAGCACCAGCGAATCCACCGACGCCACCGGTGCGCCCGACCCGTCCGCCACTTCAAGCGAGACCGAGTCCGCACCGCGCGAGGCGATCCGCACCCGCAACTCCGCCGCACCTGCGGCGAAGAGCGAGACACCCGACCACGCGAACGGCAGCCGGCCCTGGCTCTCCTCGCCGAGCAGTCCGCCCAGGCCGATCGCGTGCAACGTGGCGTCCAGCAGCGCCGGATGCAGACCGAACAGGCCCGCCTCGGCCCGGCTGCCCTCGGGCAACGCCACCTCGGCGAAGATCTCACCGTCGCGCCGCCAGGCCGCCCGCAGGCCCTGGAAGGTCGGGCCGTAGCCGAACCCGGCCATCGCGAACCCGTCGTACAGGCCGTCGACCGGCACCGCCTCCGCACCGGCCGGCGGCCACTGGGTCAGCTCGCCCGGCGCCTGGGCGCCGCCGACCGCCAGTTGGCCCGTCGCGTGCCGGGTCCACGGCTGGTCCGGCTCGGCGTCCTCGGCGCGCGAGTACAGGCTGATGCCGCGCCGACCCGCCTCATCGGGCTCGCCCACCGTCACCTGGACCTGCACCGCGCCCTTGGCCGGCAGCACCAGCGGCGCCTCCAGCGTCAGCTCCTCCACGGTGTCGCAGCCCACCTGGTCCCCGGCCCGCACCGCCAACTCCACGAAGGCGGTACCCGGCAGCAGCACCGTGTCGGCCACCGCGTGGTCGGCCAGCCACGGATGCGTGTCCACCGCGAGCCGGCCCGTGAAGACATGGCTGTCGGCATCCGCGAGCGCCAACGACGCACCCAGCAGCGGGTGATCCGCCGCGCCGAGACCGGCGGAGGCCACATCGCCCACCAGGCCGGAGCGGACCCGCGGCCAGAAGTTCTCCAGCTGGAAGGCGTAGGTCGGCAGGTCGACCCGGCGGGCGCCGGTGCCGGCGAAGACCGCCCGCCAGTCGACCTTGGCACCGCGCACGTGCAACTGGGCGAGCGCGGTGGTGAAGGTCTCCACCTCGGATCGGTCGCGGCGCAGCACCGGCGTGAAAGCGCTTTCCTCGCCGCTCACGCAGTCCTGGCCCATCGCGGTGAGCACCCCGTCCGGGCCCAACTCCAGGAAGCTGCGGACGCCCCCGGCCTCCAGGGTCTGGATCGCGTCGGCGAAGCGCACGGCCTCGCGAACGTGACGCACCCAGTACTCGGGCGAGGTCAGGTCGGCCTGCTGGTCGAGCGTCGAGACGATCGGGATCTGCGGAGCGTTGAAGGTCAACTCGGCTGCGATCGCACGGAATTCGGCCAGCATCGGGTCCATCAGCGGCGAGTGGAACGCGTGGCTGACGGTCAGCCGCTTGGTGCGACGGCCGTCGGCGGCCAGCTTCTCGGCGATCTCCAGCACGGCCTGCTCGTCGCCCGAAATGACGACGGCCGAGGGCCCGTTGACGGCGGCGATACCGGCATCCGCGCGGTCCGCCAGCAGCGGCAGCACCTCGTCCTCGGCCGCCTGGACGGCCACCATCGCGCCACCGGCCGGCAGTTGCTGCATCAGGCGACCGCGCGCGGCGACCAGCCTGGCCGCGTCGGCCAGCGAGAGGACACCCGCGACATGCGCGGCAGCGAGCTCGCCGATCGAGTGGCCCGCGAGGAAGTCCGGGCGGACACCCCAGGATTCGACCAGGCGGAACAGGGCCACCTCGATCGCGAACAGCGCGGGCTGGGTGTAGCCGGTCTGGTCGATCAGCGCGTCGGCGTCCTTGAGCGGCATCGCCAGGTGCTGGTCCAGCTCCGCGCACACGGCGTCGTAGGCCGCCGCGAATGCCGGGAAGGCACTGTACAGCTCCGCGCCCATGCCGGCCCGCTGGCTGCCCTGACCGGTGAACAGGAACGCCGTCCGGCCCGCCGAGCCGGCGCCGCCGACCGCGATCCGCGCCGCCGACTCGCCCCGCGCCAGGGTCGCCAGGCCGCGGCGAAGCTCGTCGCGGTCCTCGCCGAGCACGGTTGCGCGGTGCTCCAGCAGCGTTCGGGTGGTCGCCAGCGAGTAGCCGATGTCCACCGGGTTCAGCTCGGGTTCGGCGTCGAGGCGGGCCAGCAGCCGGGCGGCCTGCCCGCGCAGCGCCGGCGCCGTGCGGCCGGAGAGCAGCAGCGGCACCAGCGGCGGGTGCGCCCCGGCGGCGGGCTGCTCGGTTGCTTCGGTCACCGGCGGCGCCTGCTCAAGGATGATGTGCGCGTTGGTGCCGCTGAACCCGAAGGACGAGACGGCCGCCCGGCGCGGCTCGCCGGTCTGCGGCCAGTCCCGCGCCTCGCTGAGCAGTTCCACCGCGCCGGCCGACCAGTCCACGTGCCGGGACGGCTCGCCGACGTGCAGCGTCTTCGGCAGCACGCCGTTGCGCATCGCCATGACCATCTTCATGATCCCCGCCGCGCCGGCGGCGGCCTGGGTGTGGCCGAGGTTGGACTTGATCGAGCCGAGCCAGAGCGGCTGGTCCTCGGTGTGCTCCCGACCGTAGGTGGCGAGCAGCGCCTGGGCCTCGATCGGGTCGCCCAGCGTGGTGCCGGTGCCGTGCGCCTCGACCGCGTCGACCTGAGCGCCTGTCAGTCCCGCGCTGGAAAGCGCTTGCCGGATCACCCGCTGCTGGGACGGCCCGTTCGGGGCGGTCAGGCCATTGCTGGCACCGTCCTGGTTGACGGCGCTGCCGCGCACGATCGCCAGCACGGGGTGACCAAGGCGGCGGGCGTCGGAGAGCCGCTCCACGAGCAGCATGCCGGCGCCCTCGCCCCAACCGGTGCCGTCCGCGTCGTCCGAGAAGGCCTTGCAGCGCCCGTCGGTCGCAAGTCCCCGCTGGCGGCTGAACTCCACGAAGGTGCCCGGCGTCAGCATCACGGTGACGCCACCGGCCAGCGCCAGCGTCGACTCGCCCGACCGCAGCGACTGGACGGCCAGGTGCAGCGCGACCAGCGAGGAGGAGCAGGCCGTGTCGATGGTCACCGCCGGGCCCTCCAGGCCCAGCGTGTAGGAGACCCGGCCGGACGCGACGCTGGCCGAACTGCCGGTCCCGACCTGGCCCTCCAGCGCCTCCACGGACTGCTGGAGGAGCGCGCCGTAGTCGTTGTACATCACACCGACGTAGACGCCGGTCCGGCTGCCCTTGAGCGTGCTCGGGTCGATGCCCGCCCGCTCGAAGGCCTCCCAGGAGGTCTCAAGGAGCAGCCGCTGCTGCGGGTCCATCGACATCGCCTCACGCGGCGAGATCCCGAAGAAGGCCGGGTCGAACAGGCCCGCCTCGTGCAGGAAGCCGCCCTCGCGGGTGTAGGAGGTGCCCTGGTGATCGGGGTCCGGGTGGTAGAGGTGCTCGGTGTCCCAGCCGCGGTTCTCGGGGAAGAACGAGACGGCGTCGCGGCCACCGGCGACCAGGTCCCACAGGCCCTCGGGGCTGGTCACCCCGCCCGGGAAGCGGCAGGCCATGCCCACGATGGCGATCGGCTCGTCATCGACGGCCGTGGTCACCGCGACCGGCAGCCCGTCATCGGGCAGCGCACCGAGGAGTTCGGCGCGCAGCAGGGCAGCCAGCGCGGTCGGGCTCGGGTAGTCGAAGACCAGGGTGGCCGGCAGCCGCAGGCCGGTCGCGCCGTTGAGGCGGTTGCGCAACTCGACGGCGGTCAGCGAATCGAAGCCCAGGTCCTTGAAGGCCCGGTCGGCCTCGACGGCCTGCGGCCCGGCGTAACCGAGAACGGCCGCCACCTCGGCGCAGACCAGTTCCAGCAGGACGGCCTCGCGGTCGGCCTCGGCCACACCCGCGAGTCGCTGGGTGAGCAGGGAGGCGGCGACACTGCCGGCGCTCTCGACGGCGCGGCGCATCGGCGCCCGGACCAGGCCGCGCAGCAGCGGCGGCAGCATGCCCGCCTCCGCCTGAGCTCGCAGGCCGGTCAAGTCGAGGTTGATCGGCACCAGTAGCGGCTCGCCGGAGCGGGCGGCGGCGTCAAGCAGGGCCAGGCCCTCGGCGGCGACGAGCGGCAGCACGCCACCGCGCGCCATCCGCTCCACGTCAGCCGAGCCCAACTCACCGGCCATACCACCATCTTCGGCCCACAGACCCCAGGCCAGCGAGGTCGCCGGCAGACCGGACGCCTGCCGATGCTGAGCCAGCGCGTCCAGGAAGCTGTTCGCCGCCGCGTAGTTACCCTGACCCGGATTACCGAACACACCGGCAGCGGAGGAGAACAGCACGAAAGCAGCGAGACTCTGATCCTTCGTCAACTCGTGCAGATGCCACGCCGCATCCACCTTCGGCCGCAACACCGCATCGATCCGCTCCGGGGTCAGCGAGGAGACGATCCCGTCATCCAGCACACCCGCCGAATGCACCACGGCCGTCAACGGATACTCCAGCGAACCGAGCAACTCCGCCAACGCGACGCGGTCGGCGACGTCACAGGCCGCGACCGCCACCTCCGCACCCAACTCGGCGAGTTCGGCCGCCAACTCGTCCACGCCACCGGCCGCACGGCCCCGACGCGAGACCAGCAGCAGACGCCGAGCACCGTACTCGCCGACCAGATGCCGGGCCACCAAACCACCCAACGACCCGGTCGCACCCGTCAACAGCACCGTGCCCTCAGGGTCCAGCGCGGGCAGCTCGGCCTCGGCCACCACCGGCACCCGAACCAGCCGCGGCGCGAACGCCGCACCAGCCCGCAGCGCCAACTGCGCCTCGCCAGAGCAGATCGCCGCCGCCAGCACGGCCGCCGAAGCCTCGTCCTCGTCCAGGTCGACCAGCACGATCCGGCCCGGGTTCTCCGACTGCGCCGAACGCAGCAGGCCCACCACGGCGGCCGAGGCCAGGTCCTCGACATCCTCACCGGCATCGGCCGCGACCGCGCCACGGGTCACCACCACGAGCCGGGAGTCGGCGAACGCGTCCTGCGCCAGCCACTCCTGGACGTTCGCCAGCACCCGGTGCACAGCCTGATGGGTGGCCGCAGCGACATCGGCCAGGTCAGCCGGCAGCACCGGCAGCACGATCGTGTCGGGCGCCGCGTCGACCAGCGCGCTCAACTCCGCGAAGCACGCGGCATCCGCGAACCCGAGGCTGTCACCGCCGCGCACCGCCACCGCGCCGAGCGACGCCGCCGACGGCAGCGCCACGCTCGTCCACTCCGGGCGGAACAGCGACTCGTGCCGGCCGGCCCCGCTGCCCGCCAACTGCTCGGGCGAGAAGGCCCGCAGCACCAGCGAATCCACCGAGGCCACCGGCGCGCCCGACCCGTCCGCCACCTCCAGCGAGACCGAGTCCGCACCGCGCGAGGCGATCCGCACCCGCAACTCCGACGCACCGGCAGCGAAGAGCGAGACACCCGACCACGCGAACGGCAGCCGACCCTGACCGGTGTCCGCCACCAGGCCGCCCAGCCCGATCGCGTGCAACGTCGCGTCCAGCAGCGCCGGATGCAGACCGAAGTGACCCGCCTCCGCCCGGTGCTCCTCCGGCAGCGCCACCTCGGCGAACAGCGCGCCGTCCCGCCGCCAGGCCGCCCGCAGCCCCTGGAACGCCGGACCGTAACCGAACCCGGCCGCCGCGAAGTCCGGGTACACCGACTCGACCGACACCGCCTCGGCACCCGTCGGTGGCCACTGCGCGAACTCGAACGAGGCCGCCTGCTCGGCCACCGCCAGCACGCCCGCCGCGTGCCGCGTCCACGGCTCGTCGAACGGCGCGTCCTCGGCGCGCGAGTACAGGCTGACGCTCCGCCGGCCCGACTCGTCAGGCGTGCCGACCCAGAGCTGGACCTGCACACCGCCCTTGGCCGGCAGCACCAGCGGCGCCTCCAGCGTCAGCTCCTCCAGCAGCCCGCAACCCACCTGGTCACCGGCCCGGATCGCCAGCTCCACGAACGCCGTGCCCGGCAGCAGCACGCTGCCCGCCACCGCGTGGTCGGCCAGCCAGGGCTGCGCCTCGACCGCGAGCCGCCCGGTGAACAGGTGCCCGTCGGCGTCCGCGAGCGCGAGCGAAGCACCCAGCAGCGGGTGATCCGCCGACCCGAGACCGGCGGACGCGACGTCACCGACCCAGCCGGTCACCGGCCGGGGCCAGAAGCGCTCGTGCTGGAAAGCGTAGGTCGGCAGCTCGATCCGGCGGGCGCCGGTGCCGGCGAAGACCGCCGGCCAGTCGACCTTGGCGCCGCGCACGTGCAGCTGGGCGAGCGCGGTGGTGAACGTCTGCGCCTCGGCGCGGTCACGGCGCAGCACCGGGGTGAAAGCGCTTTCCTCGGCCGTCACGCACTCCTGCGCGAGGGCCGACAACGTGCCGTCCGGGCCCAACTCCAGGAAGGTGCGCACGCCCTCGCGCTCCAGGGTCACGACCGCGTCGGCGAAGCGGACAGCCTCGCGAACGTGACGCACCCAGTACTCGGGCGAGGTCAGGTCGGCCTGCTGGTCGAGCGTCGAGACGATCGGGATCTGCGGAGCATTGAAGGTCAACTCGGCCGCGATCGCACGGAATTCGGCGAGCATGCCGTCCATCAGCGGCGAGTGGAACGCGTGGCTGACGGTCAGCCGCTTGGTGCGGCGGCCGTCGGCGGCGAGCTGCTCGGCGACTTCAAGGACGGCCTGCTCGGCGCCCGAAATCACCACGGATGTGGGCCCGTTGACGGCGGCGATACCGGCATCCGCACGGTCCGCGAGCAGCGGCAGCACGTCTTCCTCGGCGGCCTGGACGGCCACCATCGCGCCACCGGAGGGCAGTTGCTGCATCAGGCGGCCGCGCGCGGCGACCAGCTTGGCCGCATCGCTCAGTGACAGCACGCCCGCGACGTGCGCGGCGGCCAGCTCACCGATCGAGTGCCCGGCCAGGAAGTCGGGCCGCACACCCCACGACTCCACCAGCCGGAACAGCGCCACCTCGAGCGCGAAGAGCGCCGGCTGCGTGTACCCGGTCTGGTCGATCAACGCGTCGGCGTCCTTCAGCGGCGTCTCCAGCCACCGGTCCAACTCCGCACAGACCGCGTCATACGCCTCGGCGAACACCGGGAAAGCGCTGTACAGCTCGCCACCCATCCCAGCCCGCTGGCTGCCCTGGCCGGTGAACAGGAACGCCGTCCGACCCGCGGATCCCGCGCGCCCGACCACCGCTCGCGCCGACTCACCGCGCGCCAGCGCCGCCAGCGCGCCGCACAGCTCCTCGCGGTCGCCACCGATCACCGCCGCCCGGTACTCGAAGGCGGTCCGGCTGGTCGCCAGCGAGTAGGCGACGTCCGCCACCCGCGCCGCCGGCTCCTCGTCCAGCCGGCCGAGCAGCCGGGTGGCCTGCCCGCGCAGCGCCTCAGCCGTGCGTGCCGACAGCACCCACGGGACCGACGGCAGCACTGCACCGGGCACGGTCGCCTCGGGCTCCGCCGCCGTCTCGACCGCAGGGGCCTGCTCCAGCAGGATGTGGGCGTTGGTGCCGCTGATGCCGAAGGAGGAGACGGCCGACCGGCGCGGCTCGCCGGTCTGCGGCCAGTCCCGCGCCTCGCTCAGCAGCTCCACCGCACCCGCCGACCAGTCCACATGGCTTGACGGCTCGGAGACGTGCAGCGTCTTCGGCAGCACGCCGTGCCGCATCGCCATGACCATCTTGATCACACCGGCGGCGCCGGCGGCGGCCTGCGTGTGGCCCAGGTTGGACTTCACCGAGCCGAGCCAGAGCGGCTGGTCCTCGGTGTGCTCCCGACCGTAGGTGGCGAGCAGTGCCTGGGCCTCGATCGGGTCGCCGAGCCTGGTGCCGGTGCCGTGCGCCTCCACCGCGTCGACCTGACTGGCCGTCAGTCCCGCGTTGGAGAGCGCTTGCCGGATCACCCGCTGCTGGGACGGCCCGTTCGGGGCGGTCAGGCCATTGCTGGCACCGTCCTGGTTGACGGCGCTGCCGCGCACGATGGCCAGGACCTGGTGCCCGTTGCGCCGAGCGTCGGAGAGCCGCTCGACCAGCAGCAGGCCGACGCCCTCGCCCCAGCCCGTGCCGTCCGCGTCCTCCGAGAACGCCTTGCAGCGCCCGTCCACCGACAGCCCGCGCTGGCGGCTGAACTCCACGAAGGTGCCCGGCGTCAGCATCACGGTGACACCACCGGCCAGCGCCAGCGTCGACTCGCCCGACCGCAGCGACTGGCAGGCCAGGTGCAGCGCGACCAGCGAGGAGGAGCACGCGGTGTCGATGGTCACCGCCGGGCCCTCCAGGCCCAGCGTGTAGGAGACCCGGCCCGAGGCGACACTGCCGGTCGAGCCGGTGCCGACCTGGCCCTCCAGGCCCTCGATCGACTGCTGGAGCACGACGCCGTAGTCGTTGTACATCACACCGACGTAGACGCCGGTCCGGCTGCCCTTGAGCGTGCTCGGGTCGATGCCGGCCCGCTCGAATGCCTCCCAGGAGGTCTCCAGCAGCAGCCGCTGCTGCGGGTCGATCGACATCGCCTCGCGCGGCGAGATCCCGAAGAACGCCGGGTCGAACGCCCCCGCGCCGTGCAGGAATCCGCCCTCGCGGGCGTAGGTGGTGCCCTGGTGGTCCGGGTCCGGGTGGTAGAGGCTCTCGGTGTCCCAGCCCCGGTCCTCGGGGAAGAACGAGACGGCGTCACGTCCACCGGCGACCAGATCCCACAGGCCCTCGGGCGTGGTGACCCCGCCGGGGAAGCGGCAAGCCATGCCCACGATGGCGATCGGCTCGTCATCGACAGCCGTGGTCACCGCGACCGGCAACCCGTCACCGGGCAGCGCGCCCAGCAGCTCGGTACCCAGCATGGCGGCCAGCGCGGTCGGGCTCGGGTAGTCGAAGACCAGGGTGGCCGGCAGCCGCAGGCCGGTCGCGCCGTTGAGGCGGTTGCGCAGTTCGACGGCGGTCAGCGAGTCGAAGCCGAGCTCCTTGAAGGCCCGGGCGGCGTCGACCGTCGCGTGGCTCGGGTAGCCGAGCACCGCCGCGACCTCGGCGCAGACCAGATCCAGCAGGACGGTCTCACGCTCGGCGACGGGCAGCGCCACCAGCCGCTGGGCCAGCGCCGACCCGGCGGCGCCGGTGGCGCCGCCCGAGGTCTGGGCCAGGCGCCGCACCGGCACCCGCACCAGGCCGCGCAGCAGCGGGGGCAGCAGGCCGACGCCGGCCTGGGCCCGCAGGCTCGCGAGGTCGAGCTGGACCGGGACGAGCACGGGATCGGGCGACTGGACGGCCACGTCGAAGAGCAGCAGCCCGTCCTCGGCGGTCAAGGCGGTGACACCGCCGCGCGCCATCCGCTCCACGTCGGAGCGGACCAGGGCGGCAGCCATCCCGCCGTCCTCGGCCCACAGGCCCCAGGCGAGCGAGGTGGCCGGCAGGCCGGCGGCCTGGCGGTGCTCGGCGAGCGCGTCCAGGAAGCTGTTCGCCGCCGCGTAGTTGCCCTGACCGGCCGCACCGAACACACCGGCGGCGGAGGAGAAGAGCACGAAGGCGGCGAGATTCTGATCCTTCGTCAACTCGTGCAGATACCAGGCCGCATCCACCTTCGGGCGCAGCACCGCATCGATGCGCTCCGGGGTGAGAGACGAGATCACACCGTCGTCCAGCACACCGGCGGTGTGCACCACGGCGGTCAGCGGGTACTCAAGTCCGGTGCCGAGCAGGGCGGCCAGCGCCTCGCGGTCGGCCACGTCGCAGGCGGCGAAGCGGACCGAGGCGCCCAGCTCGATCAGCTCGGCGGCCAACTCCGCTGCACCCTCGGCTGCTTCACCGCGACGCGAGACCAGCAGCAGGTGGCGCGCGCCGTACTCGGTGACCAGGTGCCGGGCGAAGAGACCACCCAGCGTGCCGGTGGCACCGGTCAGCAGCACCGTGCCCTCGGGGTCCAGCGCCGGCGCCGTCGCCTCGGCAGCCGCCACGACCCGCGCCAGGCGCGGGGCGAAAGCCGCACCCGCGCGCAGCGCCAGCTGCGGCTCGCCCGACTCGACAGCGGCGGGCAGGGCGAGCAGCGAAGCAGCGTCCTCGTCCAGGTCGACCAGGGTGATCCGGCCCGGGTTCTCCGACTGCGCCGAGCGCAGCAGGCCCAGGGCAGCGGCCGAGGCCAGGTCGTGCACGTCCGCACCGGGTGCGGCGGCCACCGCGCCACGGGTCACCACGACCAGCCGAGAGTCGGCGAACGCCTCCTCGGCCAGCCACTGCTGAACCAGCGCCAGCGCGCGATGGACGGCCTCATGGGTGGCGGCGACCACGTCCGGACCGGCAAGCGGTAGCACCGGAAGCACGATCGTGTCGGGCACCGCCTCGACCAGCGCACCCAACTCGTCGACGCACACGGCCTCCGCGAACCCGAAGCCGTCGTCACCGAGCACCGCCACCACGCCGAGCGGACCGGCCGAGGGCAACGCCACCTCGGACCACTCGGCGCGGAACAGCGACTCGTGCCGACCGGCCCCGCTGCCCGCCAACTGCTCGACCGAGAACGGCCGCAGCACCAGCGAGTCCACCAGGGCCACCGGCGCACCCGTGCCGTCGGCCACCGCCAGCGAGACCGCGTCCGCACCGGCCGCCGACAGGCGCACCCGCAACTCGGCCGCACCGGCAGCGAAGAGCGAGACACCCGACCAGGCGAACGGCAGCCGGCCCTGACCGGTGTCCGCCACCAGCCCGCCCAGGCCGATCGCGTGCAGCGCGGCGTCCAGCAACGCCGGGTGCAGCCCGAACCCGGCGGCGGCCTCGACGGCCTGCTCCGGCAGCGCCACCTCGGCGAACAGCTCGCCGCCGCGTCGCCAGGCCGCCCGCAGTCCCTGGAAGACCGGGCCGTAGCCGAACGCGGCTGCCTCGAAGGCCGGGTAGACCGACTCGACGGACACCGCCTCGGCACCGGTCGGCGGCCACTGGGTCAGCTCGAACGACGCCGCCCGCTCACCCACGGCCAGCAGACCGGTCGCGTGCCGGGTCCACGGCTCGCCCGGGTCGACGTCTTCCAACCGGGAGTAGACGGAGAGTTGACGCCGGCCCGCCTCGTCAGGGCCGCCCACCGCGACCTGGACCTGGACGCCACCGCGCTCGGGGAGCACCAGCGGCGCCTCCAGCGTCAGCTCCTCCACCAGGTCACAGCCGAGCTGGTCGCCGGCCCGGATCGCCAGCTCGACGAAGGCCGTGCCCGGCAGCAGGACGACCTCGCCGACGGCGTGGTCGGCGAGCCACGGGTGGGTGTCGACCGCGAGCCGGCCGGTGAAGAGCAGCCCGTCGGCGTCGGCCAGGCCGACGAAGGCGCCCAGCAGCGGGTGGTCCGCCAGGTCGAGGCCGAGCAGCGCGACCGCCGCCTCGCCCACCAGGACCGGCGGGGCCTCCAGCCAGTAACGCTCGTACTGGAACGCGTAGGTGGGCAGCTCAACCTGCTGGGCGCCGAGTCCGGCGAAGACGGCCGGCCAGTCGAGCTTGACGCCGCGCACCTGCAGCCGGGCCAGGCCGGTGGTGAAGGTCTCCGCCTCGGCGCGGTCGCGGCGCAGTACCGGGGTGAAAGCGGTTTCCTCGGTGGTCACGCACTCCTGCGCGAGAGCGGACAGCGTGCCGTCCGGGCCCAGCTCGAGGAAGGTGCGGACGCCCTCGCGCTCCAGGGTCACGACCGCGTCGGCGAAGCGCACGGCCTCGCGGACGTGACGCACCCAGTACTCGGGGGACGTCAGGTCAGCGGACTGGTCGAGCGTCGAGACGATCGGGATCCGGGGCTCGTGGAAGGTCAACTCCGAGGCGATGGACCGGAACTCGGCGAGCATCGGGTCCATCAACGGCGAGTGGAACGCATGGCTGACCGTGAGCCGCTTCGTCTTGCGGCCCTCGGCCGCCAGCTGCTCCGCAACCTCCAGCACGGCCTGCTCGTCGCCCGAAATCACCACGGCCGACGGCCCGTTGACGGCGGCGATACCGATATCCACGCGGTCCGCCAGCAGCGGCAGCACCTCGTCCTCGGCCGCCTGCACGGCCACCATCGCGCCACCGGACGGCAGCTCCTGCATCAGACGCCCGCGCGCGACGACCAACTTGGCCGCATCCGCCAGCGAGAACACACCCGCCACATGCGCGGCCGCCAACTCACCGATCGAGTGGCCCGCGAGGAAGTCAGGCCGCACACCCCACGACTCCACCAGCCGGAACAGCGCCACCTCAAGCGCGAACAGCGCCGGCTGCGTGTACCCGGTCTGGTCGATCAACGCCGCAGCGTCCTTCAGCGGCGTCTCCAGGTGCTGGTCCAACTCCGCACACACGGCGTCATACGCAGCCGCGAACACCGGGAAAGCGCTGTACAGCTCGCCACCCATCCCGGCCCGCTGGCTGCCCTGACCGGTGAAGAGAAACGCCGTCCGACCCGCCGACCCAGCCGTCCCCAGCACCACGCGCGACGCCGGCTCGCCTGTCGCGAGGGCGGCCAACTCCGCTTCGAGCAGCTCGCGTTCGGCGACCGGCAGGACCGCGCGGTGCTCGAAGGCGGTGCGCGTGGTGGCCAGCGAGAAGGCGACGTCGAGCAGCGTGCACGAAGGCCGCTCCCGCAGGTGCTCGCGCAGGCGCTCGGCCTGCGCCCGCAGCGCCTCGGGGCTCTTCGCGGACAGCAGCACGGGCAGCACCCGCGACGGCTGCACCGACGGCTGCGCCACCGCCTTGGGGTCAGTCCCGCGCAGTGCCGGCGGCTCCTCGATGATGGCGTGCGCGTTGGTGCCGCTGATGCCGAACGACGAGACGCCGGCCCGGCGCGGTCGATCGGCCTTCGGCCACTCCCGCGCCTCGGTCAGCAGCTCCACGGCGCCCGCCGCCCAGTCCACGTGCGTGGACGGCTCGCCGACGTGCAGCGTCTGCGGCAGCGTGTCGTGCCGCATCGCCATGATGACCTTGATGATGCCGGCGACCCCGGCCGCCGCCTGGGTGTGGCCGAGGTTGGACTTCACCGAGCCGAGCCAGAGCGGCTGGTCCTCGGTGTGCTCCTGGCCGTAGGTGGCGAGCAGCGCCTGCGCCTCGATCGGGTCGCCCAGCGTGGTGCCGGTGCCGTGCGCCTCGACCAGGTCGATCTGATCCCCGGTCAGTCCCGCACTGGAGAGCGCTTGCCGGATCACCCGTTGCTGCGACGGCCCGTTGGGGGCGGTCAGACCGTTCGAAGCGCCGTCCTGGTTGATCGCCGAGCCGCGCACGATGGCCAGCACCGGGTGCCCGAGGCGCTGCGCGTCGGAGAGCCGCTCCACCAGCAGCATGCCCGCGCCCTCGGCCCAGCCGGTGCCGTCCGCGTCGTCCGAGAACGACTTGCAGCGCCCGTCGCGGGCCAGGCCGCGCTGGCGGCTGAAGTCGACGAAGGTGTCGGGCTTGGCCATCACGGTCGCGCCGCCGGCCAGCGCCATGGTGCACTCGCCGGTGCGCAGCGCCTGGATCGCCCAGTGCAGCGCGACCAGCGAGGAGGAGCAGGCCGTGTCGACGGTGACCGCCGGACCCTCCAGGCCCAGCACGTAGGAGACCCGGCCCGAGGCGATGCTGCCCGAGTTCCCGGTGCCGAGATACCCCTCGACGCCCGGCGGAATGGCGGGCAGCCGCGTGATGTAGTCGTGGTACATGATGCCGGCGAACACCCCGGTCCGGCTGCCCCGCACCGTGTCCAGGTCGATGCCGGCGCGCTCGAAGGCCTCCCAGGAGGTCTCGAGCAGCAGCCGCTGCTGCGGGTCCATCGCCAGCGCCTCACGCGGCGAGATGCCGAAGAACGCCGGGTCGAACTCGCTGGCGTTGTGCAGGAAGCCGCCCTCGCTGGTGTACGAGGTACCGGGGTGGTCGGGGTCCGGGTGGTAGAGGTTCTCGACGTCCCAGCCGCGGTCGGTGGGGAAGGGCGAGATGCCGTCGACCCCGGCCGCGATCATCCGCCACAGGTCCTCGGGCGAGCGCACGCCGCCCGGGTAGCGGCAGGCCATGCCGACGATGGCGATCGGGTCGTCGGACGCTGCCACCAGGGTGGGCGCCGTGTCGGTGGCGGCCTCGCTCAGGCCCAGCGCCTCGGTGTGCAGGTAGCCGGCCAGCGCGACGGGCGTCGGGTAGTCGAAGACGACGGTTGCCGGCAGCCGGACACCGGCCGCCGCGTTCAGGCGGTTGCGCAGTTCGACCGAGGTCAGCGAGTCGAAGCCGATCTCGCGGAAGGCCTTGGCCGGATCGACGGTGTGGGCGCCCGCGTGGCCCAGTACCAGGGCGACCTGGGTGCGGACCAGTTCGACCAGGGCGCGCTGCTGCTCGTCCTCGGTGAGGGCGAGCAGGCGCTGCACCAGCGAGGCGTCCCCGGTCGCACCGGCGGCGACCGCCCGGCGCACGGGGGTGCGGACCAGGCCGGTGAGGACGGCGGCCAGCCGGCCGGTCCTGGCCTGCTGGCGCAGTCCGGCCTGGTCGAGCCGGATCGGCACCAACGTGGCGGCCGGCTGCGCGATGGCCGCGTCGAACAGGGCCAGGCCCAGCTCGGCGGTGAGCGGGGCGACGCCGCCCCGGGTCATCCGCTCGATGTCGGCCTCGTCCAGGGTGCCGGCCATGCCGCCGGCCCACAGGCCCCAGGCGAGCGAGGTGGCCGCGAGGCCGGTCGCTCGACGGTGCTCGGCGAGCGCGTCCAGGTAGGCGTTGGCGGCGGCGTAGTTGCCCTGGCCCGCGGCGCCGAGGACGCCGGAGGCGGAGGAGAAGAGTACGAAGGCGGCCAGGTTCTGATCCTGCGTCAGCTCGTGCAGATGCCAGGCCGCGTCCACCTTCGGCCGCAACACCGCATCGATCCGCGACGGGGTGAGCGAGGTGACGATGCCGTCGTCCAGCACACCGGCCGTGTGCACCACGGCAGTCAGCGGGTGCTCCAACGACCGGAGCAACTCGGCCAGCGCCTCGCGGTCGGCCACGTCGCAGGCGGCGAACCGGACGGAGGCGCCCAGCTCGATCAGCTCGGCGGCCAACTCGCTTGCACCATCAGCCGTTTCACCGCGACGCGAGACCAGCAGCAGGTGCCGCGCACCGTACGCGGTGACCAGGTGCCGGGCGAAGAGACCACCCAGCGTGCCGGTGGCGCCGGTGATCAGGACGGTGCCCTCGGGGTCCAGCTCGACCGGCGCCGCCTCGGCGGCGGCGGGCACCCTGGCCAGTCGCGGCGCGAGGGCCGCACCCGCGCGCAGCGCCAGCTGCGGCTCGCCCAAATCGGCGGCAGCGTCGAGCGCGCGCAGCGAAGCCGGGTCCTCGTCCAGGTCGAGCAGCGTGATCCGGCCCGGGTTCTCCGACTGGGCGGAGCGCACCAGGCCGAGGACGGCGGCCGCGGCCAGATCGCGGACCTCCTCGTCGGCGGCCGCGGCCACCGCGCCACGCGTCACCACCACCAGCCGGGAGGCGGCGAACGCGTCCTCGGCCAGCCACTGCTGGAGCTGTGCCAGCGCCTCGTGGACGGCGGTGCGCACCGCGCTCGCCGAGCGCTCGGCGCCGTCGCTGGTGCCGCCGCCGGTGCCGAGCGGCAGGCAGAGGGTGGCGGGCGCGTGCTCGTCGGTGTCCAGGCGCGCCGCCAGGGCGGCCAGGCTCGGCGGGGTGTCGACGCCGTGGCCGGCGGTCAGCAGGCCGGCGGCCAGGCCGAGCCGGTCGGCGCCGATGACGGTGTGCCGCTCGGCGGGCGCGTCGGTGCGCTCGGGCAGCGCGAGCGGGGTCCAGCTCAGGCCGAACAGCGCGTCGGCGAGGGCGGCCGCGCGGCGGTCGGCCTCCTGGAGGTGCTCCGGGACCAGCGGCCGCAGGATCAGGCTCTCCACGGTGGAGACCAGCGCGCCGGCCGGATCCACGGCGGTCAGCGAAACCGCGTCCGGGCCCGCCGGGACGATCCGCACCCGCAGCGTGGCGGCGCCGACGGCGTGCAGCGCGACGCCGGTCCAGGAGAACGGCAGCCGGCCCTGGGCGGGCCCGGCCGCGTCGGCGCCGCTGAGGGCGACCGCGTGCAGGGCGGCGTCGAGCAGCGCGGGGTGCAGGCCGAAGCCGGCCGCGTCCGCGACGGCGCCCGCCGGCAGGGCGACCTCGGCGAAGACCTCCTCGCCGCGCACCCAGGCCGCGCCCAGGCCCTGGAAGGTCGGGCCGTAGCCGAAGTCGGCCTCGGCCAGCGCCTGGTAGAAACCGTCGAGCTCGACCGGGCGGGCCTCGGCGGGCGGCCAGACGGCCGGGTCGAAGCCGGCTTCGGGAGCCGCGCCGCCGGCGCCCAGCAGGCCTTCGGCGTGCCGGGTCCACGGCTCGTCGTCCTCGGCGTCCTCCGGGCGGGAGTAGACGGTCAGCGGGCGCAGGCCTGCCGGATCGGCCTGGCCGACCCACAACTGCACCTGGATGCCGCCCTGTTGGGGCAGTACCAGCGGTGCCTGAAGGGTCAGCTCCTCCAGCCGGTCGCAGCCGACGTAGTCGCCGGCCCGGATCGCCAGCTCGACGAAGGCGGTGCCGGGCAGCAGCACGGTGCCGGCCACCGCGTGGTCGGCCAGCCAGGGGTGGGTGGCGCAGGACAGCCGCCCGGAGAAGAAGAAGCCGTCGCTGTCGGCGAGCGCCACCGCCGCGCCGAGCAGCGGGTGTTCGGCCGAGCCGAGGCCGATCGCGCGCGCGTCGGCCGGCAGCGGGGCCGACCGGTCGATCCAGTACTCCTCGTGCTGGAAGGCGTAGGTGGGCAGCGCGACGCGCTGGGCGCCGCGGCCCGCGAAGACGGCCGGCCAGTCGAGCTTGACGCCGCGCACGTGCAGCCGGGCAAGGCCGGCGGTGAACGCCTCGGCCTCGGGACGGTCGCGGCGCAGCACGGGGGCGAGGACGGCGTCCTTGGTGACGCACTCCTGGGCCAGCGCGGTCAGGGTGCCGTCGGGGCCCAGCTCCAGGAAGGTGCGGGCGCCCTCCTGCTCCAGGCTCCGCACCGCGTCCTGGAAGCGGACGGCCTCGCGGACGTGGCGCACCCAGTAGTCCGGCGAGCCCAACTCCTCGGCGGTGGCGAGCCGGCCGGTGAGGGTGGAGACGATCGGGATGCGCGGCGCGGCGTAGCTCAGCCGCTCGGCGACGGCCCGGAAGGTGTCCAGCATGCCGCTCATCAGCGGCGAGTGGAAGGCGTGGCTCACCGTCAGGCGCCTGGTCTTGTGCCCCTGGGCGGCCAGTTGCTCGGCGATCTCCTGGACGGCCTGCTCGGCACCCGAAATGACCACGGACGAAGGCCCGTTGACGGCGGCGATGGCGACGTCCGAGCGGCCTGCGAGCAGCGGCAGCACCTCGTCCTCGGCGGCCTGCACAGCCACCATCGCCCCACCGGCGGGCAGTTGCTGCATCAGCCGGCCGCGCGCCGCGACCAGTGCGGCGGCGTGGCCGAGCGAGAGCACCCCGGCGACGTGCGCGGCGGCCAGCTCACCGATCGAGTGCCCGGCGAGGAAGTCGGGCCGCACACCCCAGGATTCGACCAGGCGGAACAGCGCCACCTCGATCGCGAAGAGCGCGGGCTGGGTGTAGGCGGTCTGGTGGATCAGCTCGGCGTCGGCGACCGCCTCCTTGAGCGGCCGGTCCAGGTAGCGGTCCAGCTCGGCGCAGACCGCGTCGTAGGCCTCGGCGAACACCGGGAAGGCGTCCGACAGTTCGGCGCCCATCCCGGCTCGCTGGCTGCCCTGTCCGGCGAACAGGAAGGCCACCCGGCCGACCGGGCCCGTGCTGCCCTGCTGCGTGCCGGCGGCCGGCTCGCTGCCCGCCAGCGCCGCCAGTGCCCGGCGCAGTTCGGCCCGCTCCCCGCCGACCACGACGGCCCGGTGCTCGAAGGCGGCCCGGGAGGTGGCCAGCGAGAAGGCCAGGTCGACCGGGTTCAGCTCGGGTTCGGCGTCCAGCCGCTCCAGCAGCCGCTCGGCCTGCTCGGCCAGCGCCCGCTCGGTGCGGCCCGACAGCGCCCACGGCACCACCGGCGTGCGCACGGTCACCGCGGGCTGCTCGGCGGCCGCCTCGGGCTCCGGCGCCTGCTCGATGATGGCGTGCGCGTTGGTGCCGCTGAAGCCGAAGGAGGAGACGCCGGCCCGGCGCGGCTCGTCACCCTGCGGCCAGTCCTGCGCCGCGGCGAGCAGCCGCACGGCGCCCGCCGTCCAGTCGACCACCGGCGAGGGCTGCTCGGCGTAGAGGGTGCGCGGCAGCACGCCGTGGCGCATCGCCTCGACCATCTTGATCACGCCGGCCACGCCGGCGGCGGCCTGGGTGTGGTTGATGTTGGACTTGATCGAGCCGAGCCACAGCGGGCGGTCCTCGGGCCGGTCCTGGCCGTAGGTGGCGAGCAGCGCCTGGGCCTCGATCGGGTCACCGAGCGAGGTGCCGGTGCCGTGCGCCTCGACCGCGTCGACCTGCTGGGCCGTCAGCCGGGCGTCCTCCAGGGCCTGGCGGATCACCCGTTGCTGCGAGGGGCCGCTGGGGGCGGTCAGGCCGTTGCTGGCACCGTCCTGGTTGACCGCGGTGCCGCGCACGATGGCCAGCACCGGATGGCCGTTGCGCCGCGCGTCGGCGAGCCGCTCGACGAGCAGCATGCCGACGCCCTCGCCCCAGCCGGTGCCGTCGGCGCCGGCCGAGAACGCCTTGCAGCGGCCGTCGGCGGCCAGGCCCCGCTGGCGGCTGAAGTCGATGAACGCGTCGGGCGTGGACATCACGGTGACGCCACCGGCCAGCGCCAGCGTCGACTCCCCGCGGCGCAGCGACTGCACGGCCAGGTGCAGGGCAACCAGCGAGGAGGAGCAGGCGGTGTCGATGGTCAGCGCCGGGCCCTCCAGGCCCAGCGCGTAGGCGACCCGGCCCGAGGCGATGCTGGCCGAGCTGCCGGTGCCCAGAAACGCCTCGACGCCCTCCGGCACGGCGTGCAGGCGGGCGGCGTAGTTGTGGTAGATGACGCCGGCGAAGACGCCGGTCCGGCTGCCGCGCAGGGTGCCCGGGTCGATGCCGGCCCGCTCGAAGGCCTCCCATGAGGTCTCGAGCAGCAGCCGCTGCTGCGGGTCCATCGCCATCGCCTCGCGCGGCGAGATGCCGAAGAACTCCGGGTCGAACTCGGTGGCCCGGTGCAGGAAGCCGCCCTCGTTGATGTACGAGGTGCCCGGGTGCTCGGGGTCCGGGTGGTAGATGGTCTCGACGTCCCAGCCGCGGTTGACGGGGAACGCGTCGACGGCGTCACGGCCCTCGCTGACCAGCTGCCACAGCTCCTCGGGGGTGCCGACGTCGCCGGGGAAGCGGCAGGCCATGCCGATGATCGCGATCGGCTCGTGGTCGGCGCTCTCCACCTCCTGGAGGCGCTGGCGGGTCTGCGCCAGATCGGCGGTCACCCACTTGAGGTAGTCACGCAGCGTCTCTTCATTCGCCATCTAATTGCCCACCTCTTCAACGCATCCAGTCGGCTCACGTCGCGCTTCGACGGATTTCACCGGCAGGAATTCGCAGCCATGACCCCGACGGCATGCAGCGGCCGCCGGATTCCTCGGCGGCCTTCGGCACCGGGCGTTTTCGCCCAGCTCACCCATTGCATTTCGCTATCGCGATGATGGTTGGCCCCCCTAGCCGTCTCAACCCCTATTCGTCCCCTAGGTCCGGTCCGGGCGCCCGGCAGCCCGGCCGGACCGGGCCGGAGCGACGGCGGCGGGTCCCGGCCGCACCACAACGCCCGCGACCGCCCGGCACGGTGGCGGGCGGTCGCGGGCGTTGTGGTGCGGCCGCAGGAGGTCGTGGGTGGTGACCGGGGCCGTCAGGGACGAGCCGTCAGCGCAGCTTGCCGGCCCGGGCGCGGCGGGCCAGGTCGGCCACCCGGGCCAGCGTGGGCTCGCGCAGGAACCAGGCCAACTGCCCCATGAAGCCCTCCTCCTGGGCGGGCTCCAGCAGCACCTCGCGGCAGACGGCGGCCAGCATCGCCAGCAACCCCACCGAGTCCCCGCCGAGCTGGTGGAAGTCGGCCGTCCCGTCGAGCCGGCCGCGTGGCACACCGAGGGTGCGGGCCCAGATCTCGGCCACCGCCGCCTCGACCGGGTCCAGCGGCGCCGCCGGCTCCGTCCCGGGCTCGGCAGCGGCCTCCGGGTCCGCCGCGAACGGGTCGGGCAGCGCGCGCGCGTCGACCTTGCCGCTCACCGTGTAGGGCAGCTCCGGCAGCACCAGGACGGCTGCCGGCACCATGTACGAGGGCAGCCGGTCGGCCAGGTGCGCGGTCAACGCGTCCTCGCCGACAGCCGCGTTGGCCAGCACGTAGCCGTACAGTGCCTTGGCCGACCCGCCGGTCCTGGACCGGGCGATCACCACGGCGCGCTCGACGGCGGGATGCGTCTCCAGCGCCTGCGCCACCTCCGCCGGCTCCACCCGGTGGCCGCGCACCTTGACCTGGTCGTCGATCCGCCCGACGCACTCCAACTCGCCCGAGGGCAGCAGCCGGACCAGGTCGCCGGTGCGGTAGACCCGGGTGCCGTCGGCCAACGTGACGAACCGCTCCCGGTTCAGCTCGGGCCGGCCGAGGTAGCCGCGGGCCAGCTGTGCGCCGCCCAGGTAGAGCTCGCCGATCTCGCCGGGCGCGACGAACCGCAGCTCCTGGTCGAGCAGATGGGCGGTGGTGTTGTCGGCCGGCAGGCCGATCGGCACCACCGCCCGCTCGGCGTCGCGCTCCGGGTCGAAGGTGTGCGCGGTGCAGCCGATGGTCGCCTCGGTCGGCCCGTACTCGTTGATGATCCTGCAGTCGGGCCCGAACATCTGCTGGGCCCGGGCGGCGACCTCCACCCGCAACTGCTCACCGATCACCAGCACCGTGCGGTAGCCGGTGGGCGTCAGGTCGAGGCGGCCGATCAGGTCGAGGTGGGAGGGCGTCAGATTCAGCGTGTTGGCGCCCGACTGCTCCAACAGGCGGCCCAGCGACAGGTGGTTGGGCTCCTCGCGCAGCAGGATCACCTCACCGCCGGCCAGCAGCGGCAGGAAGACCGAGGTGCCCGTGACGTCGAAGGAGGGTGAGGTGATCAGCGGCAGCCGGGTGTCGGCGTCCACCCCGAAGGCACGGGTGGCCCAGTGCACGTAGTTGGCCAGACTGTGGTGCTCGATCTGAACGCCCTTGGGGCGCCCGGTCGATCCCGAGGTGTATATGATGTAGACGAGATCTGAACGATCGATGGACGCGTCCTGGAAGTCCGCGGGCGCGTCGCCGTCCAGGGCCAACTCGTCCAGCAGCAGCGGTTGGCAGCCCGTCGGCAGGCAGTCGCGCTGCTCGTAGGCCCGCTCCAGCAGGCAGTGGCCGCTCTCGGCGTCCGCGAGCAGATCGGCGATCCGGGCGTCGGGGTGCCGGGTGTCCAGTGGCAGGTAACAGGCCCCCGCCCGCAGTACCCCCCACAGTCCGGCCAGCGCCGCCACCGTGCGGCCGGCCAGCAGGCCGACCACGCTGCCCGGTCCCACGCCCTGTCTGCGCAGTTCGGCGGCGACGCGGTCCGCCCGGCGGCTCAGTTCGGCGTAGGTCACCTTGCCCTCGGGGCCGCTCAGCGCGATCCGGTCCGGGGTGCGCTCGACCTGCTCGCGGAAGAGCTCGACCACCGAGCGCTCGCTGGGCAGCGCACGCTCGGTGCGGTTGCCGGCCCACTGGCGGTGTGCGGGCGGGGAGAGCGCGTCCGTGATCGTCTCCAGCAGGCCTTCGACGCGTTCCGCCATTCCCGGCTCGTCATGCCAGGCGACGGTGACCTCGGTGCGGCCGGGGCACTCCATCAGGTCGATCTCGGGCGGGCCGCCGGGGCTGGTGCTGCCCAGCGAGTAGTAGGCGTCGGCCCGGAAGCCCTCGGTGGACAGCTCGGCGAGCTCGATGCCGCCCAGGTGCGAGAGCAGGGCGGTGCCGGAGTGGCGGCGCCTGCGCGCGGCGGACCGCTCGATCCCGGCGTTGAACACCCGCAGCAGCGGCACCGGCACCCGCAGCAGCCAGGAGCCCAGTGGCAGCGCCAGTTCCTCGCGCTT
Source organism: Kitasatospora sp. GAS1066B (assembly GCF_041262605.1). Lineage (NCBI taxonomy): Bacteria > Bacillati > Actinomycetota > Actinomycetes > Kitasatosporales > Streptomycetaceae > Kitasatospora > Kitasatospora sp. GAS1066B. The sequence goes on from NZ_JBGCCO010000001.1 coordinate 222,622, forward strand.
GACCAGCGAGCCGAGCAGCCGCTCGTGCACCTGCTGCCACTGCTCCCCGGCCGCGACGTCCACGCTCAGGCTGTGCGCCAGCATGGCGGTCGAGCGCAGCTCGGGATCGTGGCGGCGCAGGTCCACCGGGACGAAGAACCGGCCGGCGCCGGACTCGGTGGTCGCGGCGAGCGCGGCTGCCACCTTGGCCACCGCCGCCGGATGGCGGCCGTCGATCGTGCGGCGGCGCCAGAGCAGCCGGCTCGGGTCCGGCACCGGGTGACCCAGCAGCGAGGGCCACTCCAGCGCGGCGGCGGGCGCCGGCGGCGGCTGGTGGCCGGCGACGCGCTCGGCGAACTCGTGGTGGTCGGCGGTGGCGTCGTAGCCCAGCGGCGGCTCCCCACGCAGCACCCGGAAGACGTCGGCGGCCCACAGCTGCAGCCCGCGGGCGTCGGTGATGCCGTGGAAGGCGCGGAACAGCAGCGTGGTCGGCGTGCCGGGGATCAGCACCACCTCACAGGTCGGGCCGCTGCCGTCGAGCCCGCAGTGCAGCGCGGGGCTGTCGAAGCGCTCGTTGTCGAAGCTGCCCGCCGCCAGGACGTGCAGCTCGGGAGCCTTGCCGCTGTCGACCCAGTCCCGGCCCCGGCGGACCAGCCGCATGCCCGGGGACGCCGCGGCCGCGGCCGCCAGCGCGGCGGCGAGCTCGCCGGCCGGCAGGACTCCCTCGCCCTCCACCACGTGCTGGACGACGCTCTGCGCCGGCCGCAGGCCCAGGAAGGCCCGCTCCATCGGCGTCATGACTCGGCTGTACGGCTGCGAGCCGGCGGAGGTGCTCACCGCCGGTGCAGCGGGCGGGCGTTGGTTCTCCTGTTGGGTACTCAACGTGATCGCAATCTCTTGTGGCGTTCCTGCGCCCTGGCGGGGTCGTCGGGCGCGGCTCTTCGAGGCGGGAAGCCTTGCCGCGGCCCCGGTCCGGCACCGACTGCGTCGGGCCGGGGCCGCGGCAACTCCGTCTCTCAGGTGGTCAGTTGCCGCCTCCATGGGAGCGGCCGAGCTGGTCGTTGATGAACGCGAACAGCTCGTCGTCGGAAGCCGCCTTGAGCTGCCCGCCGTCCACCGCGCCACCACCCGCCACCGCCGTGGGCGCGGCGGGCTCGCCGAGCCGGCCCAGCATCGCCTGCAGCCGGGCCGCCAGGCTGCCGCGCAGCTCGCCGTCGGGCACCGGAGCTGCCGTGAACGCCGCCTCCAGGCGGTCGAGTTCGGCCAGCAGCGACTGTGCGGCGGCGGCCGGGGCCGGGGTGATCTCGGCGAGCAGCAGCTCGGCGAGTGCGGCGGGCGTCGGGTAGTCGAAGACCAGCGTCGCGGAGAGCCGCAGGCCGGTGGCCGCGTTCATCCGGTTGCGCAGCTCGATGCCGGTCAGCGAGTCGAACCCGATCTCCTTGAAGGCCCGTTCGGCCTCGACGACCTCCGGTCCGGAGTACCCGAGGACGGCGGCGACCTGGACGCAGACCAGTTCGAGCAGCAGCTTGCGGCGCTCGTCCTGCGCCAGGCCGCTCAGGCGCTGCTCCAGCGTCGGCCCCTCCACCACCCCGGCCGCGGCACGGGCGGCGCGGCGCGCGGGGCCGCGCACCAGGCCGCGCAGCAGCGGCGGGACGGTGGCCGGGTCGGCGTGGTCGCGCAGCCCGGCGACGTCCAGGCCCATCGCGGCGACGGTGCCGCGGCCCAGCGTCGCGGCGGTGTCGAGCAGCGCCAGGCCCTGGGCGGAGGAGAGCGGGGTGATGCCGCCGCGGGCCATCCGCTCCAGGTCCGCCTGCGCCAGGTCGCCGGTCATGCCGCTGCTCTCGGCCCACAGGCCCCAGGCCAGCGAGAGCGCGGGCAGGCCCGCCCGGGTGCGCTTGGTCGCCAGCGCGTCCAGGAAGGCGTTTGCAGCCGCGTAGTTGCCCTGCCCGGCGCCGCCGAAGGTGCCGGCGACGGAGGAGAAGAGCACGAAGGCCGACAGGTCGAGTCCGGCGGTCAGCTCGTGCAGGTTGAGCGCGGCATCCACCTTGGGCCGTAGCACGGTGTCCAGGCGCTCGGGCGTCAGGGCGTTGACCACCCCGTCGTCCAGCACGCCCGCCGTGTGCACGACGGCGGTCAGCGGGCGCGCCAGCGAGCCGAGCAGCGCCGCGAGCCCGGCCCGGTCGGCCGCATCGCACGCCGCGACGGTCACCGAGGCACCCAACTGCTGCAGCTCGGCCGTGAGTTCGGCCGCGCCCGGGGCGTCGGCGCCGCGCCGGCTGGTGAGCAGCAGATGCCGGGCACCATGCTCGACCACCAAGTGCCGGGCCACCAGCGCCCCGAGGGTGCCGGTCGCGCCGGTGATCAGGACGGTGCCGTCCTGGTCCAGCGGGGCCGGGACGGTGAGCACGACCTTGCCGATGTGCTTGGCCTGCGAGACGAAACGGAACGCCTCCGGCGCCCGGTGAACGTCCCAGGTCGCGATCGGCAGATGCGCCAACGCACCCTGCTCGAAGAGCTCCAGGACGGCGGCGAGCATCTCGCCGGTGCGCTGCGGGCCGGCCTCGATCAGGTCGAAGCCCTGGTAGCGCACGCCCGGGTGCTCGGAAGCCACCTGCTCGGGGTCGCGGACGTCGGTCTTGCCCATCTCCACGAACCGCCCGCCACGCGGCAGCAGCCGCAGCGAGGCGTCCACGAACTCCCGTGCCAGCGAGTCAAGGACCACATCCACACCACGACCACTGGTCGCCGAGCGGAACCGCTCCTCGAACTCCAGATCACGCGAAGACGCGATGTGCGCATCATCCAGCCCCAGCGCGCGAAGAGCGTCCCACTTGCCCGCGCTCGCCGTGCCGTAGACCTCCGCGCCGAGGTGACGGGCCAGCTGCACGGCCGCCATCCCGACGCCACCGGCCGCCGCGTGCACCAGGATCGACTCACCCGCCCGCAACTCCGCCAGATCCACCAGCGCGTAGTACGCGGTCAGGTAGACCACCGGGACGGAGGCCGCCTCGGTGAAGCTCCAGCTGGCGGGCATCCTGGCGATCATCCGGCGGTCGACCACGGCGACCGGGCCGAACCCGCCGGACATCATGCCGAACACCCGGTCACCGACCGCGAGATCGGTGAGGTCACTTGCCACCTCCAGCACCACGCCGGCGCCTTCCAGGCCCAGCAGACCGGCGTTGCCCGGGTACATCCCCAACGCGTTCAGCACGTCACGGAAGTTCAGGCCGCTGGCCCGCACCCCGATCCGCACGCTGCCGGGCTCCAGCGGCGCGACGGCCGCCGGGTGCTCGATCAGCGCCAGGTTGTCGAGCGCACCCTTGACCGGGATGCCCAGGCGCCAGGCAACCGCGTCCTGCGGCTCGGCAAGCGCGTCATCGGTCGCCAGTCGCGCCAACCTCGGTGCGTAGCAGGATCCCTGACGCAGCGCCAGCTCGAACTCGGGCAGCACCAGCGCGGCCGGCAACGCGGCGACCGAGGCCTCGGTGTCGTCCAGGTCCAGCAGCACGAACCGCTCGGGATTCTCCGCCTGCGCGGAACGAACCAGACCCCAGACGGCGGCATGCGCCGGATCGGCCAACTCCTCCCCCGCCAACGGCGCCACCGCACCCCGGGTCACCAACACCAGCCGCGAGTCCGCGAACCGCTCCTCGGCGAGCCAGGCCTGAGCCAGGCCCAGCACCCGGTGCGTCGCCTCCCGCACCACATCCGCCGACAACTCACCGACGGCCGAGGGCGAGCACGGCACGAAGACCACGTCCGGCACCGTCCCACCCGCAGCCACCGCCGCCAGATCGGCGAAGGTGTCGACCGCGAAGCCCGCGGCGGCGAAGGCGCCGGACAGGTCCGAGTCGCCGCCGACGACCGCCCAGCGGCCGTCCTGCGTCACCTCGGCCGCGGCCGGCAGGGCAGACCAGTCGACGTGGAAGAGCGAGTCGTGGTGAGTGCCGCGGGCGGCGCCGCGCAGCTGGTCGGCGCCGATCGGGCGCAGCACCAGCGACTCCACGGTGGCCACCGGCTCGCCGGTGGCGTCGGCGAGCGTGAGGGCGACCGCGTCCGTGCCCTGCGGGGTGATCCGTGCGCGCAACGCGCTCGCCCCGGCGGCGTGCAGCGTGACGCCGCTCCACGAGAACGGCAGCCGGCCCCCTTCGGCGCCGCTCCCCTGGAGGAAGGTGCCGTGCAGCGCGGCGTCGAGCAGCGCGGGGTGCAGCCCGAACAGGCTCGCGTCCGGCTCGGTGCCCTCCGGCAGCGAGACCTCGACGAAGATCTCCTCGCCGCGCTGCCAGGCGGCGGTCAGCCCCTGGAAGGCGGGCCCGTAGGCGAATCCGCCGACCGCCAGGCGCTCGTAGAAGCCGGTGGTCTCCAGCGGCACCGCGTCCACCGGCGGCCAGACGGCGAGGTCGCCGGCCTCGGCCGGCTCACGCACTCCGCCGGTGCCCAGCGCGCCGCCGGCGTGCTTGGTCCACGGCTCGTCGGCCTCCGCGTCCTCGGGACGGGAGTAGACCGAGAGCGGCCTGGTGCCGGACTCGTCGGCGGCGCCGAGCCAGAGCTGCAACTGCAGCGCACCGCTCGGCGGCAGCAGCAGCGGCGCTTGCAGGGTGAGCTCTTCCAGCCGGTCGCAACCCGCCTGGTCGCCGGCGCGGACCGCGAGTTCGACGAAGGCGGTGCCGGGCAGCAGCACGGTCCCGGAGACGGCGTGATCGGCCAGCCAGGGGTGGGTGTCCAGCGCGAGCCGCCCGGTGAACAGGAAGCCGTCCGACTCGGCCAGCGGGGCGGCGGCACCGAGCAGCGGGTGCACGGGGGCCAGCAGCCCGGCCGAGGCGACATCGGCGGCCCACAGCGCCGGGGCCTCCAGCCAGTAGCGCTCGCGCTGGAACGCGTAGGTCGGCAGCTCGATCCGGCGGGCGCCGGTGCCGGCGAAGACCGCCGGCCAGTCGAGCTTGGCGCCGCGCACGTGCAACTGGGCGAGCGCGGTGGTGAACGTCTGCGCCTCGGCGCGGTCACGGCGCAGTACCGGGGTGAAAGCGCCTTCCTCGGCGGTCACGCACTCCTGCGCGAGGGCCGACAACGTGCCGTCCGGGCCCAACTCCACGAAAGTGCGCACGCCCTCGCGCCCCAGGGTCACGACCGCGTCGGCGAAGCGGACGGCCTCGCGGACGTGACGCACCCAGTACTCGGGGGACGTCAGGTCGGCGCTCTGGTCGAGCGTCGAGACGATCGGGATCTGCGGGGCGTTGAAGGTCAACTCGGCTGCGATCGCACGGAATTCGGCGAGCATGCCGTCCATCAGCGGCGAGTGGAACGCGTGGCTGACGGTCAGCCGCTTCGTCTTGCGACCGTCGGCCGCGAGCTTCTCGGCCACCTCGGCCACGGCCTGCTCGGCACCCGAAATCACCACAGACGTAGGCCCGTTGACGGCGGCGATACCGACATCCGCGCGGTCCGCCAGCAGCGGCAGCACCTCGTCCTCGGCGGCCTGCACGGCCACCATCGCGCCACCGGACGGCAGCGCCTGCATCAGACGGCCGCGCGCCGCCACCAGCCTGGCCGCGTCCGCCAGCGAGAACACACCCGCCACATGCGCGGCCGCCAGCTCACCGATCGAGTGCCCGGCCAGGAAGTCAGGCCGCACACCCCACGACTCCACCAGCCGGAACAGCGCCACCTCAACGGCGAAGAGCGCCGGCTGGGTGTACGCGGTCTGGTCGATCAGCGCGTCGGCGTCCTTGAGCGGCGTCTCCAACCACCGGTCCAGCTCCGCACACACGGCGTCATACGCCGCGGCGAACACCGGGAAAGCGCTGTACAGCTCGCCACCCATCCCAGCCCGCTGGCTGCCCTGACCGGTGAACAGGAACGCCGTCCGCAGCGTGCTGCCGGCGGTGCCCTCGACCAGCTGCCCGGCCGGCTCGCCGGCGGCCAGTGCCGCCAGGCCGCGCAGCAGGTCCATCCGGTCGCCGCCGACCACTGCGGCACGCTGCTCCAGGCCGGCGCGCGTGGTGGCCAGTGAGAAGGCGACGTCGAGCGGGTGCGACGCCTCGTCGGCGGTCAGCTGCTCGTGCAGCCGGCCCGCCTGATCCCGCAGCGCCTCGCGGGTCTTGGCGGAGAGCACCCAGGGCAGCGCGGCCGGTGCGGCAGGCTCGACCGGGGTGGCGGGCTCAGCCGCAGCGAGCGGTGCCTGCTCGATAACGACGTGCGCGTTGGTGCCACTGACGCCGAAGGACGAGACGCCCGCCCGGCGCGGCCGGCCGGTCTCCGGCCAGTCCCGTGCCTCGGTCAGCAGCTCGACGGCGCCCGCCGTCCAGTCCACGTGCGGGGTCGGCTCACCGACGTGCAGCGTCTGCGGCAGCAGGCCGTGCCGCATCGCCATCACCATCTTGATGATCCCGGCGGCGCCGGCGGCGGCCTGGGTGTGCCCGAGGTTCGACTTGATCGAGCCCAGCCAGAGCGGCTGCTCCGCACCGTGCTCCTGGCCGTAGGTGGCGAGCAGCGCCTGCGCCTCGATCGGGTCGCCCAGCGAGGTGCCGGTGCCGTGTGCCTCGACCGCGTCGACCTGATCGGCCGTCAGCCCGGCGTTGGAAAGCGCTTGCCGGATCACCCGCTGCTGCGAGGGACCATTCGGCGCCGTCAGACCGTTCGAAGCGCCGTCCTGGTTCACCGCCGTGCCCCGGACGATCGCCAGCACCGGGTGCCCGTTGCGACGGGCGTCGGAGAGCCGCTCGACGAGCAGCATGCCCACGCCCTCGGCCCAGCTGGTCCCGTCCGCGTCGGCGGAGAAGGACTTGCAGCGGCCGGTGGAGGACAGGCCGCCCTGGCGGGCGAAGTCGACGAAGGTGTCGGGCGTGGCCATCACGGTCACGCCGCCCGCCAGCGCCAGCGAGCACTCGCCGCTGCGCAGCGCCTGGGCGGCCAGGTGGAGGGCGACCAGCGAGGACGAGCACGCGGTGTCCACGGTGACCGCCGGCCCCTCCAGGCCGAAGGTGTAGGAGACCCGGCCCGAGGCCACGCTGCCGGAGCCGCCGGTGCCGAGGTAACCCGCGACGTCCTCGGGGACGGCGGGCAGCCGGGTGACGTAGTCGTGGTACATCACGCCCGCGAAGACGCCGGTCCGGCTGCCCTTGACCGAGGTCGGGTCGATGCCGGCCCGCTCGAAGGCCTCCCAGGACGCCTCGAGCAGCAGCCGCTGCTGCGGGTCCATCGCCAGCGCCTCACGCGGGTTGATGCCGAAGAAGCCGGGGTCGAAGGCGCTGGCGTCATGCAGGAACCCGCCCTGCAGCGCGGCGGCCGCCCGCTCGGCGTCGGCGCTGTGCAGCGCGTCCACCAGCCAGCCGCGGTCGGTGGGGAATCCGGAGATGCCGTCGCGGCCGCTGGTGACCAGCTGCCAGAGCTCCTCGGGCGTGGTCACCCCACCCGGGTAGCGGCAGGCCATGCCGATGATCGCGATCGGGTCGTCGGCGACGCCGGTGGTGCTGGCGCGCGGTCCGGCCGGGGTGGCCACGCTCTGGACCGAGCCGAGGAGTTCGGCGCCCAGCTGGTCGGCGAGGGCGGCCGGGTTCGGGTAGTCGAAGACCAGGGTGGCCGGCAGCCGCAGGCCGGTCGCGGCGGTCAGCCGGTTGCGCAGCTCGACGGCGGTCAGCGAGTCGAAGCCGAGCTCCTTGAAGGCCAGGTTCGGCTCGATGGCGTCGGCGCCGCCGTGGCCGAGCACGGCGGCCACCTCACCGGTGACCAGGGCCAGCAGCGCCTTGCTCCGCTCGGCGGCCGGCAGCGCGGCCAGCTGCTCGCCGAGCGAGCCGGCGGCCTGCTCGACCTGCGCGGCACGCCGGGCCGGCGCCCGGACCAGGCCGCGCAGCAGGGCGGGCAGCGCCGAGCTCGCGGCCTGGGCCCGCAGCCCGGCCAGGTCCAGGTGGATCGGGACGTAGCTCGCACCGCCCAGCGCGGCAGCGGTGTCGAGCAGCGACAGGCCCTGCTCGGAGGAGAGCGCGGCGACCCCGCCGCGAGCCATCCGCTGGAGGTCGGCCGCCTCCAAGCTGCCGGTCATGCCGCTGCGTTCGGCCCACAGGCCCCAGGCCAGCGCGGTGGCGGGCAGCCCCGCGGCCCGGCGGTCCTGCGCGAGCGCGTCCAGGAAGGCGTTGGCGGCGGCGTAGTTGGCCTGGCCGGGTCCGCCGAGGGTGGCCGCCGCCGCCGAGAAGAGCACGAAGGCGGTGAGGTCCTGATCCTTCGTCAGCTCGTGCAGGTGCCAGGCCGCGTCGACCTTGGGACGCAGCACGGGGGTCAGCCGCTCGGGGGTGAGCGCGGAGACGATGCCGTCGTCCAGCACGCCGGCGGTGTGCACCACGGCGCTCAGCGGGTGCTCCGGCGCGAGCGAGTCGAGCAGCGCGGCCAGCGCTTCGCGGTCGGCCACATCGCAGGCGGCGAACCGGACACAAGCGCCCGACTCGCCGAGCTCGGCGGCGAGTTCGGCCGCGCCGGCCGCCTCGGCGCCGCGCCGGGAGACCAGCAGCAGGTGCCGCACGCCGTGCACGGCGACCAGGTGACGGGCGACCAGCCGGCCCAGCGTGCCGGTGGCGCCGGTGACCAGCACGGTGCCGTCCGGGCCCACCTCGAGACCGGGCGAGACGTCGTCGGCGGGGGCGGCGACCCGGGCCAGCCGGGGCAGCAACAGGACGCCCTCGCGCAGCGCCAGCTGCGACTCGTCGGCGGCCAGCGCGGTGCTCAGGGCGGCGGGCAGCGCCCGCAGCGAAGCCTCGTCGCCGTCCAGGTCGAGCAGCACCAGGCGGCCCGGGTTCTCGGTCTGGGCCGAGCGGACCAGGCCCCAGACGGTGGCGGCGGCCAGCTCGGCGACCGCCTCGCCGGCGCTGACGGCCAGCGCGCCGCGGGTGGCCAGCACCAGCCGAGCGTCGGCGAACTCGTCGGCGGCCAGCCACTCCTGGACCAGGGCGAGGGCGCGGCGGGCCGTCGCGTGCGCCGCCTGCGGCAGCTCGCCGGGCTCGGCCGCCACCACGGTGAGCACGGTGGTGGGCGGCGTCGCGCCGGCGTCGATGGCCGCGGCCAGCGCGGTCAGGTCGGCGTGTCCGGGCAGATCGAGGGCGAGCCGCTCGGCGCCGAGCAGCGCCCACCCCGCGGTGTCCGCACCACCGAGAGAGGCGGGCTGCCACTCCACGGTGAACAGCGACTCCACGTGGGCGCCGCGGGCGGCCCGCACCTGGGCGGCCGAGACCGGGCGCAGCAGCAGCGAGTCGATGTGGGCGACCGGGGCGCCGGTGCCGTCGGCGACGGTGACCGAGACGGCGTCCGCACCGGCCGGGGAGAGCCGCACCCGCAGGGTGTCGGCGCCCGAGGCGTGCAGGGTGACGCCGCTCCAGGCGAACGGGAGCCGCCCGGACTCGCTGGGGCTCAGCAGGGTGCCCATGCCCACGCCGTGCAGGGCGGCGTCCAGCAGGGCGGGGTGCAGGCCGAACCGGCGGGCCTCGGCCCTGGCCTGCTCGGGCAGCCGCACCTCGGCGAAGATCTCGTCGCCCGACTGCCAGGCGGCGCGCAGGCCCTGGAAGGTGGGGCCGTAGCCGAACCCGGCCTCGGCCAGGAAGTCGTAGAGGCCCTCGGTCTCGACCGGGGTGGCGCCGGCCGGCGGCCAGCTGTCCAGGCCGAGCGGCTCGGCGCGGTGGCCGGTACCGGCGGGCGCGAGGATGCCGGTGGCGTGCCGGGTCCAGGCGTGCTCGGCGGTCAGGGCCGCGCCGCTGACGGCCTCCTCGGGCTCGGGACGGGAGTGCAGGGTGAAGCCGCGGGCGCCGGTGGCGTCCGCCTCCCCCACCGCGAGCTGGATCTGGACGGCACCGTGCTCGGGCAGCACGAGCGGGGCCTGCAGGGTCAGTTCGGCGAGCTGGTGGCAGCCTACGTGGTCGCCGGCCCGGATCGCGAGCTCGACGAAGGCCGTGCCGGGCAGCAGCACGCTGCCCATGACGGCGTGGTCGGCCAGCCAGGGGTGGGTCCGCAGTGAGAGCAGCCCGGTGAAGAGCACCCCGTCCGCGTCGGCGAGCGCGACGGCGGCGCCGAGCAGCGGGTGGTCGGCCGTGCCGAGACCGGCCGAGGCGACGTCGCCGAGCCAGCCGGCCAGCGGCTCGGGCCAGTGGCGGCGGCGCTGGAAGGCGTAGGTGGGCAGGTCCACCCGGGCGCCGCCCCAAGCGGCGCTGACGGCGGACCAGTCGGGCGCGGCGCCGTGCACGTGGGCCAGCGCGAGCGCGGTCAGCAGGCTCCGCACCTCGGGGCGGCCGGCGCGCAGCGTGGGCACCAGGGCGGCGCCGTCGGCCTGCTCGCCGAGGCAGTGCTGGGCCATCGCGGTGAGGACGCCCTCGGGGCCGAGCTCCAGGTAGCTGGTGACACCGCTGGCGTCGAGCCGGCGGACGGCGTCCAGGAAACGGACGGCCTCGCGGACGTGGCGCACCCAGTACTCGGGCGAGCAGACCTCCTCGGCACTCAGCGAGGCGCCGGTGACGGTGGAGATGATCGGGATCCGCGGCGGCTGGTAGTCCAGGCCCTCGGCGATCTTGCGGAACTGCGCCAGCATGCCGTCCATCAGCGGGGAGTGGAAGGCGTGGCTGACGGTGAGGCGCTTGGTCTTGCGGCCCAGCTCCTCGAAGTGCCCGGCGATGGCCAGCACGTCGTCCTCGGCGCCCGAAATCACCACGGCGCTCGGGCCGTTGACGGCGGCGATGCCCACCGTGTCGGCGCGGCCCGCGAGCAGCGGCAGCACCTCGTCCTCGGCCGCCTGGAGCGACACCATCGCACCGCCGCGCGGCAGTTCCTGCATCAGCCGGCCGCGCGCCGCCACCAGCTCGGCCGCGTCGGCGAGCGACAGGACCCCCGCGACGTGCGCGGCGGCCAGCTCGCCGATCGAGTGGCCGGCCAGGAAGTCCGGTGCCAGGCCCCAGGATTCCAGCAGCCGGAAGAGCGCCACCTCGATCGCGAACAGCGCCGGCTGGGTGTAGGCGGTCTCGTCGATCAGCGCGTCGGCGTCCTTCAGCGGCGTCGCCAGGTGCCGGTCGAGCTCCACGCAGACCTCGTCGTAGGCCTGCGCGAACGCCGGGAAAGCGCTGTACAGCTCCGCGCCCATCCCGGCGCGCTGGCTGCCCTGGCCGGTGAAGAGGAAGGCCGTGCGGCCCGTGGCGGCGACGCCGCGCACCAGCTGCGGCGCGCTCTCATCGGCGGCCAACGCGTCCAGGCCGGTCAGCAGTTCGGCGCGGTCGGCGGCCAGCACGACGGCGCGGTGGTCCAGGGCGGCGCGGGTGGTGGCCAGCGAGTGGGCGAGGTCGGCCGGGGCGAGGTCCGGGACGGTCTCCAGGTGGGCCCGCAGCCGGGCGGCCTGGGCCCGCAGCGCCTCGGCCGTCCGGCCCGAGACCAGGTGCGGCAGCAGCGCGGGGGCGGCGGCCGCCGGGGTCCGGCCGGCGGACGGCTCGACCGCGGGTGCCTGCTCGACCTCGGGTGCCTGCTCGATGATGCTCTGCTCGACAATGATGTGGGCGTTGGTGCCGCTGACGCCGAACGAGGAGATGCCCGCGCGGCGCGGCTCGCCGGTCTCCGGCCACGGCCGGGCCTCTTCGAGCAGCGCCACGCCGCCCGAGGTCCAGTCGACGTGCGGCGAAGGCTCGTCCACGTGCAGGGTCTTGGGCAGCACGCCGTGGCGCATCGCCTGCACCATCTTGATGATGCCCGCGACACCGGCGGCGGCCTGGGTGTGGCCCAGGTTCGACTTGACCGAGCCCAGCCAGAGCGGCCGGTCCTCGGGCCGCTCCAGCCCGTAGGTGGCCAGCAGGGCCTGGGCCTCGATCGGGTCGCCGAGCACCGTCCCGGTGCCGTGCGCCTCGACCACGTCGACCTGACCGGGCGTCAGCCCCGCGCTGGAGAGCGCTTGGCGGATGACCCGCTGCTGGGAGGGGCCGTTCGGCGCGGTCAGACCGTTCGAAGCGCCGTCCTGGTTGACCGCCGAGCCGCGGATCACCGCGAGCACCGGGTGGCCGTTGCGCTGGGCGTCGGAGAGCCGCTCCAGCAGCAGCATGCCGACGCCCTCGCCCCAGCCGGTGCCGTCGGCGGCGGCGGCGAAGGACTTGCAGCGGCCGTCGGCGGCGAGCCCGCGCTGGCGGCTGAACTGGATGAACGCCCGCGGGCTGGACATCACCGTGACGCCGCCGGCCAGCGCCAGCGAGCATTCCTTCTGGCGCAGCGCCTGCACCGCGAGGTGCAGGGCGACCAGCGAGGAGGAGCAGGCGGTGTCGACGGTGACGGCCGGGCCCTCCAGGCCGAAGGTGTAGGAGAGCCGGCCGGAGAGCACGGCCGCCGAGTTGCCGGTGAGGGTGTAGCCCTCGACTCCCTCGGGCACCTGGTAGAGCAGCTCGCCGTAGTCCTGGCCGTTGGTCCCGGCGAAGACACCGGTCCGGCTGCCCTTGAGCGAGGTCGGATCGATGCCCGCCCGCTCCAGCACCTGCCAGGACGCCTCGAGCAGCAGCCGCTGCTGCGGATCCATGCCGAGCGTCTCGCGGGGGCTGATGCCGAAGAAGGCGGCGTCGAACTCGGTTGCGTCGTACAGGAAGCCGCCCTGCCGGGTGTAGCTGGTGCCCTGCTGCTCGGGGTCCTCGTCGAAGAGCGACTCCATGTCCCAGCCCCGGTCGGCCGGGAAGTCGCCGATCGCATCGCGGCCCTCGGCCACCAACTGCCAGAGATCTTCGGGAGAGTTCACCCCGCCCGCGAACCGGCAGCTCATCGAGACCAGGGCGATCGGCTCGGAGTCGCCCGACTCCGCCTCACGCAGCCGCTGGCGGGTCTGGTGCAGATCCGCCGTGACGCGCTTCAGATAGTCGAGGAGCTTTTCCTGATCCACTGTTGGAACCTCACCCAATTCGATCACTGCTGCAAGTAGTTGCGGGCCGATCCGGGCCCGGTCCGGTCGTGGGCGCGGCCGTGCGGGCCGCACGGGCCGCGCCCACGGAGGCGGGCCCGTCAGGCGATGCCCAACTCGTTGTCGATGAAGGCGAACAGCTCGTCGGCCGAGGCCGCCTGCAGCTTCTCGGTCACCTGCTCCTCGGCCTCCCGCTCGCGCGGCGCGCCGCTCCACCGGGCCGCCAGGGCCTGGAGGCGGGCGGCGACGTCCGCGCGGGTGTCCTCGTCGGCGGAGACCGCCGCCAGCGCGGCCTCCAGCCGGTCGAGGTCGGCCAGCGAGGGCTCGCCCTGCCCGCCGCCGGTGGGCAGCAGCTCCGCCCGCAGCCGGGTGGCCAGCGCGGCCGGGGTCGGGAAGTCGAAGACCAACGTCGCCGGCAGCCGCAGCCCGGTGGCGGCGCTGAGCCGGTTGCGCAGCTCCAGCGCGGTCAGCGAGTCCAGTCCGAGCTCCTTGAACGCCCGGCCGCCGACCACCTCGTCCACCGTCGCGTGGCCGAGCGCCGCCGCCGCGTGGGCCCGGACCAGGTCGAGGACGGCCTGCTCGCGCTCCAGCTCCGCCATCCCCGCCAGGCGCCGGCGCAGCTCGGCGGCGTCGCTCGGCGCCGCCTGCGCGCCGGCCTCCTCGCCACCGGACTGCCGGCGGGCGGCGGGCAGTTCGTCCAGCAGGGCGGAGGCGCGCACGGCCGTGAAGCCGGGCGCGAACCGCTCCCAGACGATGTCAGCGATGGTGACCACGGTCTCGTCCAGGTCCAACGCCTGCTGGAGGGCGGCGATCGCCGACTCGGGCCGCATGCCGGGCAGTCCGGCCCGGTCCAGGCGGTCGCCGATCAGGCCGTCGGCCGCCATGCCCGACTCGCCCCAGCGGCCCCAGGCGACCGAGGTGGCGGGCAGGCCCTGGGCCCGGCGGTGCTCGGCGAAGGCGTCCAGGAAGGCGTTGGCGGCCGCGTAGTTGCCCTGCCCGGGGTCGCCCAGCGTGCCGGCGATGCCGGAGAACAGGACGAAGGCCGTCAGGTCCGACTCTCGGGTCAGCTCGTGCAGGTTGAGCACGGCGTCCACCTTCGGACGCAGCACCCCGGCGACCCGGTCGGGCGTCAGCGAGTCGAGCACGCCGTCGTCCAGCACGCCCGCGGTGTGCACGACCGCGGTGAGCGGCCGGTCCGCCGGTACGGCGGCCAGGAGTTCGGCGAGCGCCGCCCGATCGGCCGCGTCGCAGGAGGCGATGGTGACCTGGGCGCCCAGCGCGGTGAGTTCCGCGTGCAGTTCGGCGGCGCCTTCGGCGTCCGGGCCGCGACGGCTGGTCAGCAGCAGGTGCTCGGCGCCGTTGCCGGCCAGCCAGCGGGCCACGTGCGCGCCGAGCGCGCCGGTGCCGCCGGTGACCAGGACGGTGCCGCTCGGGCGCCAACTCGCCTCAGGCGCGAGGCCCGCGGGCGCGGGCAGCAGCCGGCGGACGAACACCCCGGAGGCCCGGACGGCCAGCTGGTCCTCGACCCCGGCGCCGGCCAGCACGCCGACCAGCCGGTCCAGCGCGCGCTCGTCGATCCGCTCGGGAAGGTCCAGCAGGCCGCCCCAGCGCTGCGGCTGCTCGAGCGCCGCGACCCGGCCGAGACCCCAGACCAGCGACTGCGCGGGTCCGGCCGGCCGCTCGCCGCGGTTCACCGCCACCGCACCCCGGGTGGCGCACCACAGCGGCGCCTCGAACCCGGCGTCGCCGAGTGCCTGGACCAGCCCGACGGTCCCGGCCAGGCCCAGCGGCAGGCCCGGGTGGTCCTGGTGCGGCCGCTCGTCCAGCGCGAGCAGCGAGAGCACGCCGGTCAGCTCGACCACATCGCCAAGTTCCTTGCGGAGCACGTCGACCAGCGCCTCCCGGTCCAGGTCGAGCCCGCTGAGGCTGAACGTCCGCACCTCCGCGCCGGCCCGGTCCAGGGCCCGGGCGGTGTCGGCCACCCAGCCCTGCTCGGCGAGTTCCTCGGGCACGATGACCGCCCAGGTGCCGGCCAGGCTCGGCGCGGCCGGCAGGTCGGTGAGCGCCTGCCAACCGACCCGGTAACGCCAGCCGTCGATGGCGGACTGCTCGCGGCGCCGGCGCCGCCAGGAGGAGAGCGCGGGCAGCACGGCGCTCAGCGGGGCCTCCCCGCCGAGGTCGAGCGAGCCGGCCAGCGCCGCCAGGTCCTCGCTCTCGACGACCTCCCAGAACGCCGTCTCCACCGGGTCGTTGCCGGCCTGCCCGGACCAGGTCTCGGGCCTGGCCGCCTCGGGCCAGAAGCGGCGGCGCTGGAAGGCGTAGGTCGGCAACTCGACCCGCCGCGTGCCGGTGCCCGCGAAGACGGCGGCCTGCCAGTCCACCGCGACACCGCGCACCCAGGCCTCGGCGAACGAGGCCAGCACCCGGCGGGCGCCGCCCTCGCCACGGCGCAGCGTGCCGAAGGCCACCGCGTCGCGGTCCGCCTCCTCGATGCTCTCCTGAACCGCCATCACCAGCACCGGATGCGGGCTGACCTCGATGAACGTCCCGTAGCCGGTGGCGAGCAGCGCCTCGGTGGCCTCCTGCAGCCGCACGGTCTCGCGGAGGTTGGTGTACCAGTACTCGGCGTCCATGCCCGAGCCGTCCACCAGCTCGCCGGTCACCGTGGACAGCAGCGGCACCCGCCCTGCGCGCGGCTCGATGCCGGCCAGCACGCCGAGCAGCTCGTCGCGGATCAGCTCGACCTGTGCCGAGTGCGAGGCGTAGTCCACCGGGATCCGCCGGGCCCGGACACCGTCCGCCTCACAGGCGGCCAGCAGTTCCTCCAGCGCGGTCGGCTCGCCCGAAACCACCACCGAGGATGGCCCGTTGACGGCGGCCACCGAGATCCGCCGCTCGCCCCAGCGGGCGAGACGCTCGCGGACGGCGGCCACCGGCAGCGCCAGCGACACCATGCCGCCCAGGCCCGCCAGGCCGGCCGCGATCGCCTTGCTGCGCAGCGCGACGACCTTGGCGCCGTCCTCGAGCGACAGCGCACCGGCGACCACGGCGGCCGCGATCTCGCCCTGCGAGTGACCCAGCACGACCGAGGGCTCGACGCCCGCCCCGCGCCAGACCTCCGCCAGCGAGACCATCACCGCCCAGAGCACGGGCTGCACCACGTCCACCCGCTCCAGCCACGCCTCACCGGCCCGGCCGAGCAGCACGTCCTCCAACGACCAGTCGGTGAACGGCGCCAGCGTCGCGCCGCACGCCTCGATCGAGGCCCGGAACGCCGCCGACTCCTCCCAGAGCCGAGCACCCATCGCGGCCCACTGCGAGCCCTGGCCCGGGAAGACGAACGCCACCTTCCCGGGGGCACCGGCGATCCCCTGGATCACCTCGGCCGAGACCTCGCCGGCGGCCAGCGCCGACAGACCGCGACCCAACTCCTCGACGTCCCCGCCCAGCACCACCGCCCGGTGTTCCAGCACCGCGCGGTCCACCGCCAGCGAGCGGCCGACGCCCGCCGCGTCCAACTCCGGCTCGGCGGCCGCGAAGGCCCGCAGCCGCGCCGCCTGACCGCGCAGCGCCTGCGCGCCTCGGCCCGACACCAGCCACGGCAGCACCTCGGCGCCGAGCACCGGGCTGCCGGCCTGCGGCGGGTCGGACGGCTCGGCCTGGAGGACCGGCTCCTGCTCGACGGCCGGTGCCTGCTCCAGGATGATGTGCGCGTTCGTCCCGCTGAACCCGAACGAGGAGATGCCCGCCCGGCGCGGCTGCCCGGTCTCGGGCCAGGCCCTGGCCTCGGTCAGCAACTCCACCGCACCCGCCGACCAGTCCACTTCCGGGGTCGGTTCGTCGATGTGGATGCTCTCCGGCAGCACGCCGTGCCGCATCGCCAGCACCATCTTGATGACGCCGGCCAGGCCGGCCGCCGCCTGCGCGTGGCCGATGTTGGACTTCACCGAACCGAGCCAGAGCGGCCGGCCCTCGGGCCGGTCCCTGCCGTAGGTGGCGAGCAGCGCCTGGGCCTCGATCGGGTCGCCGAGCGCGGTGCCGGTGCCGTGCGCCTCCACCGCGTCGACCTGAGCGGCCGTCAATCCCGCACTGGAGAGCGCTTGCCGGATCACCCGCTGCTGGGACGGACCGTTCGGCGCCGTCAGCCCGTTGCTGGCACCGTCCTGGTTGATCGCCGAGCCGCGCACCACGGCCAGCACCGGATGCCCGTTGCGCCGCGCGTCGGAGAGCCGCTCGACCAGCAGCATGCCGACGCCCTCGGAGGGCGTGAAGCCGTCCGCGGCGGCCGAGAACGGCTTGCAGCGGCCGTCGGAGGCCAGCCCCTGCTGGCGGCTGAATTCGACGAAGGTCCCCGGGGTCGACATCACGGTCACGCCACCGGCCAGCGCCAGCTCGCACTCGCCGTTGCGCAGCGCCTGCACCGCCAGGTGCAGGGCCACCAGCGAGGCCGAGCAGGCGGTGTCCACGGTCATCGCCGGGCCTTCGAGGCCGAACAGGTAGGAGACCCGGCCGGAGACCACGCTGGCCGCCGTGCCGGTGGCGACATGGCCCTCCGCCGACTCGGCCGCGCCGGCCAGCAGGGCCAGGTAGTCCGATCCGTTGGTGCCGGCGAAGACGCCGGTCCGGCTGCCGCGCAGCGCGCCCGGGTCGATGCCGGCCCGCTCGAGCGCCTCCCAGGAGGTCTCAAGCAGCAGCCGCTGCTGCGGGTCCATCGCCATCGCCTCACGCGGCGAGATCCCGAAGAAGGCGGCGTCGAAGCGGCTGGCGTCGTCCAGGAACCCGCCCTCGCGGATGTAGGAGGTGCCCTGGTGGTCGCGGTCGGCGTTGAAGACCGCGTCGAGGTCCCAGCCACGGTCGGCGGGGAACTCCGACAGCGCGTCACCCGCGTTGACCAGCAGCCGCCACAGGTCCTCGGGCGAGGCCACGCCGCCGGGGAACCGGCAGCTCATGCCGACGATCGCGATCGGCTCGTCGGCGGCCCTGACCACGACCGGGGCGGCCACCGCGCCGGCGGTGCCGGAGAGTTCCTCCGCGAGGTGGCGCACGAGTGCGACGGCGTTGGGGTGGTCGTAGATCAGGGTGGCGGGGAGCTTGATCCCGGCGGCCGCACCGAGCCGGTTGCGCAGCTCGACGGCGGTGAGCGAGTCGAAGCCGAGCTCCTTGAAGGCCCGGCCGGTGTCCACCGCCTCCGGGCCCGGGTAGCCGAGCGCGGCCGCGACGTGGGAGGTGACCAGGTCGAGCAGGATCTCCTCGCGCTCGGCCGCCGCGAGACCGGCGAGCCGGGCGGCCAGGCCGTCGCCGGCGCTCTCCTGCTCCTCGGCGCCGCCGCCGGTGCGCGCCAGGGCCGCGACGGCCTCGGGCAGCTCGAACAGCAGCGGCCGGACCCGGCCCGAGGTGAAGGCGAGCGCGAAGCGCTGCCAGTCGATCTCGGTGACGGTCAGCACGGTGTCGCCCTGGTCCAGCGCCTGCTGAAGGGCGGCCACCGCCCGCCCGGGCGCCATCTCGAGGATGCCGTGCCGGCGCATCCGGTCGCCGACGCCGTCCTCGGCCGCCATGCCGCCCTCGCCCCACGGCCCCCAGGCCACCGAGGTGGCGGGCAGGCCGTCGGCCCGCCGCTGCTCGGCCAGCGCGTCCAGGAAGGCGTTGCCGGGCGCGTAGTTGCCCTGGCCGGGGGCGCCGAAGGTGGCGGCGAAGGAGGAGAAGAGCACGAACGCGGACAGCTCGAGGTCGCGGGTCAGCTCGTGCAGGTGCAGGGCGGCGTCGACCTTGACCCGCAGCACCCGTTCCAGCTGATCGGCCGTCAGGGCCTGGATGACCGCGTCGTCCAGCACTGCGGCGGTGTGCATCACGGCGGTCAGCGGCCGGTCGGCCGGGATGCCCGCCAGCAGCTCGGCCAGCGCCGCACGGTCGGAGACGTCGCAGGAGGCGATGGTGACCTGGGCGCCCAGCGCGGTGAGCTCCGCGTGCAGTTCGGCGGCGCCTTCGGCGTCCGGGCCGCGGCGGCTGGTCAGCAGCAGGTGCTCGGCGCCGTTGCCGGCCAGCCAGCGGGCCACGTGCGCGCCGAGCGCGCCGGTGCCGCCGGTGACCAGGACGGTGCCGCTCGGCCGCCAACTCTCGCCCTGCGCCGGGCCGGCCGGCGCGTGCAGCAGGCGGCGGACGAACACCCCGGCGGCCCGGACGGCCAGCTGGTCCTCGACCCCGGTGCCGGCCAGCACGCCGACCAGGTGATCCAGGGCGCGCTCGTCGACCGTTTCGGGCAGGTCCAGCAGACCGCCCCAGCGCTGCGCGTCCTCCAGCGCGGCGACCCGGCCAAGCCCCCAGACCAGTGACTGCGCGGGTCTGGCCAGCCGCTCGCCGCGGTTCACCGCCACCGCACCCCGGGTGGCGGTCCACACCGGCGTCTCGAACCCGGCGTCCGCCAGCGCCTGGAGCAGCGCGACCGAGCCCGCCATGCCGAACGGCACCGACGGGTACGCGGGGCAGCGGGTCTCGTCCAGCGCGAGCAGCGACAGCACCCCGGCGGGCGCGGCGCCCTCCGGCAGCTCCCGGCGGAGCAGCTCGGCCAGCGCCGCCCGCTCCAGGTCGGCCTCGTCGACCACCAACTGCTTTAGGTCCGCGCCGCGTTGGGTGAGCTTCTGGACGGCGCCGACGGCCCAGGCGTCCGCCGTGAGGCCGGCCGGCACGACGACCAGCCAGGTGCCGGAGAGCACCGGGGCGGGCAGGTCGGTAAGCGCTTGCCAGCCGACCCGGTAGCGCCAGCCGTCGATCACGGACTGCTCGCGGCGCTGGCGCCGCCAGGAGGAGAGCGCGGGCAGCACAGCGCTCAACGGGGCGTCCCCACCCAGGTCGAGCGAGCCGGCCAGCGCCGTCAGGTCCTCGTTCTCGACGGCCGCCCAGAACTCCGCCTCCACCGGATCCAGCGCGGCGTCACGCTGCTCGGCGGCGGCCGCGCTCGGCGCGTCCAACCAGTAGCGGCTGCGCTGGAAGGCGTAGGTGGGCAGCTCGACGCGCTGCGCGCCGGTGCCCGCGAACACGGCGGCCTGCCAGTCCACGGCGATGCCGCGCACCCAGGCCTCGGCGAAGGAGGCCGCCATCCGGCGGGCGCCGCCCTCACCGCGCCGCAGCGTGCCGACGGTGACGGCCGGCGCGTCGGCCTCCTCCAGGACCTCCTGAAGGCCGGTCAGCAGCACCGGGTGCGGGCTGACCTCGACGAACCCGCCGACCCCGTGGTCCATGACGGCGGCCCGGACCGCGTCGCTGAACCGCACGGTGGAGCGGAGGTTGGTGTACCAGTACGCGGCGTCCATCGCGGCGCCGTCGAGCAGCTCGCCGGTCACCGTGGAGAGCAGCGGCACCCGCCCGGTGACCGGGGCGATCCCGGCCAGCGCGGTGGCCAGCTCCTCCTGGATCGCCTCGACCTGGGCGGAGTGCGAGGCGTAACTGACCTGCACCCGACGGGCCCGGACACCGTCCGCCTCGCAGCCGGCGAGCAGCTCGTCCAGCGCCGCCGGCTCGCCCGCGACCACCACCGAGGTCGGGCCGTTGACGGCCGCCACCGAGATCCGCTGCTCGCCCCAGGCGGCCAGCCGCTCGCGGACCGCGGCCACCGGCAGCGCCATCGAGACCATGCCGCCGTGGCCCTCCAGGCCGGCGGCGATCGCCTTGCTGCGCAGCGCGACGACCTTGGCGCCGTCGGCACGCGACAGCACCCCGGCCACCACGGCGGCCGCGATCTCGCCCTGCGAGTGGCCCACCACCAGCGCGGGCTCGACACCCGCCGCCCGCCAGACCTCGGCGAGCGAGACCATCACGGCCCACAGCACCGGCTGCACGACCTCGACCCGGTCCAGCCACTCCTCGCCGGCCCGGCCGAGCAGCACGTCCGGCAGCCACCAGTCGGTGAACGGCGCGAGCGCAGCCGCGCACTCCTCGATCGCGGTGCGGAACACCGGCGACCGGTCCCACAGTTCGACGCCCATCGCGGCCCACTGCGAGCCCTGCCCGGGGAAGACGAAGGCGACCTTGCCGACCGGCTGGGCCACGCCTTCGACCAGGTCGGCGGCCACCCCACCGGCGGCGAGCGTCTCCAGTCCGCGACCGAACTCCGCGAGGTCGGTGCCGAGCACCACGGCCCGGTGCTCCAGCGCGGCCCGGCCCACCGCCAGCGAGAGCCCGACGGCCGCCGCGTCCGGCACCGGCTCGACGGCCGCGAAGGCGGCCAGCCGGGCCGCCTGCCCGCGCAGCGCCGCCGCGCCTCGGGCGGACACCGGCCAGGGCAGCACGTCGGCCTCGATCGCGGCGCCCTGCACCTGGGCCGGCGGCTGCTGCTCGGCGGGCGGCTGCTCGGCCGACGGAGCCTGCTCGGCGGTGCTCTGCTCGATGATGCTCTGCTCGATGATGATGTGTGCGTTGGTGCCGCTGAACCCGAAGGAGGAGACGGCGGCCCGGCGCGGCTGCCCGGTGTCCGGCCAGTCCCGCGCCTCGGTCAGCAGCTCCACCGCACCGGCCGACCAGTCCACGTCCGGGGACGGCTCGCTGACGTGCAGCGTCTTCGGCAGCACGCCGTGGCGGATCGCCATCACCATCTTGATGATGCCGCCGACCCCGGCCGCCGCCTGGGTGTGGCCGATGTTGGACTTCAACGAGCCGAGCAGCAGCGGCCGTTCGGCCGCCCGCTCCTGGCCGTAGGTGGCCAGCAGGGCCTGCGCCTCGATCGGGTCGCCCAGCGTGGTGCCGGTGCCGTGCGCCTCGACCGCGTCGACCTGACCCGGCGTCAGACCGGCCGATGCGAGCGCTTGCCGGATCACCCGCTGCTGGGACGGGCCGTTCGGGGCGGTGAGGCCGTTGCTGGCGCCGTCCTGGTTGATCGCCGAGCCCCGCACGATGGCCAGCACCGGGTGCCCGTTGCGCCGCGCGTCGGAGAGCCGCTCGACGAGCAGCATGCCGACGCCCTCGCCCCAGCCGGTGCCGTCCGCGTCGGCCGAGAAGGCCTTGCAGCGCCCGTCGGTGGCAAGCCCGCGCTGCCGGCTGAACTCCACGAAGGTGCCGGGCGTGGCCATCACGGTGACGCCACCGGCCAGCGCCAGCGTGCACTCGCCGGTGCGCAGCGCCTGCACGGCCAGGTGCAGGGCGACCAGCGAGGAGGAGCACGCGGTGTCGACGGTGACCGCCGGGCCCTCCAGGCCGAGGGTGTAGGAGACCCGGCCCGAGGCGACGCTGCCGAAGCTGCCGGTCCCCAGGTGGCCCTCGACGCCCTCCGGCACCGAGCTGAGCCGGCTGGCGTACTCGTGGTACATCAGGCCGGCGAAGATGCCGGTCCGGCTGCCCTTGAGCCCGGTCGGGTCGATGCCGGCCCGCTCGAAGGCCTCCCAGGAGGTCTCCAGCAGCAGCCGCTGCTGCGGGTCCATCGCCAGTGCCTCGCGCGGCGAGATCCCGAAGAAGGCCGGGTCGAACTCGCAGGCGTCGTGCAGGAAACCACCCTGGCTGACGTAGCTGGTGCCCTGCTGGTCGGGGTCCTCGTCGATCAGCGACTCGACCTCCCAGCCACGGTCGGTCGGGAAGCCGGTGACGGCGTCACCACCGTCGGCCACCAGCCGCCACAGCTCCTCCGGAGAGGACACCCCACCGGGGTAGCGGCAGGCCATGCCGACGATCGCGATCGGCTCCTGGTCGCGCTCCTCCAGCTCCCGCAGGCGCCGGCGAGCGTTCCGCAGATCAGCGGTGGCGCGCTTGAGGTAGTCGCGCAGCTTGTCCTCGTTCACCATGTCCGTCCATTCCTTGCGGAAAAGGGGTCGCGCCTGCGTACTGGGGGCCCGGAAGCCCGGTCAGAAGGTTTCGAGCTCGTCGTCGAGCAGGTCGAACAGCTCGTCGTCGGTGGCCGATTCGATGTCGGTGTCGTCCTCCGCCGGGTGCTGGTCCGCACCGACGTAGTCCCGCCACTGGGCCAGCAGCGCTTGCAGGCGCAGGGTGACCCGGGTGCCGGTCTCCTCGTCGGTGGGGGTGGCCGCCAGGGCCTGCGCCAGGCGGTCCAGCTCGGCGAAGACGCCGTCCCCGGCCGCCTGCTCGTCCAGCGGCAGCGCGCCCCGCAGTTGCCCGGCCAGCTCGGCCGGGCTCGGGTAGTCGAAGACCAGCGTGGCCGGCAGCCGCAGGCCGGTCACCGCGTTCAGCCGGTTGCGCAGCTCGACGGCGGTCAGCGAGTCGAAGCCCAACTCCCGGAAGCTGGCCGCCGGCTGGACGGCCGCACCACCGGAGTAGCCGAGCACCGCGGCGACCTGCCCGCGCACCAGCTCCAGCAGGATGCGTTCCTGCTCCTCGATGGCCAGACCGGTCAACTGCCGCACCAGCGCGGTGCCCGGGTCGGCGGCCGCGCTGCCGGCCGCGCGCCGTGCCGGCTGGCGGATCAGGCCCCGCAACAGCGCGGGCACCTCGCCCGCCTCGGCCGCCTGGGCCCGCAGTCCGGCCAGGTCCAGCCGGGCCGGCAGCAGCACCGGGTCCGGCAGGCCGACGGCCGTGTCGAGCAGGGCCAGGCCCTCCTCGACCGAGAGCGCCGCCACACCGCGGTTCAGCCGGCGGGCGTCGGCCTCGTCCAGCTCGCCGCCCATCCCCCCGCCGTCCTCGGCCCACAGGCCCCAGGCCAGCGAGGCGGCCGGCAGCCCGGCGGCCCGGCGGTGCTGGGCGAGCGCGTCCAGGAAGGCGTTGGCGGCGGCGTAGTTGCCCTGGCCCGCGTTGCCGAAGATGCCGGCGGCGGAGGAGAAGAGCACGAAGGCGGCGAGGTTCTGATCCTTCGTCAGCTCGTGCAGATGCCAGGCCGCGTCCACCTTCGGGCGCAGGACGGTGTCGAGCCGCTCCGGGGTGAGCGAGGAGATCACGCCGTCGTCCAGCACACCGGCGGTGTGCACGACGGCGGTCAGCGGATGCTCGAGTCCGGTGCCGAGCAGGGCGGCCAGCGCCTCGCGGTCGGCCACGTCGCAGGCGGCGAACCTGGCGACCGCACCCAGCTCCGCCAGCTCGGCGGCCAACTCCGCCGCGCCCTCGGCCGCTTCACCACGACGCGAGACCAGCAGCAGGTGCCGCACGCCGTGCCGGGCCACCAGGTGCCGGGCCACCGCGCGGCCGAGCGAGCCAGTCGCGCCGGTCACCAGGACCGTGCCGTCGGCGTCGTACGCCGGGGTGACCTCGGGTTCGCCGGTGGCCACGGCTGCCAGGCGCGGGGCGAGCGCCGCACCGGCGCGCAGCGCCAGTTGGGGTTCGCCCGTGTCGACGGCGGCGGCCAGGGCGGCCGTCGAAGCCACGTCCTGGTCCAGGTCGACCAGCGTGATCCGGCCCGGGTTCTCGGCCTGCGCGGACCGCACCAGGCCCCAGACAGCGGCCCCGGCCAGGTCGCGGACGTCCACACCGGCGACGGCCACCGCGCCACGGGTCACCAGGACCAGCCGGGAGTCGGCGAACGCCTCGTCGGACAGCCACTGTTGGAGCAGCGCCAGCGCGCGGTGGACCGCCCCGTGGGTGGCCACCGCGAGATCGGCGGCGGCAGCCGGCACAACCGGCACCACGACCGTGTCCGGCAGCAGCTCGCTCAGCGTCGCCAGGTCGTCGAAGCACTCGGCGCCGGGCAGCCCGAGGTCGTGCTGCCCGAGCACCGCCACCACGCCCAGCGAACCGGTGGCGGGCAGCGCCACGCCCGTCCACTCGGAGCGGAACAGCGCCTCGTGCCGGCCGGACCCGTCGCCCGCCAACTGCTCGGGCGAGAAGGCCCGCAGCACCAGCGAGTCCACCGAGGCCACCGGCGCGCCGGTGCCGTCGGCCACCGCCAGCGAGACCGAGTCCGCGCCGAGCGAGGTGATCCGCACCCGCAACTCGGCCGCACCGGCGGCGAAGAGCGAGACACCCGACCAGGCGAACGGCAGCCGGCCACGGCTCTCCTCGCCGAGCAGGCCGCCCAGGCCGAGCGCGTGCAGTGTCGCGTCCAGCAGCGCGGGGTGCAGACCGAACAGGCCTGCCTCCGAACGGTGTTCCTCCGGCAGCGCCACCTCGGCGAACAGCTCGCCGTCCCGCCGCCAGGCCGCCCGCAGGCCCTGGAACGTCGGGCCGTAGCCGAACCCGGCCGCCTCGAAGGCGGGATAGACCGACTCGACCGGCTCCGGCTGGGCGCCCGCCGGCGGCCACTGCGCGAGGTCGAACGACGCGGTCCGCTCGGCTGCGGCCAGTTGGCCGGTGGCGTGCCGGGTCCATGGCAGGTCCGGCTCGGCCTCCGCCGGGCGCGAGAAGACCGCCAGCCGGCGCCCGCCACTCTCGTCGGGCGCGCCGACGGTCAGCTGCACCTGCATCGCGCCCTTGGCCGGCAGCACCAGCGGCGCCTCCAGCGTCAGCTCCTCCAGCAGCCCGCAACCCACCTGGTCACCGGCCCGGATCGCCAGCTCCACGAACGCCGTGCCCGGCAGCAGCACGCTGCCCGCCACCGCGTGGTCGGCCAGCCACGGGTGGCTGTCCAGTGCGAGTCGAGCCGTGAAGACGTGACTGTCGGCGTCCGCGAGCGCCAACGAGGCGCCCAGCAGCGGGTGATCCGCCGACCCGAGGCCGGCGGAGGCGACATCGCCGAGCCACCCGGCCTGCGGCCTGGGCCAGTAGCGCTCGCGCTGGAAGGCATAGGTGGGCAGTTCGACGAGCCGCGCCCCGCTCCCGGCATACAGCGCCGCCCAGTCGACCCGCACCCCGCGCACGTGCAGCCGGCCCAGGGCGGTGGCGGCGGCCTCGGTCTCCGGGCGGTCGCGTCGCAGCAGCGGCGTCAGCAGGGCGGCCGTCTCGTCGGTCAGGCAGTCCTGCGCCATCGCGGTGAGGGTGCCGTCCGGGCCCAACTCCAGGAAGGTGCGGACGCCTTCGCTCTCCAGGGCCTGGACCGCTTCGCAGAACCGGACCGCCTCGCGCACATGCCGCACCCAGTACTCGGGCGAGGTCAGGTCCGCGCTCCGGTCGAGGGTGGAGACGATCGGGATCTTCGGCGCGTGGAAGGTCAATTCCTCGGCCACCGACCGGAATTCGGCGAGCATGCCGTCCATCAGCGGCGAGTGGAAGGCGTGGCTGACGGTGAGCCGCTTGGTCTTGCGGCCGAGCTCCGCCAGCTGCCCGGCGACCTCGATCACGGCCTGCTCGGCGCCCGAGATCACCACGGAGGTGGGCCCGTTGACAGCGGCGATGCCGAGCTCGTGCTCGCGCCCGGCGAGCAGCGGCAGCACCTCGGCCTCGGCGGCCTGGACGGCCACCATCGCGCCGCCCGTGGGCAGTTGCTGCATCAGGCGACCGCGCGCGGCGACCAGCTCGGCGGCGTCGGCCAGCGAGAGGATGCCCGCGACGTGCGCGGCGGCGAGCTCACCGATCGAGTGGCCGGCCAGGAAGTCCGGGCGGATACCCCAGGACTCGACGAGGCGGAACAGCGCGACCTCGATCGCGAAGAGCGCGGGCTGGGTGTAGGCCGTCTGGTCGAGCAGCGCGCCGGCGTCCTTCAGCGGCGTCTCCAGGTGCTGGTCCAGCTCCGCGCAGACGGCGTCGTAGGCCGCCGCGAACACCGGGAAAGCGCTGGACAGTTCGGCGCCCATCCCGGCGCGCTGGCTGCCCTGGCCGGTGAACAGGAAGGCCGTCCGGCCGCCGCTGACCACCCCGGCGCTGACGGTCGCCTCGTCACTCGCCAGTAGCTCCAGCCCGCGCAGCAGCTCCGCCCGGTCGTGCGCCACCAGAGCGGCACGGTGGTCGAAGGCGGCGCGTGCCGTGGCCAGCGAGTAGCCGAGGTCCGCGATGGCCGGCCCGGGGTGGGCGGCGAGGTGGTCCCGCAACCGGGCCGCCTGGCCGCGCAGGGCCTGCGGTGTCCGGCCCGACAGGACGAGCGGGAGCAGTGACGGCTGCTCGACGTCCGGGGCCTGCTCGACGTCCGGGGCCTGCTCGATGACGGTGTGGGCGTTGGTGCCGCTGATACCGAAGGAGGAGACCGCGGCCCGTCGTGGCTGCCCGGTCTGCGGCCACGGCCGCGTCTCGGTGAGCAGTTCCACCGCGCCGGCGGTCCAGTCCACGTGCCGGGACGGCTCGCCGACGTGCAGCGTGCGCGGCAGCACTCCGTGCCGCATCGCCATGACCATCTTGATCACGCCGGCCACGCCGGCGGCGGCCTGGGTGTGGCCCAGGTTGGACTTGATCGAGCCGAGCCAGAGCGGCTGCTCCTCGGTGTGGTCCTGGCCGTAGGTGGCGAGCAGCGCCTGGGCCTCGATCGGGTCACCCAGCGTGGTTCCCGTGCCGTGCGCCTCGACCGCGTCGACCTGATCGGCGGTCAACCCCGCACTGGAAAGCGCCTGCCGGATCACCCGCTGCTGGGACGGGCCGTTCGGCGCCGTCAGACCGTTCGAAGCGCCGTCCTGGTTGACCGCCGATCCGCGCACGATGGCGAGGATCGGGTGCCCGTTGCGGCGTGCGTCCGAGAGCCGCTCCACGAGCAGCATGCCCGCGCCCTCGCCCCAGCCGGTGCCGTCCGCCTCGTCCGAGAACGCCTTGCAACGCCCGTCGGCCGACAGGCCGCGCTGGCGGCTGAAGCCGACGAAGGTGTTGGGGGTGGCCATCACGGTCACACCGCCGGCCAGCGCCATCGTGCACTCGCCGCTGCGCAGCGCCTGGATCGCCCAGTGCAGCGCGACCAACGAGGACGAGCAGGCCGTGTCCACGGTGACCGCCGGCCCCTCCAGGCCGAAGGTGTAGGAGACCCGGCCCGAGGCGATGCTGCCCGTGTCGCCGCCGCCCAGGTAGCCCTCGCCACCGGCCGGGTCGTCCTGGAGGCGGGTGGCGTAGTCGTGGTACATCACGCCGACGAAGACGCCGGTCCTGCTGCCGCGTAGCGTGGCCGGGTCGATACCGGCCCGCTCGAAGGCCTCCCAGGAGGTCTCGAGCAGCAGCCGCTGCTGCGGGTCGGTGGCCAGCGCCTCGCGCGGGCTGATGCCGAAGAAGGTCGGGTCGAACTCGGCGGCGTCGTGCAGGAAGCCGCCCTCACGGGTGTACGAGGTGCCGGGGTGTTCCGGGTCCGGGTGGTAGAGGCGCTCGATGTCCCAGCCGCGGTCCTCGGGGAAGCCCGAGATGGCGTCCCGCCCGTCGGCGACCAGCTGCCACAGCTCCTCGGGGGTGCTGACCCCGCCGGGGAAGCGGCAGCTCATCGCGACGATGGCGATCGGGTCCTCGTCGGCCGCCGTCGGGCGGGCCACAGCGGCCGCCGGCTGGTCGAGACCGGTCGTGCCGAGGAGTTCGGCCCGCAGGTGCCGGGAGAGCACCTGCGAGTTGGGGTGGTCGAAGACCAGGGTGGCCGGCAGGCGCAGGCCGCTCGCCGCGGTGAGGCTGTTGCGCAGTTCGAGAGCGCTGAGCGAGTCGAAGCCCAGTTCGCGGAAGGCACGGGTCGGGTCGACCGCTTCCGGCCCGCCGTAGCCCAGCACGGCCGCCGCGTGGGTCCGGACCAGGTCGAGGAGCAGCGCGTCCTGCTCGGCCTCGGACAGCTCGGCGAGCCGGGCTCCCAGCGCGGTGGACTCGGCGCCGGCGGCAGCGGAGGCGGCGCGACGCAGCGGCGCCCGGACCAGGCCGCGCAGCAACGGCGGCAGCAGGCCCGCCTCGGCCTGCGCCCGCAGGCCGGCCAGGTCGAGCCGGACCGGCACCAGCAGCGGCTCACCGGAGCGCGCGGCGGCATCGAGCAGCGCCAGGCCCTCGGTGGCGGAGAGTGGCAGCACACCGCCGCGCGCCATCCGCTCGACATCGGTACTGGCCAACTCGCCAGCCATGCCGCCGTCTTCGGCCCACAGGCCCCAGGCCAGCGAGGCGGCCGGCAGCCCGGCGGCCTGACGGTGCTCGGCGAGCGCGTCCAGGAAGCCGTTCGCCGCAGCGTAGTTGCCCTGACCGGCCGCGCCGAACACGCCGGCGGCGGAGGAGAAGAGCAGGAAGGCGGCGAGGTTCTGACCCTTCGTCAACTCGTGCAGGTGCCAGGCCGCGTCGACCTTCGGGCGCAGCACCGCAGAGACGCGCTCGGGGGTGAGGGAGGAGATCACGCCGTCGTCCAGCACACCGGCGGTGTGCACGACGGCGGTCAGCGGATGCTCAAGCTCGGTACCGAGCAGGGCGGCCAGCGCCTCGCGGTCGGCCACGTCGCAGGCGGCGAACCTCGCGACCGCTCCCAGCTCCGCCAGCTCGGCGGCCAACTCCGCAGCGCCCTGGGCCGCTTCACCGCGACGCGAGACGAGCAGCAGGTTGCGCGCGCCGTACTCGGTGACCAGGTGCCGGGCCACCAGCGCGCCCAGCGTGCCGGTGGCACCGGTCAGCAGCACCGTGCCCTCGGGGTCCAGCGCCGGCGCCGGCGCCTCGGCAGCCGCCATCACCCGCGCCAGGCGCGGGGCGAAGGCCGCACCCGCGCGCAGCGCCAGCTGCGGCTCGCCCGACTCGACGGCGGCGGGCAGCAGGCCCGACGACTCCTCGTCCAGGTCGACCAGCGTGATCCGGCCCGGGTTCTCCGACTGCGCCGAGCGCAGCAGACCCAGGACGGCGGCCGACGGCAGGTCGCGGACCTCCTCGCCGGCGACGGCCACCGCGCCACGCGTCACCACGACCAGCCGGGAGTCGGCGAACGCCTCCTCGGCCAGCCACTGCTGAACCAGCGCCAGCGCGCGGTGCACAGCCTGATGCGTGACCGCGACCACGTCGAGAGCAGCACCCGGCAGCACCGGAAGGACGATCGTCTCGGGCGCCGCCTCGACCAGCGCACCCAACTCGTCGACGCACACGGCATCCGCGAACCCGAAGCCGTCGTCACCGAGCACCGCCACCACGCCGAGCGAACCGGCCGACGGCAGCGACACGCCCGTCCACTCCGGACGGAACAGCGCCTCCTGGTGGCCGCCGTCACCCGCCAACTGCTCGGGCGAGAACGGCCGCAGCACCAGCGAGTCCACCAGGGCCACCGGCGCACCCGTGCCGTCGGCCACCGCCAGCGAGACCGCGTCCGCACCCGCCGCCGACAGGCGCACCCGCAACTCGGCCGCACCGGCAGCGAAGAGCGAGACACCCGACCAGGCGAACGGCAGCCGGCCCTGACCGGAGTCCGCCAGCAGCCCGCCCAGACCGATCGCGTGCAGCGCGGCATCCAGCAACGCCGGGTGCAGCCCGAATGCGGCCGCAGCTTCCCGGGCCTGCTCCGGCAGCGCCACCTCGGCGAACAGCTCGCCGCCGCGCCGCCAGGCCGCCCGCAGCCCCTGGAACAGCGGGCCGTAGGCCAAACCGGCCTGCCCGAGGCCGTCGTACAGCCCCTCGACCGGCACCGCCTCGGCGCCCACCGGCGGCCACTGGGTCAGCTCGAACGACGCCGCCCGCTCACCCACGGCCAGCAGACCGGTCGCGTGCCGCGTCCACGGACGGTCGGACCACGCCGCGCCGGCCGTCTCGTCCTGCGGGCGGGAGTGCACCTGCAGCGTCCGGCGACCCGCGTCGTCCGGTTCGCCGACAGCGAGGCAGAGTTGGAGCGCACCTGCGGTCGGGAGGGCCAGCGGCGCCTCCAGCGTCAGCTCCTCCAGCAGGCCGCAACCCACCTGGTCGCCGGCCGCCACCGCCAGCTCCACGAACGCGGTGCCGGGCAGCAGCACGCTGCCGGCCACCGTGTGGTCGGCCAGCCACGACTGCGCGTCGAGCGACAACCGCCCGAAGCAGAGCAGGCCGTCCGCGTCGGGCAGCGCGACCACCGCGCCCAGCAGCGGGTGATCGACCGCGCCGAGGCCGGCCGTGGTCACGTCGCCGCCGGGGAAGTCGCCGGTGTCCAGCCAGTAGCGCTGCCGCTGGAACGCGTAGGTCGGCAGGTCGACCCGCCGGGCTGCCGTGTCCGCGAAGACCGCCGGCCAGTCGAGCTTGACGCCGCGCACGTGCAGCTGGGCAAGCGCGCTGCTGAACGTCTCCGGCTCGGCGCGGTCGCGGCGCAGTACCGGGGTGAAGGCGCTTTCCTCGGCGGTCACGCACTCCTGCGCGAGAGCGGACAGCGTGCCGTCCGGGCCCAACTCCAGGAAGGTGCGGACACCCTCGCGCTCCAGGGTCACGACCGCGTCGGCGAAGCGGACGGCCTCGCGGACGTGGCGCACCCAGTACTCGGGCGAGGTCGGATCGGCCTGCTGGTCGAGCGTCGAGACGATCGGGATCCGCGGGGCATTGAAGGTCAACTCCGAGGCGACCGCACGGAACTCGGCGAGCATCGGGTCCATCAGCGGCGAGTGGAACGCGTGGCTGACCGTGAGCCGCTTCGTCTTGCGACCCTCGGCCGCCAGCTGCTCCGCAACCTCCAGCACGGCCTGCTCGTCGCCCGAAATCACCACGGCCGACGGACCGTTGACGGCGGCGATACCGACGTCAGTGCGGTCCGCCAGCAGCGGCAGCACCTCGTCCTCGGTCGCCTGCACGGCCACCATCGCGCCACCGGCCGGCAGCGCCTGCATCAGGCGCCCGCGCGCGGCGACCAACTTGGCCGAATCCGCCAGCGAGAGCACGCCCGCCACATGCGCGGCCGCCAGCTCACCGATCGAGTGCCCGGCCAGGAAGTCCGGGCGGACACCCCACGACTCCACCAGCCGGAACAGCGCCACCTCAAGCGCGAAGAGCGCCGGCTGCGTGTACCCGGTCTGGTCGATCAACGCCGAAGCATCCTTCAGCGGCGTCTCCAGCCACCGGTCCAACTCCGCACAGACCGCGTCATAGGCCGCAGCGAACACCGGGAAAGCGCTGTACAGCTCGCCACCCATCCCAGCCCGCTGGCTGCCCTGACCGGTGAACAGGAACGCCGTCCGACCCGCCGACCCGGCCGTCCCCAGCACCGCGCGCGAAGCCGACTCGCCGTTCGCCAGCGCCTCGACGGCCGCCAGGGCCTCGGCGCGGTCCCGGACCAGCAGCGCGGCCCGCCGCTTGTAGGCCGTGCGGGAAGTGGCCAGCGAGAAGCCCAGGTCGGCGACCGTCAGATCGGCCTCACCCGCCAAGTGCTCCGCCAGCCGCGCCGCCTGGGCGCGCAGCGACCGCTCGTCCCGCCCTGAGACCACCAGCGGCAGCGGTCGCGCGAGCGGGCCCGGCCCGCCGGCCGTGGCCGCCGGGTCCTGCTCGATGATGCTCTGCTCGATAATGATGTGCGCGTTGGTCCCGCTCACGCCGAACGAGGAGACCGCCGCGCGGCGCGGCCGCCCGGTCTCGGGCCAGGGCCGCGCCTCGGTCAGCAGCTCCACCGCACCGGCCGACCAGTCCACGTGCGGGGACGGCTCGTCCACGTGCAGCGTCTTCGGCAGCACGCCGTGGCGCATCGCCATCACCATCTTGATGATGCCGCCGACCCCGGCCGCCGCCTGGGTGTGGCCGATGTTGGACTTCAACGAGCCCAGCAGCAGCGGGCGTTGCCGGTCCTGCCCGTAGGTGGCGAGCAGCGCCTGCGCCTCGATCGGGTCGCCGAGCCGGGTGCCGGTGCCGTGTGCCTCCACCGCGTCGACCTGACCGGCCGTCAGCCGTGCCGAGGCCAGCGCCTGGCGGATCACCCGCTGCTGGGCCGGGCCGTTGGGGGCCGTCAGTCCGCTGCTGGCACCGTCCTGGTTGACCGCGCTGCCGCGCACCACGGCGAGCACGGGGTGCCCGTTGCGCTGGGCGTCGGCGAGCCGCTCGACCAGCAGCATGCCCGCGCCCTCGCCCCAGCCGGTGCCGTCGGCCGCCGCCGCGAAGGACTTGCAACGGCCGTCCGCCGCGAGTCCGCGCTGGCGGCTGAAGTCGATGAAGGCGTTGGGGGTGGACATCACCGTGACGCCACCGGCCAGTGCCAGCGAGCACTCGCCCGCGCGCAGGGCCTGGATCGCCCAGTGCAGGGCGACCAGCGAGGAGGAGCACGCGGTGTCGACCGTGACCGCCGGGCCCTCCAGGCCGAGCGCGTAGGCCACCCGGCCCGAGGCCACGCTGCCCGAGTTGCCGTTGCCGAGGTAGCCCGCGACGCCCTCGGGGACGTCGAACAGGCGGGCGGCGTAGTCGTGGTACATCAGGCCCGCGAAGACACCGGTGGCGCTGCCGCGCGCCGACTCGGGGTCGATGCCGGCCCGCTCGAAGGCCTCCCAAGAGGTCTCCAGGAGCAGGCGCTGCTGCGGGTCCATCGCCAGCGCCTCGCGCGGCGAGATGTTGAAGAAGTCGGGGTCGAACTCGGCGGCCTCGTGCAGGAAACCGCCTTCCCGGGTGTAGGAGCTGGCCGGCTGCTCGGGGTCCTCGTCGTACAGGTCCCAGCCACGGTCGACGGGAAAGCCCGACACGCCGTCGGCACCGGTCGCCACCAGCCGCCACAGGTCCTCGGGAGAGCGCACGCCGCCCGGATAGCGGCAGGCCATGCCGACGATCGCGATCGGCTCGGGCTCCTGCTCCTCGAGATCGCGAAGCCGCCGGCGGGTCTCACGCAGGTCGGCGGTCGCCCGCTTGAGGTAGTCGAGGAGCTTCTCTTCGTTCTCCACGTTGTCCGTCACACCCCTGAACCGGCCGTGAAGGTCCTGCCGGTCGCCGCCGACGTCCGAAGGACGCCGTCGAGCGGACCGGGCATGACCACCAATTGATCGACCACCAATTGATTCGTGATGAAAGCGCGCGCCCGCAGCTCCCCGCCGCCCGGGAAGGACCTCTGCCATTTCCGACGGGGGTCCCGCACAGTTCCGGCATCGGTATTCGCGCACCCCACCGGCCCGGTCGCGTCATTGCTGGGCGATGATTCCGGCGGACTCGCGGAACACAATTGCTGCTCCGCCACGCTAGCAGCGGCCGCCAGTGGGAGACATCCCCTAGCCGCCCCCTAGCCCCCCTGTTCCGGAGAGCGCCGGATTGCGGCGGAGCTGGCCAACTCTCCCCATGCTATACATGGTGCGCACGGTTCCGTGTCCCTTTCCACCGGCGCATGACGTCGTATCAGGATGCGCGTGAACTCCTCGCCGCGTAACCCCTATGCCGCCGTTATCGCGTCCCGCTCGATTCGCAGGCATCAATGAATACAGCACGCGCACCACAGGCCGTGGATTCAGCCGTCGTGGTCGACCAGTTGGTCAAGAGATACCGTAATCGCGATCGTCCTGCGGTCGACGGGCTGAGTTTCCGGGTCCGGCCCGGCGAGGTGTTCGGCCTGCTCGGGCCGAACGGCGCCGGAAAGTCGACCACGGTGGGAATGATGACCACCCGGGTGGCGCCGACCTCGGGCAGCGTCACCATCCTCGGGGTCGACGTGGCGGCCGACCCGTCCACCGCGCACCGGAACTTCGCCGTCGTCCCCCAGCGCAACAACCTCGACCGTTCCCTGACCATCCGGCAGAACCTGGTCTTCCACGCCGGCTACCACGGCATGGGCCGGGTCGAGCGCAACCGGCTGGCCGACAGCAGCCTGGAGTGGGTCGGCCTCAGCGACCACGGCAAGGCCCGGGTGGACGAGCTCTCCGGCGGCCAGGCGCAGCGGGTGATGATCGCCCGCGCGCTGATGCACCGGCCCCGGGTGCTCTTCCTGGACGAGCCGGCGACCGGTCTCGACCCGCAGTCGCGGCTCTTCGTCCACGAGCGGGTGGCCGAGCTGAGCGCGGGCGGCATCACCGTGGTGATCACCACGCACGACATGGAGGAGGCCGCCAAGCTCTGCGACCGGGTCGGCATCGTCGACCACGGCAAGCTGCTGGCGCTCGACTCCCCGGCGGCGCTGACCGAGTCGCTGCCCGGCACCGGCACCCTGACGGTCACGCTGCGCACCCCCGAGGCGGCCGAGGCCGGTTCTGCGGAACTCAACGACGTGGTCCGGGCCCTGGAGAAGACCGCCGGGGTCGAGCGGGTCGAGCCGGTCGAGCGGGTCGCCCCCGACGAGGAGGGCGACGTCCAGCCCGGCACCAGCCGGCTGCGGATCTACACCACCGGTCGCCCGACCACGGCGCTGCCCGCCGTCGTCGGCGTCTTCGCCGAGCTGCACTGCGACCTGGACGACGTGTCCCTCGGCGAACTGACCCTGGAGGACGTCTTCATCGAACTGACCGGGAGAGAACTCCGTTGAGCACCACCACCCCCACCATGCCCCTGCACGGCGGTGCCGAGCGGGCGAAGCCCCGCAAGGGCGGCTCAGCGGCCTGGGCGTTCTGCTACATCCTCTGGCGGGACATCTTCGTCACCGGCCGCGAACTGGTGCCGTTCCTGGCCCAGGTGATCATCGAGCCGTTCTTCATCCTGTTCGTCTTCGGCAAGGTGCTGACCACCATCGGCTTCACCGGCGAGGGTTTCCAGCAGGTGCTGCTGCCCGGCGTGGTGGCGCTCAGCAGCTTCCTGGTGGCCCTGCAGAACACGGCCTTCCCGCTCATCGTGGACTTCTCCTTCACCAAGGAGATCGAGGACCGGCTGCTCTCCCCGATCCCGCTCGCCCTGGTCGCCCTGGAGAAGCTGCTGTTCGGGGCGATCCGCGGCATGATCGGCGCCGCCGTGATGATCCCGCTCGGCTTCCTGCTGCTCAACCACGTGCACTGGCCGCTCTCCAGCGCGCTGCCGATCGCCGGTATCCTCGCGCTCGGCTCGCTGGCCGGCGCCACGGTGGGGATGACCATCGGCACGGCGGTCGACTCCCGGCACATCAGCATCATCATCACGGTGGTGCTGACGCCGCTGATGTTCACCGGCGCCACCCAGTTCCCGTGGTTCGGCCTCGCCGCCGTCCGGCCGTTCCAGGTGCTCTGCGCGCTCAACCCGCTGACCTACGTCAGCGAGGGGATGCGGGCCGTGCTGATCCCGCACGCCGTCCAGCACTCGATCCCGCTCTGGATCGACGCGACCGCCCTGGTCGGCGCCTGCCTGCTGTTCGGGCTGCTCGGCATCCGCGGCTTCCGAAAGCGGGCACTGGACTGAACGCAGTTCTGGCCCAGCCTGCGTGGGTTCACCTGAGACGGAAGCGCGGCAACGGCTTCGGCCCCGGGACCGGCACAACGGTCGCGGGGCCGAAGCCTTTTCGCGGTCCGGGGCCGGCGAGGCGCCCGCAACGCAGCCGACTCCAACGAGGCGTGCCCCCCGACACACGATCGCCCCCCTTGGACCGGGACGGTGCTCCGGTCCAAAGGGGGCGATCGAGCTTGCGGGGGCCCGCCGGGGTGTCAGTCCCCCGGCGGGCCCGGTCTGCGCCGGGCCGGTTCAGGCCCGAGGCTGGTCAGTTCAGGCCCAACTCCTCGTCGAGCAGGCTGAACAGCTCGTCCGCGGTGGCCGAGCTCAACTCGGCGTCGGCGGCCGGGTCGGCGGTGGCGGCCGCCTCAGGCTGCTGGGTCTCGGTCCACATCGACAGCAGGGTGCGCAGGCGGGTGGTGATGCTCCGGCGGTCCTCGTCCCCCGGGGTGAGGGTGGCGAGCACCGACTCCAGGCGGTCCAACTCCGCACCGATCGGCAGGGCCGGGCCGCCGGCCGCCTCGTCCTGGCGGGTCTCCTCGCGCAGGTAGCCGGCCAGCGCCACGGGTGTCGGGTAGTCGAAGATCAGCGTGACCGGCAGCCGCAGCCCGGCCAGCCCGCCCAGGCGGTTGCGCAGGTCGACGGCGGTCAGCGAGTCGAAGCCCAACTCGACGAAGCCGCGCTCCGGTTCGATCGCCTCGGCGTTGCCGTAGCCCAGCACCGCGGCCACCTGGCCGCGCACCAGGTCCAGCAGCAGGCGATCCCGCTCGGCGTCCGGCAGGCCGCGCAACCGCTCGGCCAGCGAACTCTGTTCGGTCGCCTCCGCGCCCCGTCCGGCCGCTCCGGCCGCCCCGGCGGACGCCGGGCGGCGGACCGGGATCCGGACCAGACCGCGCAGCAGGTGCGGCACCAGCTCGGGGTCGCCCTGGCCGCGCAGCACCGCCGCGTCCAGCCGCATCGGGACCAGCACCGGGTCGTCCAGTCCCAGCGCCAGCTCGAAGAGCTCCATGCCCTCCTTGGGCGCCAGCGGGGCGAACCCGGCCCGGGCCAGCCTGGCCACGTCCGCCTCGTCCAGACCGCCGGCCATGCCGCCGTCCGTCGCCCACAGGCCCCAGGCCAGCGAACCGGCCGCCAGACCCAGCGCCCTGCGGTGCTGGGCCAGCGCGTCCAGGAAGGTGTTGGCGGCGGCGTAGTTGCCCTGTCCCGCGCCGCCGAAGACACCGGAGGACGAGGAGAACAGCACGAACATGGCCAGATTCTGATGCTGCGTCAGATCGTGCAGGTGCCAGGCCGCGTCCACCTTGGGGCGCAGCACGGTGTCCAGCCGCTCGGGCGTCAGCGCGGAGATCACGCCGTCGTCCAGCACGCCGGCGGTGTGCACGACCGCGGTCAGCGGCCGCTCGGCCGGCACGGCGGCCAGCAGCGTGGCAAGCGCCTTCCGGTCGGCCGCGTCGCACGCGGCGAGCTCCACCTGGGCACCCAACTCACCGAGCTCCGCGACGAGTTCCGTCGCTCCCGGGGCGTCGGCCCCGCGCCGGCTGGTGAGCAGCAGGTGCCGGGCGCCGTGCTCGGTGACCAGCCGGCGGGCGACCAGCGCGCCGAGCG
Source organism: Kitasatospora sp. GAS1066B (assembly GCF_041262605.1). NCBI lineage: Bacteria > Bacillati > Actinomycetota > Actinomycetes > Kitasatosporales > Streptomycetaceae > Kitasatospora > Kitasatospora sp. GAS1066B. The sequence continues at coordinate 260,030 of NZ_JBGCCO010000001.1, forward strand.
CGCCGGTTCCGCCGGTGACCAGCACCGTGCCGGTCGGGTCGAGCAGGCTCGCCCGCTCGGTCGGTGCGGCGGGCACCCGGCCCAGCCGGAACCCGTGCGGCAGGCCCGCCCGGACGGCCAGTTGCGGCTCGCCGGTGGCCAGTGCCGCCGGCAGGTCGCGCCGCGGGTCGGCGTCGGCGTCCAGGTCGACCAGCACGATCCGGTCGGGGTTCTCGGCCTGGGCGGAGCGCAGCAGACCCCAGACCGGGGCGTGCACCAGATCGGTGACGCCGGCGTCCTCGCCGGTCGCCACCGCGCCCCGGGTGACGACGATCAGGCGGGTGTCGGCGAGGCGGTCCTCGGCGAGCCAGGACTGGACCAGCGCCAACGCCCGGTGCACGGCGGTCCGGGCCACCTCGGCCAGCTCCGGCCCGGTGCCGTCCGGCGCGACGCACGGGACGACCACGGCCTCGGGCGCCGCACCGCTCGCCACCAGCGCGGCGAGGTCGGGGTGCACGGTCAGCTCGCGGCCGAACGCGCCCAGCGCCTGGGCCTGGGTCTCATCGCCCAGCACCGCCCAGTTCTCCGGCGCCGAGGCGGCCACCGGCGGCAGCGCCACCCACTCCGGGCGGAACAGCGACTCGTGGAACGCGGCCTGCGCGGAGCGCAGTTGCTCGGCCGAGACGGCCCGCAGCACCAGCGCGTCCACCGACGCCACCGGACGTCCGGCCTCGTCGGCCAGCTCCAACGACACCCCGTCCGTCCCGGCCGGCGTCAGCCGCACCCGCAGCGCGGCCGCGCCGGCGGCGTGCAGGCGGACCCCGCTCCAGGAGAACGGCAGCCGGGCCCGGCCCGCGTCCTGGTCGGCGCGCGCGACGACGCCGCCCAGGCCCACCCCGTGCAGCGCCGCGTCGAGCAGCGCCGGGTGCAGGCTGAACGCGGCGGTGTCCAGACCCAGTTGGTGCGGACCGTGCGCGTCCGGTGCCGATCCGGCCGTGGCGGGCCGGATCTCGGCGAAGACCTCGCCGTCGCGACGCCAGGCCCGCTGCAGCCCCTGGAAGAGCGGGCCGTACTCCAGCCCGGCCGCCGCCATCCCGGCATAGAAGTCGGCGAGGTCGATCGGCTCGGCGTCGACCGGCGGCCAGCTGGCCAGATCGAAGCCGGCCGGCTGCGCGCCGGAGCTGAGCAGGCCGGTGGCGTGCCGGGTCCACGGCTCTTCGGCGCTCGCGTCCTCATGGCGCGAGTGCAGGGTCAGCGGGCGGCTGCCGGAGTCGTCCGGCGCGCCGACCGTGATCCGCAGCTGGACGCCGCCGCGCTCCGGCAGGATCAGCGGTGCGGCCAGCGTGAGTTCGTCCAGCAGGTCGCAGCCGAGTTCCTCGCCCACCCGCAGCGCCAGCTCGACGAAGGCCGTGCCGGGCAGTAGCACCGAGCCCATCACGGCGTGGTCGGCCAGCCACGACTGGGTGGAGATCCCGAGCCGGCCGGTGAAGACGAAGCCGCCGGAGTCCGGCAGTTCGACCGCCGCACCGAGCAGCGGGTGCCCGGTGGGGTCGACGCCGGCGGTGGCCAGGTCACCGAGCGAGACGCCCATGTCCAGCCAGTACCGCTCCTTCTGGAAGGCGTAGGTGGGCAGGTCGACCCGCTGGGCGCCGTGCCCGGCGAAGGCCGTCGCCCAGTCGACCGCCGTGCCCTGCACGTAGGCCTGGGCCACCGCCGTCACCAGCGTCCGCGCCTCCGGACGGCCCGCCCGCAGCGCCGCCGCGAAGACCGCCGGTTCGGCCACGCACTCCTGGCCCATGGCCGCCAGCACACCCTCGGGACCGAGTTCCAAGTACCGGGTGACGCCGCGCGCCTCCAGGGTCCGGACCGCGTCGGCGAACCGGACGGCCTCGCGGACGTGGCGCACCCAGTACTCGGGCGAGGTCAGGTCCGCGCCCTGGTCGAGCGTCGAGACGATCGGGATCCGCGGCTCGTGGAACTCCAACCGCGCGGCGATCGCGCGGAACTCGGCCAGCATCGGCTCCATCAGCGGCGAGTGGAACGCGTGGCTGACGGTCAGCCGCTTCGTCTTGCGACCGTCGGCCGCCAGCTTCTCCGCGACCTCAAGCACTGCCTGCTCGGCACCCGAAATCACCACGGCCGACGGCCCGTTGACAGCGGCGATACCGACATCCGCGCGGCCCGTCAGCAGCGCCAGCACCTCGTCCTCGGCCGCCTGCACCGCCACCATCGCACCGCCCGTGGGCAGTTGCTGCATCAGGCGACCGCGCGCGGCGACCAGCTCGGCCGCGTCGCTCAGGGACAGCACACCCGCGACGTGCGCGGCGGCCAGCTCACCGATCGAGTGCCCGGCCAGGAAGTCGGGCCGCACACCCCAGGATTCGACCAGCCGGAACAGCGCCACCTCGACCGCGAAGAGCGCGGGCTGGGTGTAGGCCGTCCGGTCGATCAGCGCGTCGGCCTCCAACAGCGGCGTCTCAAGGTACTTGTCCAGCTCCGCGCGGACCGCGTCGTAGGCCTGGGCGAACGCCGGGAAAGCGCTGTACAGTTCGGCGCCCATCCCGGCTCGCTGGCTGCCCTGGCCGGTGAAGAGGAAGGCGGTGCGCCCTGCACCGGCCGAACCCTGCACCAGGTTCGCGCCGGGCGCCGTCCCGGACGCCAGCGCGTCCAGCGCGCTCAGGAACTCCGCCCGGTCGTCGGCCACCAGCACCGCACGCTGCTCCAGCGCGGCCCGGGTGGTCGCCAGCGAGTAGCCGACGTCGACCGGGCGCGCCTGAGGCTGCTCCAGCAGCCGGGCGCGCAGCCGGGCGGCCTGTGCCCGCAGCGCCGGCTCGCCCTTGGCGGAGAGCACCCAGGGCACCACCGGCGCCGACCCGGACGCCTCGGCGGCCGGCTCCGTGCCGACCTCCGGCGCCTGCTCGAGCACGGTGTGCGCGTTGGTGCCGCTGATGCCGAAGGAGGAGACCGCGACGCGGCGCGGACGTCCGGTCTGCGGCCACGGCCGGGCCTCGGTCAGCAGCTCCACCGCGCCGGCGGACCAGTCCACCTGCGGGGTGGGCTCGTCCACGTGCAGCGTCTTCGGCAGCACGCCGTGGCGCATCGCCTGCACCATCTTGATGATGCCCGCGACGCCGGAGGCCGCCTGGGTGTGTCCCAGGTTGGACTTGACCGACCCGAGCCAGAGCGGCCGGTCGGCGGAGTGCTCCTTGCCGTAGGTGGCGAGCAGTGCCTGGGCCTCGATCGGGTCGCCGAGCGCGGTGCCGGTACCGTGCGCCTCCACCGCGTCGACCTGATCGGCCGTCAGCCCGGCACTGGAGAGCGCTTGCCGGATCACCCGCTGCTGCGAGGGCCCGTTCGGCGCGGTCAGACCGTTGCTGGCGCCGTCCTGGTTGATCGCCGAGCCGCGCACGATCGCCAGCACCGGGTGCCCGTTGCGCCGGGCGTCGGAGAGCCGCTCGACCAGCAGCATGCCCGCGCCCTCGCCCCAGCCGGTGCCGTCCGCCGCCGCGGCGAAGGACTTGCAGCGGCCGTCCTCGGACAGGCCGCGCTGCCGGCTGAACTCGATGAAGGTGCCGGGGGTGAACATCACGGTCACACCGCCGGCCAGCGCCATCGCGCACTCGCCGTTGCGCAGCGCCTGGACCGCCAGGTGCAGCGCGACCAGCGAGGAGGAGCAGGCCGTGTCGACGGTGACCGCCGGGCCCTCCAGACCGAAGGTGTAGGAGACCCGCCCGGACACCACGCTGCTGGAACTACCGGTGCCGAGGTAGCCCTCGACCTCGTCCGGAGCGGCCCGCAGGCGGGTGCCGTAGTCGTGGTACATCACACCGGCGAAGACGCCGACCGAGGTGCCCCGCACGGTCGCCGGGTCGATCCCGGCCCGCTCGAAGGCCTCCCAGGAGGTCTCGAGCAGCAGCCGCTGCTGCGGGTCCATCGCCAGCGCCTCACGCGGCGAGATGCCGAAGAACGCCGGGTCGAAGTAGCTGGAGTCGTACAGGAACCCGCCCTCGCGGGTGTACGAGGTGCCCAGCGAGTCCGGGTCCGGGTCGTAGAGCGCGTCCAGGTCCCAGCCGCGGTCGGTGGGGAATCCGGCGATGCCGTCGCGTTCGGCGGCGATCAGCTGCCACAGCTCCTCGGGCGAGGACACCCCGCCCGGGTAGCGGCAGGCCATCGCGACGATGGCGATCGGGTCGTCATCGACCGCCGCCGCCGCTGCCGTCCGGACGGTGGCCGACTGCTGGGTGAACTCCGGCTGCGAGCCCAGCAGTTCGTCGCGCAGGTGGCCGGCCAGGGTGGCCGGGTTGGGGTAGTCGAAGATCAGCGTGGCGGGCAGCCGCAGTCCGGTCGCCGTGTTCAGCTGGTTGCGCAGCTCGACGGCGGTCAGCGAGTCGAAGCCCAGCTCCTTGAAGGCCCGGTCGGCGCCGACGGCCTCGGCACCGGAGTAGCCGAGCACGGCCGCGATCTGCCCGCGCACCAGCTCCAGCAGCGCCTCGCGCTGTTCGGCCACCGGCAGCGGGGCCAGCCGGGTGAGCAGCTCGGACTCGCCACCGACCGCGCCTGCGGCCACCGGCATCACGCTCCGGCGCAGCGGGGTGCGGACCAGCCCGCGCAGCAACGTGGGCAGCAGGCCCGCTGCCGCCTGCTCGCGCAGGGTGGCGGTCCGCAGGTGCATCGGCACCAGGACGGCGTCCGCGCCCTCGGCCGCCAGCGCGGCGTCGAACAGTGCCATGCCCTCGGCCGAACCGAGCGCGCCGAGACCCGAACGCTCCAGGCGGGCCAGGTCGTTCGCGTCCAGGTGGCCGCTGACACCGCTCTGCTGCGCCCACAGCCCCCAGTCGAGCGAGGTCGCCACCAGGCCCTGGGCCCGGCGGTAGTGCGCGAGCGCGTCCAGGAAGGCGTTGGCGGCGGCGTAGTTGCCCTGGCCCGGGCCACCGAAGAGACCGGCGGCCGAGGAGAAGAGCACGAAGGCCGACAGGTCGAGTCCGGCGGTCAACTCGTGCAGGTTCCAGGCTCCTTCGGCCTTCGGCCGGAGCACCTGCGCGATCCGCTCGGGGGTGAGCGAGGCGAGGATGCCGTCGTCGGTGATGCCCGCCGTGTGCACGACGGCACGCAGCGGCTGCGCCAGCTCGCTGCCGAGCAGCGCGGCAAGCGCCTCCCGGTCGGCGGCGTCGCAGGCCGCGACCGTCACCGAGGCGCCCAACTCGTCCAGATCGGCGATGAGTTCGGCCGCACCCGGGGCGTCGGCACCACGGCGGCTGGTGAGCAGCAGGTGCCGGACGCCGTGCTCGGTGACCAGGTGGCGGGCGAGCAAGGCACCGAGCGTGCCGGTGCCGCCGGTGATCAGGACGGTCCCGTCCGGCCCGAAGGCGGGGGCCTCGGCCGCCGCCTCGGGACGCGACGTGGACTCCACCCGGGCCAACCGCAGCGCGTGCGGCACGCCCTGACGGATCGCCAGCTGCGGCTCCTCGTGCGCCAGCACGGTGGTCAGCGCCCGCGCCGAGGCGGCGTCCTCGTCGAGGTCGACCAGGACGATCCGCGCGGGGCTCTCGGTCTGCGCCGAGCGCACCAGGCCCCAGGCGGCGGCGTGCGGCAGGTCGGTCCGGTCCGGGTCGTCGGCGGTCGCGACGGCGCCCCGGGTGACCAGCACCAGCTGCGTGTCGGCCGTCCGGTCCTCGGCCAGCCAAGCCTGCGCCAGCGCGAGCACCCGGTTCACGGTCGCGAGCACCGTCCCGGGCGTGTCAGCCGCCGGGGCGTCCGGGGCGTCCGGCACGAAGCACGGCACGATCACCGCGTCGGGGAGCGTCCCGGTCGCCAGCAGCGCGTCCAGGTCGGCGTAGGACGGCAGGTCGCGATCCAGGCCGTCCAGCGCCCGGGCACCGTCGCCGAGCACCGCCCAGCGTTCGCCCGCCGGGGCGGCGGCCGGGGCCAGCGCCACCCACTCCGGGCGGAACAGCGACTCGTGGAACGCGGCCTGCGCGGACCGCAGTTGCTCGGCCGACACGGCCCGCAGCACCAGCGCGTCCACCGACGCCACCGGACGTCCGGCCTCGTCGGCCAGCTCCAGCGACACCACGTCCGAGCCGGTCTTGGTCAGCCGCACCCGCAGGGCGCAGGCGCCGACCGCGAACAGCGAGACGCCCGTCCAGGAGAACGGCAGCCGGCCGTGCCAGTCGGTCTCGCCGTCGGTGTCGGCCATGCCGAGCGCGTGCAGCGCGGAGTCGAGCAGCGCCGGGTGCAGGCCGAACAGGCCGGCGTCGCCCTGCGCGTGCTCCGGCAACCTGACCTCGACGAAGACCTCGCCGTCGCCGCGCCAGACCCGGTGCAGGCCCTGGAAGGCCGGGCCGTACTCGAAGCCCAGCTCGATCAGCCCCTGGTAGTGGCCGTCCAGCTCGACCTCGGTCAGGCCGGGCGGCGGCCACTCGGCGAGGTCGAATGCGGCCGGCTGCGCGCCGGAGCCGAGCAGACCGGTCGCGTGCCGGGTCCACGGCTCTTCGGCCGGGACGTCCTCGCGCCGCGAGTACACGCTGAGCGCCCGCCGCCCGGACGCGTCCGGCGCGGCCACGGTCAGGCGCAGCTGGACCGCACCCTGCGCGGCCAGGATCAGCGGCGCCGTGAGGGTGAGCTCCTCCAGCAGGTCGCAGCCGACCTGCTCGCCCGCGCGCACGGCCATCTCGACGAAGGCCGTGCCGGGCAGCAGCACCGAGCCCATCACGGCGTGGTCGGCCAACCACGGGTGGGTACCGAGCGCGAGCCGGCCGGTGAACACCAGGCCACCGGAGTCCGGCAGTTCGGCCGCCGCGCCGAGCAACGGATGGTCGGTGGCACCGAGGCCCGCCATGGTGACGTCGCCGGCACCCAGCGCCGGGACATCGGGCCAGTAGTTCTCGTGCTGGAAGGCGTAGGTGGGCAGCTCGATCCGCTGGGCACCCTGGCCGGCGAAGACCGCGTCCCAGTCCACGGCCACGCCCTGCACGTAGGCCTGCGCGACGGCGGTGACCACGGCGCGCGCCTCCGGACGGCCCGCGCGCAGCACCGGCACGAACGACGCCGGCTCGGTCACGCACTCCTGGCCGATCGCGCTGAGCACACCGTCCGGGCCCAACTCCAGGTAACTCGTGACGCCCTGGGCGTCCAGCGTGTGCATCGCGTCGGCGAAGCGGACGGCCTCGCGGACGTGGCGCACCCAGTACTCGGGGGACGTCAGGTCAGCGGACTGGTCCAGCGTCGAGACGATCGGCAGCTGCGGCGGGTTGAACGTCAACTCCGAAGCGACAGCCAGGAACTCGGCCAGCATCGGCTCCATCAACGGCGAGTGGAACGCGTGACTGACCGTCAGCCGCTTCGTCTTTCGCCCCAACTCCGCCAACTGCCCGGCCACCTCGACCACAGCCGCCTCGGTGCCCGAAATCACCACCGAGGAAGGCCCGTTGACGGCAGCGACACCCACGTCCGTGCGGTCCGCGAGGAGCGGCAGCACCTCGTCCTCGGCCGCCTGGACGGCCACCATCGCGCCGCCTGCGGGCAGCGCCTGCATCAGACGGCCACGGGCGGCGACCAGCTTGGCCGCGTCGGCGAGCGAGAGAACGCCCGCAACGTGTGCGGCGGCCAGCTCACCGATCGAGTGGCCCGCCAGCACCTCGGGCCGCACACCCCACGACTCCAGCAGCCGGAACAGCGCCACCTCGACCGCGAACAACGCGGGCTGCGTGTACGCGGTCTGGTCGATCAGCTCACCCTCAGCGGCGAACATCACCTCGCGCAGCGGCCGTTCCAGGTGCTGGTCCAGGTGCGCGAACACCTCGTCCAGCGCATCCGCGAACACCGGGAAAGCGCTGTACAGCTCCGCGCCCATGCCCGGGCGCTGGCTCCCCTGCCCGGTGAAGAGGAACGCCGTACGCCCCAGCGCCGCCGTACCCTCCACCAACCCCGGAAAGCGCTCTCCCGCCACCAGCGCGGCCAACGCCGAGCGGTAGCCGTCCAGGTCCTCGGCCACCACGACCGCGCGGTGCTCCAGCGCGGCCCGCGTGGTGGCCAGCGAGTAGCCGACATCCACCGGCCGCGCCTCGGGCAGCGCCACCAGGTGGTCACTCAGCCGCTCCGCCTGGGCCGCCAGCGCCGCCTCGGTGCGAGCGGACAGCGGCCACGGCACCACCGGCGCCGTCACGGTCACCTCGGCGACCGGCGCCGCGCCGACCTCCGGCGCCTGCTCCAGCACGGTGTGCGCGTTGGTGCCGCTGATCCCGAAGGACGACACCGCCGCGCGACGCGGCCGACCGGTCTCCGGCCACGGCCGGGCCTCGGTCAGCAGCTCCACCGCGCCGGCGGACCAGTCCACTTGCCGCGAAGGCTCGTCCACGTGCAGCGTCTTGGGCAGCACGCCGTGCCGCATCGCCAGGACCATCTTGATGATGCCCGCGACACCGGCCGCCGCCTGGGTGTGTCCCAGGTTCGACTTCACCGAACCCAGCCACAGCGGTTGGTCCGTCGGCCGGTCCTGCCCATAGGTCGCCAGCAGCGCCTGCGCCTCGATCGGGTCGCCCAGCGCCGTACCCGTCCCGTGCGCCTCGACCACGTCCACCTGATCGGCCGTCAGCCCGGCACTGGAAAGCGCTTGCCGGATCACCCGCTGCTGCGAGGGACCGTTCGGCGCCGTCAGACCGTTCGAAGCGCCATCCTGGTTCACCGCCGAACCGCGCACGATCGCCAGCACGGGATGCCCGTTGCGACGGGCGTCGGAGAGCCGCTCGACCAGCAGCATGCCCGCACCCTCGCCCCAGCCCGTACCGTCGGCCGCCGCCGCGAACGCCTTGCAGCGCCCATCCGCCGCCAGCCCACGCTGCCGGCTGAAGTCGATGAACGACCCCGGCGTCGACATCACCGTCACACCACCGGCCAGCGCCAGCGAGCACTCGCCCGCCCGCAGCGCCTGGATCGCCCAGTGCAGCGCGACCAGCGAGGACGAACACGCCGTGTCCACCGTGACCGCCGGCCCCTCCAGCCCCAGGCTGTAGGAGACCCGCCCCGACATCACACTCGCCGCGTTGCCGGTGCCCAGGAAGCCCTCGGAGCCGTCCGGTGCCATCAGGATGAGCGGCAGGTAGTCCTGACCATTGGTACCGGTGAACACACCGGTCCGGCTGCCACGCAACGCGGCCGGGTCGATCCCGGCCCGCTCGAACGCCTCCCAGGAGACCTCCAGCAGCAACCGCTGCTGCGGATCCATCGCCAGCGCCTCACGCGGCGAGATCCCGAAGAAGCCGGCATCGAAAGCACCCGCCGCCGCCAGGAAACCACCCTCCCGCACGTAGGTGGTGTCGGGATGCTCGGGGTCGGGGTGGTAGATCGCGTCCAGGTCCCAACTGCGGTCAGTGGGAAAGTCGGTGAGCGCGTCGGTGCCGTCCGCGAGCAGCCGCCAGAGGTCCTCGGGCGTGCTCACCCCACCCGCGAACCGGCAGGCCATGCCGACGATCGCGATCGGGTCGTCATCGACCGGGCGCCCCTCGGCCGCCGCCAGGACAGCGGTCTCCCCGACCGTGCCGAGGAGTTCGACACAGAGCTGCTCGGCGAGAGCGGTGGCGTTGGGGTAGTCGAAGACCAGCGTCGCCGACAGCTTCAGACCGGTCAGCGCGGCGATCAGATTGCGCAGCTCCACCGCTGTCAGCGAGTCGAAGCCCAACTCCCGGAAAGCCCTCGCCGGCTCCACCGCCTCCGGCCCCGGGTACCCGAGCACCGCCGCCACCTGCGTCCGCACGAAGTCCAACGCGAGCCGCGCACGTTCACCACCGGAGGCGGCCGCCAGCCGCTGCCGCAGCGACCCGGCATCCGACGGCTCGCCGTCCTTCGTGTCGGCCTCCGCCATCGCCTGCACCGCCTCGGGCAGTTCGGCGAAGAAGGTGCTCGGCCGGATCGCGGTGTACTGCGGTGCGAACCGGTCCCAGCGGAGGTCCACCACCAGCGAGTAGGTCTCGTCGTGATCGAGCGCGTGCTGCAGCGCGGTGATCGCCAGCTCTGGCGCCAGCGCCGGCATCCCGGCCCGGCGCAGCCGCTCGGTGACCACCGCGTCCCCCGCCATGCCGCCCTCGGCCCAGGCACCCCAGGCCACCGAGGTGGCAGGCAGACCGGCGGCCCGACGCTGCTCGGCCAGCGCGTCCAGGAAAGCGTTCGCCGCCGCGTAGTTCCCCTGCCCGGGGCCGCCGAAGGCACCCGCGAAGGAGGAGAACAGCACGAACGCGGACAGGTCCAGCTCGCGGGTCAGCTCGTCCAGGTTGACCGCGGCATCCACCTTGGGACGCAGCACGCCCGCCAACCGCTCAGGCGTCAGCGCGTCCAGCACACCGTCATCCAGCACGCCGGCGGCGTGCACCACCGTGGTCAGCGGGAACTCGGCCGGGATCGCGGCCAGCAGCTCCGCGAGCGCGCCACGATCCGCCACATCACACGCGGCCACCGTCACCCGCGCGCCCAGCGCGGTCAGCTCGGCCTCGAGCTCGGCCGCACCCGCCGCCTCGCGACCCCGCCGGCTGGTCAGCACCAGATGCTCGACGCCGGCCTTGACCAACCACCGCGCGACATGCGCACCCAGCGCACCGGTACCACCCGTGACCAGCGCCGTCCCGCGCGGAGCGAACCCCGCAACCACCGCCTCGGCCCGGGCCGCCTCGACCCGCGGCGCACGCAGCAACCGGCGCGCCAGAATCCCGGAGGAACGGATCGCCAGATGGTCCTCGGCACCCAGGCCACCCAGCACGGCCACCAACCGGCCCAACGCCCGCTCATCGAGCGTCTCCGGGAGATCGACCAGACCGCCCCAACGCTCGGGATACTCCTGCGCCACCACCCGGCCCAGACCCCAGACCGGCGCCTGTGCCGGCGAGTCCAGGCGATCGGACCGCCCGGTCGACACCGCGCCCCGGGTCGCACACCACAGCGGCGCCCCGATCCCGGCGTCCCCCAGCGCCTGAACCAGCGCCAGCGTGCCGGAGAGCCCGGCCGGCACCGACGGCAGACCAGGGCACGCGCCCTCCTGCAACGCCACCAGCGAGAGCACCCCGGCAACCGGCTGCCCATCCGCCGCGCACGCGGCACGCAGCAGCTCGGCCAGCTCGGCACGGCCCGTGGACGCCGCATCCCAGGTGATCTGACCAACCGTCACACCGCACTGGACAAGCGCCTGTTCGACGGCGTCCGAGCACTCCTGACCCGCTCCACCAGCCGGGACCACCAGCAGCCAGTGACCCGCGACCACGGCCGCCGGCGCCTCCGAGGTCGGCCGCCAACCGATCCGGTAGCGCCAACCGTCCACCGTGGAACGATCCCGGCTCTGCCGACGCCAAGCGGTCAACGCCGGCAGCACCGAACTCAGCGGCTGATCACCGTCCAGCGCCAGCGTGCTGGTGAGCGCTTCCAAGTCACCGCGCTCCACGGCCGCCCAGAACCGGGCGTCCACCGCGTCACTCTCGGACGACCCGGCCACCGCGGTCTCCGCCCAGGCAGCGGCGGTCGGCCAGTAGCGGCGGCGCTGGAAAGCGTAGGTGGGCAGGTCCACCTGGCGGGCACCGCGGTCGGCGTACAGCGCCCGCCAGTCGACGGCCGTGCCCCGCACGAAGACCTGGGCGAGGGCGGTGGTCAGCGCCTGGACCTCGGGTCGGTCGCCGCGCAGCACCGGCGCGAACACCGCATCGCCGCCGACGCACTCCTGACCCATCGCGCTGAGCACCCCGTCCGGGCCCAACTCCAGGTAACTCGTGACGCCCTGGGCCTCCAGCGTGCGCATCGCGTCGGCGAACCGCACCGCCTCGCGCACATGCCGCACCCAGTACTCGGGCGACGTCAGATCGGCGCCCTGGTCCAGCGTCGAGACGATCGGCAACTGTGGCGCGTTGAACGTCAACTCCGAAGCGACAGACCGGAACTCGGCCAGCATCGGCGCCATCAGCGGCGAGTGGAACGCGTGGCTGACCGTCAGCCGCTTCGTCTTGCGCCCCAACTCCGCCAACTGCCCGGCCACCTCGACCACGGCTGCCTCGGCACCCGAAATCACCACCGAGGAAGGCCCGTTGACCGCAGCGACAGCCACATCCGAGCGCCCCGCCAGCAGCGGCAGCACCTCGTCCTCAGCCGCCTGCACCGCCACCATCGCACCACCGGACGGCAACGCCTGCATCAACCGCCCGCGCGCCACCACCAACTTCGCCGCATCCGCCAGCGACAGCACACCCGCGACATGCGCGGCCGCCAACTCACCGATCGAGTGACCAGCCAGGACGTCCGGCCGCACCCCGAACGACTCGACCAGCCGGAACAGCGCCACCTCGATCGCGAACAGCGCCGGCTGGGTGTACGCGGTCTGGTCGATCAGCGCCGAAGCATCCTTCAGCGGCGTCTCCAGGTGCCGGTCCAGCTCCGCACAGACCGCGTCATGGGCGGCCGCGAACACCGGGAAAGCGCTGTACAGCTCCGCGCCCATCCCAGCCCGCTGGCTGCCCTGCCCGGTGAACAGGAACGCCGTGCGGCGCTCCGCCGCCGAGCCCCGCACCACGCCGGCGGCCGGCTCGCCCGCCGCCAGTGCGCCGAGCCCGCGCAGGAACTCCGCGCGGTCGCTCGCCACCAGCACCGCGCGCTGCTCCAGCGCGGCCCGGCCGGTCGCCAACGAGTAGCCCACGTCCAGCGGTTCGAGCCCGGGGTCGGCCGCCAGCCGGTCCCGCAGCCGGGCTGCCTGCGCGCGCAGCGCGTCCTCGGTGCGCCCGGCGAGCTGCCAGGCCAGCACGGCGGGGAGCACAGCGGCCGGCTCAACGGCCGGCTCGACGACGGCCTCAGCGGTCGCCTCGACGGCGGGGGCCTGCTCGACAATGACGTGCGCGTTGGTGCCGCTCACCCCGAACGAGGAGATGCCGACCCGGCGCGGCTGCCCGGTCTCCGGCCACGGCTGGGCCTCGGTGAGCACCTCGACCGCACCCGCCGACCAGTCCACCTGCGACGAGGGCCGGTCCACGTGCAGCGTCTTGGGCAGCACGCCGTGCCGGATCGCCATGACCATCTTGATCAGACCGGCGACGCCCGCCGCGGCCTGGGTGTGCCCGAGGTTGGACTTGATCGAGCCGATCAGCAGCGGCCGGCCCTCGGGGCGGCCCTGGCCGTAGGTGGCCAGCAGGGCCTGCGCCTCGATCGGGTCGCCCAGCCGGGTACCGGTGCCGTGCGCCTCGACGGCGTCCACCTGATCCGGCGTCAGCCGGGCGCTGGCGAGCGCCTGGAGGATGACGCGCTGCTGCGACGGCCCGTTCGGCGCCGTCAGACCGTTCGAAGCGCCGTCCTGGTTGACGGCGCTACCGCGCACGATCGCCAGCACCGGATGCCCGTTGCGACGAGCGTCCGACAGCCGCTCGACGAGCAGCATGCCGACGCCCTCGCCCCAGCCCGTACCGTCGGCGGCGTCCGCGAAGGCCTTGCACCGGCCGTCGGCGGCCAGTCCGCGCTGGCGGCTGAAGTCGATCAGGTTGCCCGGGGTGTTCATCACCGTGACAGCGCCGGCCAGCGCCAGCGAGCACTCGCCGTTGCGCAGCGCCTGCACCGCCAGGTGCAGGGCGACCAGCGAGGACGAGCAGGCGGTGTCGACGGTGACCGCCGGACCCTCCAGCCCGAAGGTGTAGGAGAGCCGCCCGGCCAGCACGCTGGCCGCGTTGCCGGTGCCGAGATAGCCCTGGACGTCGTCCGTGGAGTTGAGCAGGACCGCCAGGTAGTCCTGGCCGTTGGTCCCGGCGAAGACGCCGGTCCGGCTGCCCTTGAGCCCGGTCGGGTCGATGCCGGACCGCTCGAACGCCTCCCAGGCCGCTTCGAGCAGCAGCCGCTGCTGCGGGTCCATGGCGAGCGCCTCGCGCGGCGAGATCCCGAAGACCGCCGGATCGAACTCGGCGACGTCGTGCAGGAAGCCGCCCTCGCGCGTGTAGGAGGTGCCGACGGAGTCCGGGTCGGGGTCGTACAGCGCGTCCAGGTCCCAGCCGCGGTCAGTGGGGAATTCGGAGATCGCGTCGTGGCCGCCGGCGACCAGCTGCCACAGCTCCTCGGGCGAGGTGACCCCGCCGGGGAGCCGGCAGCTCATGCCGACGATGGCGATCGGCTCCTGGTCCTTGGCCTCCACCTCGCGCAGCCGCAGCCGCGTCTGTGCCAGGTCGGCCGTCACCCGCTTGAGGTAGCTGCGGAGTGTCTCTTCATTCGCCATTTCGTGACCTCATTACGGCATTCCGGCTGCGCGCGGGTGCGCCCACGCAGAAGGTTTTTCCGACGCTTTCGGGCGGGCGACGAAACGTCCTGGGCACAGTCCCGCCGACGACGGCCACCCGGAGCGCCGCGAAGCCCCGGGCGGCGGCTGCCCCGCGCGGGGGCAACGCGTCCGCCAGAGGCTTCACCAGGTCCGAACTGCCGTGGTCATCGCGCCCGATCGGCAGCAGGCCCGACACTCCTGCCATCTGCGACGCTCCAACGGGTCTCCGGTCGAACTGCCTGCCCAGGCGCGGTCAGGGCAGTCGACACGACGTTTTCCGGCGTCACGGTAGAGCGGCCGGATCGGAGCGCCAACCCCTACCCTGCCCCTAGGGCCGCCTGGCCGCCGCGCCGTTCCCGACGGATCGTCAGCACCCGGACGGCCGCCCCGAGCACCCTGATCGACAAGGGGCGCGCGTAGGGGTTGATCGGCCGCTGGACAGGGGTCGAAGGGGGCAGCTAGGAGGCGAATCGGGGGGCTGCGGATTTGCCGCGCAACTACGCTGAAGTTATCGCGAGTTATATGCGAACCGATCGCATGGGGAAATGCGCCGTGCCGGCCACCGGGGAGATGTGTTGAACGAGATGCCTCAGATACCTGCGCAGCGCGTGGAGATCGACCGGTCAGCGTCGCCCGCTCGGGAGCCGGGGCCGATCGACATCCGCCGCTACTACGCGCACCCCGCCTACTCGGGCATCGCCACGTTCATGGGTGTGCCGCTCTGCCTCAACCAGGACGACCTGCGGGCCGGGAACGTCGACGTGGCCGTGCTGGGCATCCCGCTGGACGCCTCGGTCGGCCACCGCGGCGCCTCCTACGGCCCGCGGATGATCCGCTCCGACGAGCGCTACGTCTTCAACACCCCCGAAGCGGTGATCAACGCCAGCACCCGGATCAACCCGTTCGACGTGCTCAAGGTGGTGGACTACGGCGACGCCGCCGTGGACCCGTTCAGCACGCCGAACTCGATCGGCCCGATCCGCTCCCTGGTCCGGGAGATCGCCGAGGTCGGCGCGGTGCCGGTGCTGCTCGGCGGCGACCACTCGCTGCTCTGGCCGAGCGTCGGCGCGCTGGCCGACGTGTACGGCCCGGAGAAGATCGGCGTGATCCACTTCGATGCCCACCCGGACTGCCACGAAAGCCAGTTCGGCCACAAGGTGACCCACAGCACCCCGATCCGGCGGATCATCGAGGACGAGAAGGTCCCGGCCGGCAACGTGGTCCAGGTCGGCCTGCGGACCATCACCGGCCCCGACAACCAGCTGTTCAACTGGATGCGCCGGCAGGGCATGAAGTCGCACTTCATGGCCGAGATCGAGCAGATCGGGTTCAACGCGGTGCTGGACAAGGCGATCGCCGAGGTCCAGGAGAAGGCCGAGTTCGTCTACCTCTCGCTGGACATCGACGTGCTCGACCCGGCCTTCGCGCCCGGCACCGGCACCCCCGAGCCCGGCGGCCTGACGAACCGTGAGATCTTCCCGGCCTTCCGCCGGATCTGCCACGAGACCAAGGTCATCGGCATGGACGTGGTCGAGGTCGCCCCGCACCTGGACCCCGGATACTCGACCACGATGAACGCCCGGCGCGCCATCTTCGAGGGCCTGACCGGCCTGGCGATGAACCGCCTGAAGATCGCCGGACCGAACTACCTCAACCCGATCGTCTCCGGGCAGGTCAAGTTCCCGATGGGCTAAGGCCGTCACGTTTCCCGATGGGGTGAGGCCGGCCCGCCAGGCCGAGGCCGCCGGGCGCCCGCGACCGTGCGCGTCCGCAACGTCACGTCTCGTCGTCGTGGTGGCCGCGCGCGCGGTGGGCGGTGGTGGGAGGTTGGTCTCTGGGGGCGGAAGCGGCGACCACGTGATCGCGGTCGCCGGAGCACGGCGGCGAAGCGGCCGCCGGGCCGTCGAGCCCGTTCGGAGGTGCCCCATGGCCGTGTCGATGGGAGTCGAGGAGGAGTTCCACATCGTCGATGTGGAGAGCCGGATGCTGGTCCCACGAGCGCCCGAGGTGCTGGACCGGTTACCACGGCGCGGCTTCGCTCACGAGTTCCAGCGGTCGGTCGTCGAGTCCAACAGCGGCGTGCACCGCTCGCTGGACGCCCTGCACACCGATCTGGCCCGCTCCCGGCGGACCCTGGCCGCTGCCGCCGCCCCGCTGGGCCTGGCGCCCGTCGCGGCCGGCACCCCGCCGCTGGCCCGCCTGGGCACGGTGGCGGCCACCGCGCACCCCCGCTACCTGCACATGGCCGACGAGTACCGCAGGGTGGCCGACGAGCAGCTGATCTGCGGCGCGCAGGTCCACGTGGACGTGCCCGACCGCGACACGGCGGTCCGCGCGATCTGCGTGCTGGCGCCCTGGCTGCCCACCATGCTGGCGCTGTCGGCCAGTTCGCCCTGCTGGCTCGGCGCGGACACCGGCTATGCCAGCTGGCGCACCCTGCTCTGGCAGCGCTGGCCCAGCACGGGGCCGGCCGGCTGCTTCGCGTCGGCGGCCGAGTACGACGCCGCCGTGGCCGAGCTGGTGCGCTCCGGGGTGGTCAGTGACCCGGGGATGGTCTACTACGACGTCCGGCCCTCCGCGCACCAGCAGACGCTGGAACTGCGGATCTGCGACGCCTGCCCGCGCCTGGAGACCGTGCTGCTGATCGCCGGGCTGTTCCGCGCGCTGGTGGTCGACGCCTGCGAGACCGTACAGCACAGGCCCGCAGAACGGACGCCCGGAGAGCACCGCTGCCCGCCGGCCCGCCAGCAGTGGCTGCGCGCCGCGACCTGGCGGGCCGCCCGCTCGGGGCTGGACGGCGACCTGCTGGACCCGGCCACCGGGCAGCCCGCACCGGCCGACGCCGTGGTCCGCGCCTTGCTGGCCCGGTCGCGCCCGACGCTGGAGGCGTACGGCGACTGGTCGACCGTCGTGGAGCTGACCGAGCACACGCTGCGTGGCGGCACCGCCGCCCGCCGGCTGCGGCAGGTCGCCGCCACCGCCGGCCTGCCGGCCGCGGTGGACCTGCTGATCGCCCAGACCCGGACGGCCCGCACCGTCGACGCCGGCCGGGCCCGGCTCGGCCGGACCGGGTCGCCCGCCCGCCGCCGACCGAACCGCCCGGCCCGGCTGGCGCCCCACCGGCCGAGCACGCCGCTCTGCCGGCGCAGCCGGATCGCGGCCATCGAGGAACGGGCCTGCGCCTGCAGCGCCGACCCGGCGACGGCCGCGCTGCTGCCCCGAGCGCCCCAGCACTGGTCGGACGGCGGTGAACCGGCATGTGCGGGCTGAGCGGAGAGATCCGTTTCGACGGCGGGCGCCCGGACCTGGCCGCCGTGGAGCGGATGACCGACCGGTTGGCGGCCCGCGGACCCGACGGCCGGGGGCTCTGGTCCCAGGGCGCCGTGGCGCTCGGCCACCGCCGCCTGAAGATCATCGACCTGTCGGAGCGCGGCGCCCAGCCGATGACCGACTCGGAGAGCCGGCTGACCGGCGTCTTCAACGGCTGTATCTACAACTACCGGGAGCTGCGGCGGGAGCTGGCGGGCCTGGGCCACCGCTTCTTCTCCGGCTCGGACACCGAGGTGCTGCTCAAGGCGTACCGGCAGTGGGGGACGGCCTGCGTCGACCACCTGTTCGGCATGTTCGCCTTCGCCGTGGTCGAGCAGGACACCGGACGAGTGGTGCTCGCCCGTGACCGGCTCGGCATCAAGCCGCTCTACCTGGCGCAGCGGGCCGACCGGCTGCGCTTCGCCTCCTCGCTGCCGGCCCTGCTCGCCGGGGGCGGGGTGGACACCTCGCTCGATCCGGCCGCGCTGCACCAGTACCTGACTCTGCACGGCACGGTGGCGGCGCCGCGCACCGTGCTGGCCGGCGTGCGCAAGCTGGCGCCCGCCACCGTGCGGGTGGTCGAGCCGAACGGCACGCAGCACGACCACCGCTACTGGCAGCCGTCCTACCGGCGGCGGCCCGAGCACGCGGACATGGACGCCGCCGACTGGCGCGACGCCGTGCTGGACGCGCTGCGCACGGCGGTCCGCCGCCGCACGGTGGCCGACGTGCCGCTGGGCGTGCTGCTCTCCGGCGGCCTGGACTCCAGCCTGATCGTGGCGCTGCTGGCCGAAGCGGGCCAGTGCGACCAGGCCACCTTCAGCGTGGGCTTCGAGGCGGAGCGCGGCGAGCAGGGCGACGAGTTCCACTACTCGGACCTGGTGGCCCGGGAGTTCGCCACCGACCACCACCAGATCATGGTCCCCTCGGACCGGCTGCGGACCGCGCTGGACCGGGCGGTGGCGGCCATGAGCGAGCCGATGGTCAGCCACGACGTGGTCGCCTTCCACCTGCTCGCGGAGCAGGTCTCGAAGCACGTCAACGTGGTGCAGAGCGGGCAGGGGGCCGACGAGATCTTCGCCGGGTACCGCTGGCATCCCGCGCTGGCGGCCGTACCGCGCGAGCGGGAGCCCGAGACCTTCGTCGAGGTGTTCTTCGACCGGTCGCACGCCGAGTTGGGCCGGATGCTGCAGCCGGAGCTGCTGGCGGACCGCGACGTCTCCGGTGAGCTGGTCCGGGCCGAGATGGCGGTCGAGGGGGCCGAGAGCGCCCTGGACGCGGCGTTGCGGCTGGACACCCACGTCCTGATGATCGACGACCCGGTCAAGCGGGTCGACAACATGACCATGGACTGGGGCCTGGAGGCACGCGTGCCGTTCCTGGACCACGAGTTGGTCGAGCTGGCCGCCGCCTGCCCGCCGGAGTTCAAGCTGGCCCACGGCGGCAAGGGCGTGCTCAAGGACGCCGCCCACAAGCTGCTGCCGAGCGAGGTCGTCGACCGGCCCAAGGGCTACTTCCCGGTGCCGGCGATCCGCCGGATGGCTCCGCCGGTGCTGGACCGGATCCAGCAGGCCCTGTCGGCGCCCGAGGCGCGGACCCGGGGGATCTTCCGCCCCGGATATCTGGCCGAGCTGCTGGCCGCCCCGGACGACCATCGCACCAGGCGCGGGGCGAACACCCTGTGGCAGGTCGCGCTGCTGGAGATGTGGCTGCAGTCCCACGGGATCGACTGAGCGGGAGGCGCACGGTGGCGGATCAGCGGCCCGACCCGGTGGCCTCGGCGCAGGCGGCGCCGCTGGCCGCAGCCCTGCCGGACGCCCCGGGGGCCCGGGACGCGCCCAGCCCGGTGACCGCCCACGGCTGCTGGTACCCGTCGGCGGACCCGGCCGGCGGGCAGCTGGCCTTCATCTGCAACCGCGGCGGCGTGCCGCAGCTGTGGACGGGCCCGGCCGACGGCGGCGAGGTGCACCTGCTGGACGCCGGGCCCGACCCGGTCCTGGAGGTCTCCTGGTCCCCGGACGGCCGCTGGATCGCCTACACCACCGCCCCCGGCGGCGGCGAGCACACCCGGGTCCTGTGCGTGCGCCCGGACGGCAGCGACCGCCGGGTGCTGGCCGGTGCCGCGCCCGGCAGCACCGCCTATCTGGGCCGCTGGACGCGTGACGGTTCGGCGATCGCCGTCACCGCCACCGACCCGCCGTCCGGCCTGCTGGTCGCCGAGCACGGCGCCGCCCCGCTGTCCGCCCCGCTGTCCGCCACGCCGTACGGGCAACCGCCCCAGGAGCCGTACCCGAGCGGCTGGGCCAGCCGCAACGGGCGCTCGGTGCTGCTCGGCGGCGCCGGGCCCGAGCAGCCCGGCAGAGCGCTGGTCCCGCCACCGCCGGCCCCCTACGGACCCGCCCCCGAGCCGCACCTCTCGGGCGGCGGCCTGGCCGCCTACCTGGCCGATCCGGCCGGTGCCCGGCCGCCCGAGCTGCTCGCCACCGAACCGGCGGGCGCCACCCTGCGGGTCTGCGACAGCACGCCGGATGCCCGGCTCGTCCTGCTGCTGCGCGGACCACGCGGGCGGCGGGAGGCCGTGGTGCTGCGGACCGGCAGCCGGGAGACGGCCTGCACGGTGCCGGTGGCTGACGGCGATCCCTGGATCGGCCGCTTCTCGCCCGACGGCCGGGCGCTGTACCTGCGCAGCGACGCCGACCGCGAGTTCGCGGCCCTGTTCACCGCCGAACTCGCACCCGACGGCAGCTGCCGGCGGCTCGTGGTGAGCGCCGAGCGGCAGGACGCCGACCTGGAGCTGCTCTCGGTCCGCGACGACGGGCGGACCGCCGTGCTGGCCTGGAACATGCGCGGGTGCAGCGAGTTGGAGACCCTCGTGCTGCCCCCGACCGGGGTCGGCGGGCTCGACGGCAGCCGCGTCCCGCTGCCGCACGAGGTGGTGACCCGGGTCAGCCCGGCCGGTCCGCGCGGCCTCGCGCTGGCCGTCTCCGGCTCCGGGCGGCGTCCCGGCGTCTGGCACACGCCCGACGGCGCGGCACTCGCCCGCACGCCGTGGTCCTCGCGTGACGAGGACGCCGTCGCCCCCGGCCGGCCACCGGTGCGACCCGAGCACCTGCGCCTGCGGGCCCGCGACGGGCTGGAGTTGGGCGGCTGGCACTACCGCGCGCTGGGCCGTGACCCCGGCCGCCAGGCGCCGTGCGTCCTGCATCTGCACGGCGGCCCCGAGCAGCAGGAACGACCCGTCTTCGACCCGCTGTACCACGAGTTGCTCGGCCGCGGCCTGGACGTCTTCGCCCCTGACGTGCGCGGCTCGCTGGGCGCGGGCCGCTCCTTCGTCGACGCCGACCTGGGCGCCGGGCGCCTCGCGGCGATCGACGACGTCGCGGACTGCGCGGCGCACCTGGTCACCGCGGGCCTGGCCGACCCCCGACGGCTCGCCGTGATGGGCCGCTCCTACGGCGGCTACCTCACGCTGGCCTCGCTGGTCTGGCATCCGGAGCTGTTCCGCACCGGTGTCTCGGTGTGCGGCATGTCGGACTTCCTGACCTTCTTCGCCGGCACCGAGCCGTGGATCGCCCGCTCGGCGGCCGCCAAGTACGGCCACCCCGAACGCGACCGGGACCTGCTGCACACGCTCTCCCCGATGAGCCGGATCGACGCGCTGCGGGTACCGCTGCTGGCCGTCCACGGGGAGCACGACACCAACGTCCCGCCGGGCGAGTCCGAGCAGATGGTCCGGGCCGCCCGGCAACGCGGCATCCCCGCCGAGCTGCTGGTGCTGCCCGACGAGGGCCACGACTTCGTCCGCACCCGCAACCGGGTGCTGTTCCGCCGCACCGCGGCCGACTGGATCGAGCGGCACCTGGCCGGGTGAGCGGTGCCGGCACGGACGCGGCACGAGCGGACCGGCCGGACGCCTCAGCTCACCACGAGGCTGCCCGGCGGCGGCACGATGCCGAACTCCGCCTCCAACACCGCTGCCACCTCCCGCTCGCCCGTCACCGTGCGCTCCTGGACGGTGCCGTCCGGGCCGGTCACGGTGAGGGTGTCCCCGACCAGCAGCAACTGGCCGTCCGCCAACGCCCGTTGCACGTAGAGCCGTTGCCGGAACGGCGAGCGCGGGTGGGTGGCCACGTACCAGTTGGCGACCTGACAGTCGGATGCCTGGAACGGCTCCTCGGTGAACGCGTACTGGTCCTGCCGGGCGTCGTCGTGCCAGGCCTGCAGCACCAGGCCCGGCAGCGGACCGCCGGACGGCTCGGCCAACAGCCGGCGCCGCCGCCGGCCACCGCTCCACTCCGTACCCGCCAGCAGCGGCAGCGGTTCCAGCAGCGCGCCGGCCGCACCGAAGCCGACGTCCGCGAGGTAACGGTGCGGCTCGCCCGGCACCTCGACGGCCAGCAGCATGTGCGTGCGCGGCCGGATGTCACCGGGCCCCGCCCCGACCCGGACCCGGGCCGTCAGCCGGGTGACCGTGAAGCCCAACTGCTCCAGGACGGCGGCGAAGAGCGTGTTGTGCTCGTAGCAGTAACCGCCGCGCGGGCCGTCGACGAGCTTGGCCTGCAAGGCGTCGAGGTCCAGCGAGGGCGCCGTGCCGCCCAGCGCTTCCAGGTTCTCGAACGGGATGCCGCAGATGTGCGCCCGGTGCAGCGAGCGCAGCGTCTCGGCGGTGGCCCGGTGCTCGCCGTCCCAGCCGATCCGGGCGGCGTAGCGTTGAAGATCGACAGTCATACCCGTCACGGTACGGCGCGGCGGTCAGGGGGCAGCAGTCAGGGGCAGCGGGCCACCGGGGGACGCCGACGCAGGGTTTTGACGCGGGGCTTAGGGTGTCCGCCATGATGCGCACCAGGCTGTACCGCAACGGCACCTTGAAGCTGGAGAACTTCCCGGTCCAGGACATCTCCGAGTACATCGGCGACCCGGAGTCGACGGTGTGGCTGGACGTGCACGACCCGGACTCCACCGCCTTCGAGACGATCGTCGAGGAGTTCGGCCTGCACGCGCTCGCCGTCGAGGACGCCCGCAACGAGCACCAGCGGCCCAAGCTCGACCGCTACCGGACCCACCTCTTCCTCTCCGCCTACGCGGTCTGCCCCGACCCCGACCCCGACAGCGCGGCGTTCAGCGTCGGCGAGGTCGCCGCCTTCATCACGCCCAACGCCCTGATCACCATCCGCAAGGGCGCGCACTGCGACATGGAACGGGTGGTCCAGCGCTGGGACAACGCCCCGGAGCTGGCCGAGCACGGCGTGGGCTTCCTGCTGCACGGGCTGCTCGACTACCTGGTCGACAGCCACTTCCAGGCCGTCCAGCTCCTGGACGAGCGCATCGAAGCCCTGGAGGACCTGCTCTTCGAGGACGGCCCGGAGCAGATCCAGCAGGTCCAGCGCACCTCCTACGAGCTGCGCAAGAGCCTGGTGAAGCTGCGCCGCGTGGTGCTCCCGATGCGCGAGGTGGTGAACTCGCTGCTGCGCCGGGACGTGCAGCTGGTCGACGAGGCCCTGATGCCGTACTACCAGGACGTCTACGACCACGTCCTGCGGGCCACCGAGTGGACCGAGTCGCTGCGTGACCTGGTCAGCACGGTGATGGAGACCAACCTGACGGTGCAGGGCAACCGGATGAACATGATCATGAAGAAGGTGACCAGCTGGGCCGCGATCATCGCCGTGCCCACCGCCGTCACCGGCTTCTACGGCCAGAACGTCCCCTACCCCGGCTTCGGCACCCAGACCGGCTTCTGGGCCTCGACGATCATCATGATCGCCCTGTCCGGGCTGCTCTACGTCGCCTTCAAGCGCCGGGACTGGGTCTGACGGCTCGGGTGTGAGGGCTCGGGTGTGACCTGGGCCATCCGCGCGGCCGTTGCGGATCTTCGCGACGTGGGCGCTGGGTCAGGGGCCGCTCACCGGGTGTCGACAATGTGGGCGGCCTCACCCCGCACCGGCGGTGACGGCCACCACATCCACCACCCCCACCCCGCCCACGACCGCGAGTTCTCGCACCCCCCGACCCCCGCCTACCGCCGGTAATCCGCCCCCGACCTGCGGCTATCCCCCCAACCCTTGTCCCCCCGCCAGCACCCCCCGTAGCTTCGAAACCAGCGCGGCAAGCACCACAGCGCCGCACACCCCCCCCGATCAGCCAGGCCCCCACGGGCCCGGTTCCCCCTGCCCACCGGCACGCCCGAGAGGACCCGCATGACCTACCGCAACGAGACCACCACCACCGCCACCGCCACCACCGCCCGCAAGCACAACCGTCGACGCCTCGCCGTCCTCGGCGGCGCGCTGGCCGTCCTGCCGGTCGCCGGTCTCGTCACGGCCACCACCTCCTCCGCCGCCCCCGAAACCACCTGGGACAAGGTCGCCCAGTGCGAGGCCACCGGCAACTGGGCCATCAACTCCGGCAACGGCTTCTACGGCGGCCTCCAGTTCACCCCCTCCACCTGGAACGCCTTCGGCGGCACCCAGTACGCCCCCCAGGCCAACCAGGCCACCAAGGCCCAGCAGATCACCATCGGCGAAAAGGTCCTCGCCGCCCAGGGCCCCGGCGCCTGGCCCATCTGCTCCGTCAAGGCCGGTCTCTCCTGACCCGTTCACGGGTGGGCGATCACCGCTGAACCCCACCGGGTGCGGCTGCGTACTGTGAAATGCGGACCCGCCGACGCGGGCCGATGAACCGGCCGCACCGCAGCCGCGCGGAGCCGGGGTTCCAGCGGAAGAAGTCCGTCATGAAACGTGGCATCGCCCTCGCGCTCGGCGCGACCGCCGTCGCGGCACTGGCCGCCGGCTGCGGCAGCTCGACCAGCAAGACGGCCACCCCGTCCGCCACACCCTCCCCTTCGGCGTCCGCGCCCTCGAGCGGCACACCCGCGACCGGAGCCGCCACGCTGAAGGTCGCGAGCTCGCCGCTGGGCCAGGTCCTGGTCGACGGCGCCGGGCGCACCCTGTACCTGTTCCAGGCCGACACCGGCACGACCTCGAACTGCAACGGCGCCTGCGCCATGGCCTGGCCTCCCAACATCACCACCGGGCAGCCCAACAGCAACGGGGTGAACGCGTCCCTGGTCGGCACGACCACCAGGATGGACCACTCGACCCAGGTGACCTACAAGGGCCACCCGCTCTACTACTTCGCCGAGGACACCAAGCCCGGCCAGACCAACGGCGAGGGCGTCAACGCCTTCGGCGGCGCCTGGTACGTGGTCAGCCCCAGCGGCGACGCGATCACCTCCGCACCGAGCATGCAGAGCCCCGCGCCGAGCACCGGCGGCGGATACTGACGACTGGTCAGGACAGCGGCGGGCCAAGGTTGTTGGGCACTCCGCCGTCCGCCCGCACCCCCCTTCCGCACAGCTGGCACTGCGCTCCGGAGAACCGATGGCATCGATCGGCAGCGCCACCGCCCGGACCCGCCCGCACCGCCGCGGCGCGACCGCGGTGGTCGCCGGCGCGTTCTGGGCGACCATGGTGGGCACCACCATCCCCACGCCGCTCTACCCGCGCTACGAGGCCGCCTTCGGCTTCTCCTCGCTGATGGTCACGGTCGCCTTCGCGGTCTACGCCCTCGGCGTGGTGGCCGGCCTGCTCTGCTTCGGTTCGCTCTCCGACCGGCTCGGCCGCCGCCCGGTGACCGCCACCGCGCTGCTGCTGGCCATTGCGGCGGCAGGCGTCTTCCTGGCCGCGGACGGTCTGGGGCTGCTCCTCTTCGGCCGGGTGCTCTCCGGCCTCGCCGCCGCGCTGGTCACCGGCGCGGCCACCGCCCACCTCACCGAACTCGCCGCGCCCGACCGGCAGGTCAGAGCCGGCCGGATCGCGCTGGCCGCCAACATGGGCGGCCTCGCCGGCGGCCCGCTGCTCGCCGGCTTCCTGGCCCAGTGGGCACCTGACCCGCTGCGGCTGGTCTGGCGCGTCGACGCCGCCCTCGTCCTGGTCGCCCTGCTGCTCCTGGCCGGGGTACCGGAGACCGTCACCCGCCGCGCCGGCAGCCGGCTGTTCGCGCTCTCGCTGCCCCGGATCCCCGCCGACCTCCGCACACCGTTCCTGCACTGCGCGCTCGCGGCGGGGTCGGGGTTCGCGGTGCTCGGCGTGCTCACCGCCACCACCGGCCTCTTCTTCGCCCAGGTGCTGAGCCTGAGCACCCCGGCGCTGTCCGGGGCGACGGTCGCCATCGCGTTCGTCTGCACCGGCCTGGGCCAGCTGCTGGCCCGGGGTCTGGCATCCCGCCGGGTGCTGCCCACCGCCTGCCTGGGCCTGCTCGCCGCCGCCGCACTGATCGCCACCGCGATGCTGACCGCCACACTCGCCCCGCTGATGGCCGCCGCGGTGATCGTCGGCCTCGCCACCGGGCTCGCCGTCGGCGCCGGCATCGCGCTGATCACCGAGCACGTCGCACCGGCGGTTCGCGGCCAGGCGTTCTCGGCACTGTTCGCGGTGCTCTACGCGATGCTGGCGCTGCCCGCGATCGGCGTGGGCGTCCTCATCACGGCCACCGGCCTGCGCACCGCGGGCGCGGTCTTCGCCGCGGTGGTGGCAGCCCTGGTGCTGGGGGTGCTGGCGAGGCTGCCGCGCGCCCGTGACGTGGTGGAATAGCGCGCACCACACGCCCGTTGACCTGTACACCTGCCGGGTCATCAGGGAAGGGCTGAGGAGATCATGTCGTCGCTGGAAGAACCGTCACGACCCCTACCACTGGTGACCGCCTGCGGCCGCCGGATCGAGGTCGGCGCACTGCGCGTGGCCATCCCCGGTCGACCCATCGACCGCATCACCCTGAACGTCGGCCCGGAACGCGGCGGCCGCTCCAAGGTCTGGGCCGGCCTGAGCCCCACCGAGGCCCGCGCCCTGGCCCAGCTGCTCCTGGCCCAGGTGGCCCACGCGGAGCACGACGCGGCGGGCTGACGCCGGCCGGGCCACGTCCGTCGCAGCCACGCACAGGTTCAGGCAGTGCTATCTGGCGACTCCCCGCGGGCCTACGCGATCAAGGCCGTGCGTGCGACAGCCTCCGGACGGGAGGGTGAGAGCGCCGGCAGGCTCGAGTGCCGCTGGCAGCGCGAACAGCTCCCGGAGGTGATTCGCGAACTCGTCCTGGATGATCAGCGGTTGCGCAACGAGATCTGCTGGTCGGTCTTCGACTGTTGACGGGCGTGATGGCGTGTCTGGACTGCCCGACCACACGCCGTGGCCCGACGAGCCTCCGGCCTCGCCTACCGCTCCGCCACCGCCCGAGCCCCGCCACGCCCCGCCGAACCGATCCAGCGCAGCAGCACCACGCTGACCAGCGCGGCCAGCGCACACCAGGTCGAGATGAACGCCAGCCGCCAGAGCAGCGCACACACCACCGCCGCGCCACCCACCAACCAGCCGAGCAGCCGCAACAACCGGTCACCGCTCGCCAGCAGCGCGCCCACGGTCGCCAGCAGGTAGCCGGTCAGCAGCAGCGGGACGTACGGGATACCCGTACCGAAGGTCAGCAGGTGCCGGTGGGCCTCGGCGGTGACCGGGTGGGTCAGTACGGCTGCCAGCAGCAGGGCGGCGACCGTGACGCCGAGCAGCGCGAAGCCGGCCCGGCGCCGGTGCGCGGCGATCGACGAGGCATCCGCACTCGGCGGCCCCAGGGCGCACCAGACACCCGCCGGGACCAGCGCCGGCAGCACCGGCAGCGCGATGAGCACCCAGGCGGTGCGTGCCCAGAGCGCGGGACCGGCGCTGATCCGGCCGTCCACGCCGAGCCAGACGGCCGCCTCGGTCAGCTGATGGACGCCCAGCAGCAGTGGCACCGCCGCCAGCGGCAGGTCCCGTGGCCGCCGGACCCGCGCGAGGCAGAGCAGCCCGAGCCCGGCGACAGCCGTGCCCGTGACGAGATCGGCCTCGGCGCTCCAGCACATCCCGGCCTCCTGCGGCTCCCCGCCCGGAACTCTCTGACAGCAGCTCAGAACGGCGCCGGACCACCGCTGGAGACGAGCAGGCCGCCGGAGCCGATCTCGTTGCCGGCCCCGTCGAAATCCGCCTCGCGGCCGTCCGGCAGCCGCAGCCGACCGGCGCCGACCTCCGCCATCAGCTCGAAGTCCTCCTCCCGGTCCGCCTGGAGGTGTCCGCCCCAGCCCTGGCTCCCGTCCGGCGAGCGGCGGGTGGCCAGGTCGGCGTGGACCACGATCTCGAAACCCCGGTCGATCAGGGTTGCCAATCCTCGATACACGTTCTCTGTCACGCCGCCAGTCTCGGCTCTCCCCGCCCCACCCGCATGCCGGGCGGCGCGATCCGGCGGCCGGTGTCAGCCGCCCTGGACGGCGGCGAACCGGGTGGCGACGTCGTTCCAGTCGACGACGTCCCAGAGCTTCTCGACGTAGTCCGGGCGGACGTTGCGGTACTGCAGGTAGTAGGCGTGCTCCCAGGCGTCGAAGGCCAGCAGCGGGGTGGTGCCCTGGCCGACGTTGCCGTGGTGGTCGTAGACCTGCTCGACGACCAGGCTGCGGCTCAGCGGCTCCCAGGCCAGCAGGCCCCAACCCGAGCCCTGGACGCCGACGGTGGCAGCCGTGAGCTGCTTGCGGAACGCCTCGAAGCCGCCGAAGTGCTCCTCGATCGCGGTGCCGAGCGCGCCGTCGGGGCGGTCGCCGCCGTCCGGGGAGAGGTTCTGCCAGAAGAGCGAGTGCAGCACGTGCCCGGAGAGGTGGAAGGCGTGGGTCTTCTGCAGGCCCACCAGGTTGCCGAACTGGTCCCTGGAGCGTGCCTCGGCGAGCTGCTCCAGGGTGTCGTTGGCGCCCTTGACGTAGGCGGCGTGGTGCTTGGAGTGGTGCAGTTCCAGGATCTCGGCGCTCATCGCGCGCTCCAACGCCGAGTAGTCGTACGGGAGGTCGGGAAGCGAGTAGGTGCCCATCGGGACACGGCCCCTTTCGATCGTGATGATCATGCCTGGGCTCACTATTGCGTATATGTTGCAATAGCGTCCACTATGCATCAGCATGGTCGAGCGCGAGGTCGGCCCCGTCAGCCGTGGACAGCACTCCCCCTGTGGGCGCACGTCCTTCCTGATGACTGACGATCGTCTTCCCAACCGGCGCCCGCCGGGACATCCGGGCCGGCCTCGCCTCAGGGCCACCCCTCGGTCGCCAAAGGCGCCGGTAGTACAGTGCGCTGATGGTCTTTCTGAGCCTGGCCGAGGTCGAAGCGGTGGCACGGCGCGCTCATGCGAGGCAGCTGGACAAGGCCGGCCGGCCGTATGCCGAGCACCTGGCCGCGGTGGCGACGTCCGTGGCCCGCCGGAAGGGCAGCGAGGAGCAGATCGCCGCCGCCTGGCTGCACGACGCGATCGAGGACGGCGTGCTCTCGCCGCAGTGGCTGGCTTCGGCGCCACTCTCCGCGCACACCAAGGATCTGGTCCTCGCGCTGACCAAGCGTCCCGGCGAGGACCCGCGGGAGTACGCGGCGCGGATCAGGGCCACCCCCGGCGCGGTCGAGATCAAGGAAGCCGACCTCTCGCACAACTCGGACCCGGACCGCCTGGCGCGTCTGGACTCGGCGACGCGGATCCGGCTGCGGCAGAAGTACGCCCGGATGCGCCGACTGCTCCGCCCTTCCCCTGCGGCCGCCGAGCCGGTCACGCCGCCCGACCCCGCGCAGGACCCGGGGGACGCGGCGCTGCTCGCCGAGCTGGACCGCGGCCGGAGCGCCGACTGGCTGCTGCTCGGTGCGCTGGTGCGCGACTGGGTGGTCGAGGACGACGACGTCCGCTGGACCCTGCCCGCCGGCGGGTTCCCGTACCCCGCCTACGGGGAGCGGGTGAACCTGCTCACCGGGCTGCTGGCGACCGTGGGAGCGGTGACGCCGAGCTACGCCTGGATCAACTTCCGCCTGCCGCAGCTGACTTGGGAGGAAACCTACACGCCGGGCGACGCGGTCCGGGCCGCCACGGCCGTGGTGCGCGGGGAACGCTTCAGCGACGGCACCATCGCCACCGCGTACCTCGACGGCACGCTGTACGCGATCGCCGCCGCGCTGGTGGCCTGGCACCAGGCCGGCGCGGCAGGCGACGCGACGGGCGGATCGACCGGCGCCCGACCCGCGCCCCGCGCGCTGCGGAGGCCCGCCACCGGCGCACTGCTCGGGCTGGCGATCGGGGACGCGATGGGCAAGCCGACCGAGTTCAAGACGTTCGAGCTGATCAGGTCGCACTGGCCCGACTGGCGTGAACTTCCGCTGCCGAAGCAGGCGTTGGTCACCGACGACACCCAGATGACGCTGGCCCTGGCCCGTGGCCTGCGCACCGCGCTCGACCGCGGCCCGCTCACCCCGTTGCGCCTGGCGCCGCCGGTCCGCGAGGAATTCGTCGACTGGTCGAAGTCCCCCGACAACAACCGCGGTCCAGGCCGGACCTGCCTGGAGGCCTGCTGGCTGCTCAGCGCGCCCGACCGGCCCTGGCAGGACGCCAGCCAGGTCGGCTCCAAGGGCTGCGGCGCGAACATGCGGGTCGCCCCGATCGGCCTGCTGCCGGACCTGACGGAGCGTCAGCGCTCCGGCGCCGCACAGCTGCAGTCCGCGCTGACCCACGGCCACCCCACCGCGCTGGCGGCCAGCGACCTCACCGCGCACGCCGTCTGGCTGCTGGCCGAAGGCGCGGCGCCCGCCGAACTGCCCGGGCTGCTACGGGCGTACGCGCTCGCCCACCGGACCAGGTACGACGACTTCTGGCTCGGCGACCTGGTGTCACGCGCACACGATCACTCGGCCGCCGAGTTCATCGCCCGGGGCTGGGACGACTGCCTGGACGCGCTCGACCGGCTGGACGCGGCACTCGCCGCCCCCGACCTCGACGCCGACCCCTGCCTGGCCACCGGCGAGGGTTGGATCGCCGAGGAGGCCCTGGCCACCGGACTGCTCTGCTTCCTGCTGCTGCCCGACGACCCGGTGGCGGCGGTCCGCCGGGCTGCCTACTCCTCCGGTGACTCCGACTCGATCGCCTGCCTGACCGGCGCCTTCGCCGGCGCCCACGCCGGGGCGGACGCCTGGCCGCAGGAGTGGGTGCGGCGGATCGAGTACCGCGACGAGTTGCTCGCCTTCGGCGCGCTCTGGGACGGCAAGTAGCGGGGCCAGCAGCCTCCCGGTCCTGACCCTCGTTCGAGCCCGTTCGGCGCGGTGGCCGCAGTGCCGCCGCGCGCCGAACCATGCCCGCCGGCCGCCCCGGTCCGCCGCGCTCCCGGCCGCTGCGGCCGGGCAAGGTGACGAAGTCTCCACCCGTACCGGCCCGTAGGCCGTTCGCATCCTTCGAGGCAAGCCCTTCTCTCGTACAGTGAGGAACTTGCCGTGCATAACGTAACGAATGCTCGTTTTGTTTATCGAGGCGTGAGGGAGATCTTCGATGGCGGAGCCGAAGCAGGAGAGAGCGATCCGGACCAGGGCCGTGCTCATCCGCGCGGCGGCGGAGGTCTTCGACGAGCTGGGATTCAGCGGCAGCAGCCTCAACAAGATCCTGCAGCGGTCCGGCACCACCATGGGAGCGCTCTACTTCCACTTCGAGTCCAAGGAAGCGCTGGCCAGGGCGGTGATGGCCGCACAGGCGACCGATCTGGCACTGCCGCCCGGCGTGGACGGGCTGGCCCGCCTGATCGACATCACCAGGGACCTGGCCCGCCAGCTCCAGCACAATGTGCTGTTCCGGGCCGGCGTCCGATTGGCCGTCGAGCAGGGGGCGTTCGGGCTACGGGACGGCACCGCGTACGAGCTGTGGATCGCGGAGTTCGAGCAGCAGTTGGCGGCGGCGCGACGGCGCGGCGAGTTGCTGCCGGAGGTGCATGGGCCGGAGTTCGCCCGGCTGCTGGTCGGGGCGTTCAGCGGCACCCAACTGCTCTCGCAGATCGCCACCGGGCGCGCGGATCTGCCCGAGCGGATCACCGCGCTCTGGCGCTACCTGCTACCCGGGATCGCCGTCGCGGAGCTGGTGCCGCAGCTGCGTTCGACGCTCGATGCCGGCGCCACGGCTGCGAGGGCCACCGCCGGTGTCGGGGTGAACCGGTGAGGCCCTGGACGGTCGTCCTCACCGGAGCCGGCGGGTTCATCGGCGGGGCCACGCTCGACGCGCTGCGGCGGACGCACGAGCCCGACGGCCGTCCGGTGCGAGTGCGGGCGGTCGTCCGGACCCCGCCGCCGAGCGACGCCGACCGCGCTCCCGGGGTGCGGTGGGTGACGGCGGATCTCACCGATCCGGCATCGCTGCACGGCCTCTTCGAGGGCGCGGACGCGGTGGTGCACGCCGCCTCGTACGTGGGCCCGGACGAGGCGACGGCCGACGCCGTCAACCGGGCGGGAACCGCGAGCCTGATGGCGCGGGCGAGCGCGGCCGGCGTGCCACGGCTCGTCCAACTCTCGACCGTCGCGGTCTACGGCCGCGGCCCGCACCGGGGCGCCGCCGAGGACGAACTGGCCCCCGCTCCGGGCTCGGTGGCCAGTCGCACGCGGCTCGCCGGCGAGCCGTCGACGCTGGCCGCAGGTGGCCTGGTGCTGCGCGCCGGGCTGGTCCTCGGCGCGGGTGACCGCTGGGTGGTGCCGGCACTCGCGGATCTGGTCCGACGGGTGCCGGCCCACTGGGACGGCGGGCAGGCCCTGCTGTCGGTGGTCGCGGTCGAGGACCTGGCCCGACTGCTCACCGCCGCCGCGCTGGCACCGCGCCCGGTCACCGGCGTCTACCACGCGGGCCACCCGGCGCCGGTGCGCAATCGCGACCTGCTGGCGGCGCTCGCCGAACACGACCTGCTGCCACCCCTGGCAGCCGACCTGCCGTGGCCCGACTGCCTGCGCCGGCTACGGTCCACCGACGGATGGGTGAGCGAGCGCCAGTTCGTCCTGCTGGGCCGCGACCACTACTACCGCAGTGACCGCGCCTGGCAACGGCTCGACTGCCCGCCCGGGCCGGGGCCACTGGCCCGCCTCGACTCGGCAGCCGCGTGGTACCGGGACCACCTTCGGATCAGCACGTCAGGAACTCGTTCGGAAGGGCGCTCGGCAGCTCGCGCCTGCGATCCGGCGGTCTAGAGATCCAGCGGTCTAGAGTTGGCGTGTCCCGGCTGTACCTCCTCGACCCCAACGACTTCGCGACCACCACCTCGCCCGAGGTCGCCTACGACGCACGGGTCCAGACCGCCTACCTGCTCTCGCTCCAGGGCCACCACGCCGATTGGCTCGCCCCGTACCTCGACCTGCCCGCGGAAGCCGCCCGCACCATCGCCGAACACGCCGAACGCTCGGGCCCGGCCGGGCCCGCTGCCAGGCCGCCGCGCCGCTGAGCCCGAAACCGCCGGCCACCGGAACAGCCGCGCAGTGGCCGTCCCGGCCCACTGCACGGCTGCCAACTCGGCCGAGTTCCGGCGGGTTTGACTCAGCCCCCGCTGTTCGGCACGTCCGGAACGCAGAACAGGCCCTCCAGGTAGCGGAAGACGATGTGCTGACCGTCCGGGCACCAGGCCTGGCCCGGGTCCTTGTCGAACGGGATGCCGTTGTAGCTGCCGCCCGAACAGAACGCCTTGCCGGCGCTGTTGTAACCACCGTAGAAGCCATGGTTGTTGAAGCACTGATCAGCGGTGACGGTGGTCGGGGTGGTGGCGGCGGAGGCAGCGGCGGTCGCCATCGGCGCGAGCGCGAGGGTGGCCCCGGCGGCCAGGGTGGCCAGAATGCGGTGACGCAACGTCAACTCCTTGATCTTTCACGGGATATGGCTTGTCCTACCGCCGCTCATGCTTCCCCCTGACTCCCGGTGGGCCAACCCGGGGAACCGGCCGCCAGCCCCCTATCCGTCCCCTACGCGTCCCCTATCCGGACACGCGCGCACGCGGAGCGACGTTCCGGCGCCCGGACGGACTCGTCCACCGCCGGTCCCCGGCCGTCCGAGAGCCGCTGATAGAAAGGACCTCCAGCACCTTCAGCCCGCTCGACCCATGACCCGGAGGCCACCATGTCACTCGCCGACATCCCCCTGCAGACCCTGACCGGACAGCCCACCACCCTCGCCGAGTTCGCGGGCAAGGCGGTGCTGCTGGTGAACGTGGCCTCCAAGTGCGGGCTGACCCCGCAGTACACCGGGCTGGAGCAGTTGCAGCAGCAGTACGCGGAGCGCGGGTTCACGGTGCTGGGCGTGCCGTGCAACCAGTTCGGGGGGCAGGAGCCGGGCACCGCTGAGGAGATCCAGACCTTCTGCGCGGTCAACTACGGCGTCTCCTTCCCCATGCTGGCGAAGATCGAGGTGAACGGCGAGGGCCGGCACCCGCTGTACCAGGAGCTGACCGAGCTCGCCGACGCCGCCGGTGAGGCGGGGGACGTGCAGTGGAACTTCGAGAAGTTCCTGATCTCGCCCACCGGCACCGCGGTCGCACGGTTCCGGCCGCGCACCGAGCCGGCGGACGCGGAGCTGGTGGCCGCGATCGAGGCCCTGCTGCCCGCCTGAGCCGTGCGTAGTGGACCTCGCGGTCACCGCCCGGGCCCCGAGGTCCACCGCTCAGCCCGCCAAGGCGATGATCAGCAGCCCGGGGACGAGAACAGACCGGCGAGCCCTCCGTCCCGTCCGCCCCGGCGATCCCCGATCTCAGGTCGCTAGGCTGGCCGGACGCTTACCTCGAGAGGACTCCGTCCGGATGGCCAAGAAATCCGCCGCAGCGCGCACCACGACGCGCCCGGCCCTGCTGAAACTGACCGGGGTGAGCCGCTCCTACGGTGACCGTGAGGTGCTGCACCCGGTGAACCTCGCGCTGGCGGCCGGTGAGTGCGTCGCGCTGCTCGGCCACAACGGCTCGGGCAAGTCGACCCTGCTGCGGGTCGCGGCCGGGCGTGACCTGCCGACCAAGGGCACGGTCCACTTCGACGGACTCCCGATGGACGAGAACGACCCGCGGATCCGGGCCCGGGTCGCGGTGGTCGGCGACACGGTCGCGCACTATCCCGACCTGACCGTGCGCGAGCACCTGCTGCTGGTCGCCGTCGCGCACGGCGTGGCCGACGCCCGGAACTGGGTGCAGCAGGTGCTGGACGACCGGATGCTCACCGAGCGGGCCGACGCGCTGCCCTCCGCGCTCTCCTCGGGGCAGTTGCAGGCGCTGCTGCTGGCCTGCGCGCTGGTCCGGCCGCGCGATCTGCTGCTGCTCGACGAGCCGGAGCAGCGGCTTGACCCGGACGCCCGGCGGCGGCTCGCCGACCTGCTGCGGGCCGAGCTGGCGGACGGCGTGGCAGTCCTGCTGGTCACCCATCACACGGACCTGGCACGGGAGTTGGCGGACCGGGTGGTGATGCTGGAGGACGGCCGGATCATCGCCCAGGGCGCGCCGGGCAAGGTACTGGGGCAGGTTCCCGGCCAGGGCGACGCGGTGGGTACCCGGTGACCGCCGAGTCCGACACGGCATCGCGGGAAGCACGGCCCGCCGAGGACGGGACCGAAGCGGCCCTGGACCCGGCCCCCGCCGGTGACGGCTGGGGCGAGGAGGACGACTGGACCGACGAGACCCTCGCCCTGCTCCGCACGCTGCGGGCACCGCACCGGCTGAACCGGGCCAAGCAGGTCGGCTTCGCGCTCTACTGCGTCCTGCTCATGCTGATCATCTGGGGCGGGGTACCCAGTCTCGGTCTCTTCCTCCAGGCCTCGATGGGCGCCGACTACACCGGCCACGGCGGCGACCTGCTCGCGGCGATGCCCAGCGGCATAGCGGCCGTCGGGCTGGCCGTCGTGCTGCTCGCGGTCCGCGACGGGCTCTGGCGCGGTCCGGTGGTGCCGCCCCGGGCGGCGACCGACTGGCTGCTCGCCCACCCGGTGCGCCCGCGCCCGGTGCTGCGCCCGTGGTTCTGGCTCTCCTGCGGCCTGGCGCTCTTCCCGGGCCTGGTGACGGCGGTGGGCGCGATGGTGGCGCTGGGGCTGCTGCTGCGCGTCGGGCTGCCGGCCGCGCTCGGCTGGTCCCTGCTCGGCGGGGCCTGCCTGCCGCTGCTGGCCACCTGCGCCGGGCTGCTGGTGGAGCGCAACGACACCGCCGCCCGCTGGGTCCGGCGGCTCACCCCCGTCGCCACGCTGCTGGTGCTGCTGCTCGCCGCGCAGAGCGGGCTGGCGGTGGCCGGGCACCGGGTGCACTGGCTGGAACTGGTCGAGCTGTGGTCCGGGCCGTGGGGCTGGGCCGGGATCGCCGCCCTCGCGCCGACCCGGGGGTCGGTGCCGGGTGCCTGGGTGGCGGCCGCCCTGCTGCTCGGCAGCACCGCCGCCGGCCTGCTGCTCGCCGACCGGGCCGCCGGTTCGGTGCCGCTGGGCCGGCTGCGCGAGCGGGCCAGGACGGCCGCGGGAGTGCTGGCCGCCCTGCGCACGGTCGAGCTGCGAGCCGCCCGGCTGGCGGTCTCCGGCGCCTCGGGAAGCACCCGGCGGCTGCGGGTCCGGCTGCCGATGCCGCGCCACACCTGGCTGGTGGTGCCCTGGCGGGACGCCACCGCACTGCTCCGCTCCCCCGCCCGGCTCGGCCGGGCGGCGCTGCTCACGGTGCCGGCCGTGCTCTGCGCCGCACTGGCGCACGGGATCGGCAGCAAGCCGTCGGTGCCGACCACGGCCGTCGCGCTGGTCTTCGGCTACCTGGCCGTCGCCCAACTGCTGGAGCCGGCCCGGATCGAGACGGACGACGTGCGCCGGGCCGCCTGGTCGCCCTACCCGTTCGCCGACCTCATGCTGCGCCACGCGATCGTGCCAACCCTGGCCGGCGTGCTGATCGCACTCGCCGGCGCCGCCGCGGCGACGGTGGCGGGCGCCGGCCCGACCGTCTGGCTGGCACCCGCCGTGGTGCCGGCCCTGGTGGCCGCGGGCCTGGTGAACACCTGCCGGGGCGTGATGCGGCGCGACCTGATGTACAAGTCGCCCTCCTCCGGCGGCCTGGGCCTCTTCCTCTTCACCGCCTGGTACGCGGCGGGCCCGGCGGCGGCCGTGCTCGCGCTCACCCTGCCCTTCGCCCAGGCGCTGCGCGCGGACACCATCGCGACCTGCGGCCAGGCGGCCGGAGTGGGCGTCCTGGCAGCGGCCGCCCTGCTGTGGTGGGCACGGACCCGGGCCACCGAACTGACCGGCCTCTCCCGACCGGCCGCCCGGCAGGACGGCTAGCGAACGCTGGCGGCGGCGGTCCGGGGTGAGCAGGCGACAGAGCCTCACCCTGGGCCGCCGCGGTTGGTCGACCGTTCAGCGAAGTCTCGCGCCGCGCTATCGTGCGAGCGTGACCGCTTCCGCCGAGCGCCCGTTGCTCTTCCTCGATGTCGACGGCCCGCTCCTGCCCTTCGGGCCGACGTACCAGCCTCCGTACCGCCCGGCCCCCACCGCAAGCCCTGATGCGAACCCGCTGCTCGCGCGCCTCGACCCCGCGCTCGGCCCGCGACTGGCCGCCCTGCCGTGCACCCTGGTCTGGGCGACCGCCTGGCAGGAGGAGGCGAACGAGCGCCTCGGGCCCCTGCTCGGCCTGCCGCAACTGCCCGTGGTGGAGTGGTCCGAGCTGGCCGAGCAGGACGCCCTGGACCAGCGGGCCGGGCTGCACTGGAAGACCCGCACCCTGCTCGCCTGCGCCGCCGGCCGCCCCTTCGCCTGGGTGGACGACGAGATGACCGACGCCGACCGCCACTGGGTCACCGCACACCACCCGGCCCCAGCCCTGCTGCACCGCGTCGACCCCGGACTCGGCCTCACCGAACCGGACTTCGCGACGCTGGACGCCTGGCTGCGCGATGCGGTCGCTACAGATCGAGCTGGTACAGCAGCGAGTTGTGCGTCGGCCGATAGCCGAGCTCCTCGTTGATCGCCCGCATCGGCCGGTTGCTCGCCGCGGTGTCCGCCAACAGTCCTTCGAGATCCGGGTGTTGCTCGATCACCTGCCGGATCGCCGCCGCCTTCATCCAGCGCCCGAGGCCGTGCCCACGGTGCTCGGGCAGCACGCCGGTCCCGTAGTGCTGCGCGTCGCCCCGGCCGTCACCCGGGACGACCAGCTCGGTGAAGCCGACGATCGCAGCAACCGCGTGCCGACCCCCGCCCGCCCGTAGGAAGGCCGATGCGACCGGCCCGCCATCGGCCGTCGACCCGAGCCACGCCAGGCGGCGGCTGGTGGAACCCGCGTCGGGGTCGGTCAACGCTGTGATGCGAATCGACACGTGCCGCACAGCTCCTTCTCGTCGACGCCGCACGCAGGTCGGACGGCCGGGGCCAGCTACCGGGCGCGCCAGCTCGGCCACAACGGATTTGTGTTGGTGTCCGGGTCCTGGATGTAGATGTAGGTGGCGGTGCCGCGGGCACCGAAGCGCCGGACAGAGCCCTCACGGCACTTCGGGCGCACGGCCGAGCGGTTGCGGCTGACGACCGGGCGGGTGAGCCCGCGGGCTCAGGTGAGGGCGGCGACCAGCAGGGCGAAGGCGGCGATGATGACGGCGACGCGGGCGTAGTGGAAGCGTTCCCAGCGGTTCATCTGCTCCTTCCAGTCGGCGGGCCGGTTCTCGGGGGTCCACGTCTTGTTCCGGTTGTTGATCGGGACGAGCAGCAGGATCGACATGATCACGCTGAGGATCAGCAGCGCGGCAGCGATGACGAGGAGGCCGGTGCCGTGGTGGTGCCATCTGGCGATGGCCCAGACCGCGACGAGGACGAGCGAGGTGATGTACCAGACCGGCATCACGGCGCCGAGCATCCGGCCCCCGTGCGCGCGGCCGAGTTGGCCACTGTCATCGGGGAGTGCGTTGAGGATCCGGTTGATGACGAAGGCGACGGAGAATTCCACCCCCACCATCACGCCGACTACCACGGTGGTGAGGACCTCGAGTGCGTTGAGCATGATGACCCTCTCGGAATCTAGTGCCGCTAGATGATGAGGCAACGCTAGTACTGCTGCCGCTTGCTTGTCTAGCGATGCTAGGATCGAATCATGTCGGTACAGGAACGCAAGGAGCGTGAACGGGCGGGCCGCGAGCGCCTCATCGTGGCGGTGGCCCGCGAACTCGCCGAGCAGCAGGGCTGGGACGCGGTCACCACCCGCCGGCTCGCCGAGCGCATCGAGTACAGCCAGCCCGTCCTCTACAGCCACTTCCGCGGCAAGCGCGAGATCATCGGCGCCGTCGCCCTCGAAGGCGCCGCCGAGATGGCCGCGGCGCTGCGGGCCGCGGCCCGAGCCGAGGACGGCCCGCACAAGCGGGTCGCCGCCCTCGCCCGCGCCTACCTGGACTTCGCCGAACGCAACCCGGCGGTCTACGACGCCATGTTCCAGCTCGACGGCGGCCTGGCATTCGCGCGCGAGGACACCCCGGAACCCCTCAAGGACGGCTTCGCCGCGCTACTGGAGAGCCTGGGCGAGGTCGCCGGGGACGGCGTCCACCCGGGGCTGTTCACCGAGGTGTTCTGGGCGTCCCTGCACGGGCTCGCGACCCTGACCCGGGCGGGACGGCTGCCGCCGCAGGACACCGAGGCCAGGGTGGAACTGCTGGTGGACCGGCTCGCCGCGATCTGACACACCACCCCGGCGGGCGCGCGGCCGGGAGCTGCCTGCCTGCGGCATCGCTCTCTTGGTCACCCGCGCCCACGCGGCGCAGCCGCAGGCCGTCCGCCCCGGCGAATGCCCCCTTCGCCGCGGATGCGGGCTCGTTCGCGGCGTTGCGCGGCCAGGACGTCGGGGGCGGGCATCGGCATTGCGCCAGCGCAGCGCCGGGCTGGGCACCTTCGGTCGACACAGCGTCACCCGAAGGTGCCCAGCCCGGCGTCGAGCAGCCGCGCCGCCCGGTGGACGTCGGCCGTGACGGCGTCCCCGACCTCCGCCGGGGTCACCGACCCGCCCAAGTACTTCCGCAGCGCCCGGTACTGGACGGGCCACAGCCCGAGCAGCGCCGTCGCGGCGATCTGCGGCTCCGGGTCGCCCGGTGCGCCGCCGCTCCGCCGCGCCAACGCCTCTGCGGCCGTTGCGATCAGACGGTCCGTCATCTCCCGCTGGTAGCTGCGCAAGGCCGGCGTGCCCTGGATGAGGGCCGCGAACCGCTGGACCTGTCCGACGGCCAGCTCCGGATCGTCCTGCGCGGCCAACCAGCCGGTCAGCGCGCCCAGTTCGTCGGCCAGGATGCGCAGCACCGCCGCCATGGGCGCCGTCCCGGGGTCGGCCAGGTCGGTCCGCAGCGCGGCCATCGTGGCCTCCGGCTGGTCCAGGACCAGTGACTCCTTGGTCGGGAAGTAGTTGAACACCGTCTTCTCGGAGACCGAGCACGCCTCGGCGATCTCCGAGACCCGCACGGCGTCGAACCCCCGCTCCAGGAACATCTCCGTCGCGGTGTCGGTCAACTGCTGGCGGGTGGCGCGCTTCTTGCGCTCGCGCAGCCCCTCCGCACCCGAGGCCTCGCCCCTCGGTTCACGCAGGGCGGCCCAGTCCACTGTTCGTGCGCTCATGCGTCAAGGATAGTCGGGCCTCGGTATTTTTTCTGCTACTGTAATTTTCTAGTGGCAGCAATGAAGCCGAAGCCGGGAGGCAGATCATGCACACCCTCGAACTGATCAACCTGTTCTTCGCCGGACTGCTGGCGGGCGCCGAGTTCGTGGTCCGCTTCGGCGTCCGCTCGACCATCGGCGTGCTCGACCCGCCCTCCTCGATCCAGCTGCGCCAGGCCCTGATCCGCACCCTGCGGGTGGCGGTGCCCGCCGTCTACCTCCCGACGATGCTCACGGGCATCGCCGCAACGGCCTGGAACGGCACCACCGGACACGGCGGCGGCACCGGCTTCACCGCCCAACTCGCG
The DNA here is from genome assembly GCF_041262605.1 of Kitasatospora sp. GAS1066B. Lineage (NCBI taxonomy): Bacteria > Bacillati > Actinomycetota > Actinomycetes > Kitasatosporales > Streptomycetaceae > Kitasatospora > Kitasatospora sp. GAS1066B. The sequence goes on from NZ_JBGCCO010000001.1 coordinate 300,317, forward strand.
GCCATGGCAGCGCTGCTCGGCTGGACCGTGGTGACGTTCGCCGGCACCGTCCCGATCAACATCGGCATCCTGGACTGGCAGCTCGACACACCCCCGGCCGACGCACCGGCGATCATCCGCCACTGGGAACGCCTCGACACCGCGCGCACCTGCGCGGCGAGCGCGGCCTTCGCGCTCTTCCTGACCAGCGTCGGGCTGCAACTCGCCTGAGGCTCATCACATCTGAGGGTCCTCGCACAGCGGCCAGGACTTGTAGCGCGGCGCGTAGCTCAGGCGGTCGTCGCCCGAGTACTCCTCACGCTCCACCTCGACCAGCTCGCCGTTCTCGTCCAACTTGCTGACAGTGAAGGTGCAGAACGGCTGCTGCTCGCTCACGCGGTGACCGCCGTGAGCGCGAGGTCGGCGGCGACCACGAAGTGCACCGCCTTGCCCAGCTCCCTCGGCTCCCACCCCCATGAGTACGCGAGGGCGCCGACCAGGGCGAGGCCTCGCCCCGAGCCCCGCTCGATTTCGGGCGTGAGCATCGCGGGCAGCCGGAGCGAACGGTCGGTCACCTCGATCCTGAGGTGCGATCCGGTCCACTCGGCGCGCACCCAGCACTCACCGCCCGCGTGGACCAGGGCGTTGGTGATGACCTCGCTGGCGCACAGCAGCGCGTTGGCCACGGCATCCCGCGACAGCGGTAGTTCCCGTTCCCGGAGGAGCGCAGCGATCCAGCGCCGGGCCTGGGCCACCGCGTCGGCCTCGGCGCCGACGTGGAGAGTCTCGATGGTGGAGAAGTCGGTCACGCCGACCTCCTGCTCCTGGCCGCGATCGTCACCATGCACGGCCACACGCACTCGCAACGGACACACCGGCCATGCGCGCTGCGGTGCTCGTCCAGCAGCATCCGGTCGGCGGTCTGGAGCGCACCGCCAGGGGACGATCGCGCCGGGATCCGCTGCGGCAACAGACTCCCGCGGTCGTTGGCCAGTGCTGCGGAACCGCTGGTCAGATTCCAGGGATGAGGGGATCGGTGCCGGGAGGGGGAGTTCATCGGCGTCTCCGTAGAGCGTTGGTGGATGCGATGTACCCGAGCCGCCGGAGAAGGTCGACGGGTCACCACAGACGGACGGTGAATCGCTATCAGTTACCGTTTCCCAGAGCAGAGTTCAGGCGCTCCGCAGGCGTTTTCCAGGCATTGGCGGCGCTGACGTTGGGCACGTCTTCTACGACGGAGGTGGGTGGGACGGCAACCAAGCGCAATCGTCTTGCGGACCGGCGTATCTCGCTCTCGGCCTGGCCGCTTCTACAGTTGTGCGCTGGGAGAACAACAAGGCCTCACCACGGCCGTACCTGCGACCCAAGATCGCCAAGCTCCTGAAGGTGACCTCCGCCGAGCTGGAGGAGTTGCTCAAGCCCCAGCATCCGTCACCTGCGGGCGCCACCACCCCTGAGACTCTCCTGGACATCGGTGATGCTGACGATATGAAACGCCGCGACGCCCTGGGCCTGCTGACCATCACCGGTGCGCTGATCGTCCTGCCGCGCAGCAGCGTAGAACCGAGCGCCAGCCACACTGAGTTGGACTCGACCGCTGCCGAGACGCTGAATTCCCACCTGTGGAAGACCTTCTCCCTCGCGGACTCCAAGCAGACCGTGTACCCGCTGGTGCACCGTCACCTCCAAGTCCTCGCCCGGCAGCTACGCGAAGCCCGAACCGAGAAGGAGCGGACGCAACTGTGCGCCTGGACCGGTGACCCCTACCAGTTGGCCGGCGAGATCTTCTTCGACGGAAATCGGTACACCGACGCCGCACACTGCTACCTGCTCGCAGCCAGCGCCGCCAAAGAAGCTGGGAACCACGACCTGTGGGCCTGTGCCATGACTCGGCATGCGTTCATCGAGCTGTACGAGCGCCGGTTCACTGTGGCCGCGCCGATACTCTCGGCGGCAGCTCGCGTCGCACAACACGGGGACAGCCGGCTCTCCACCCGGCATTGGGTTGCCGCCGTCCAGGCGGAGGCGTACGCGGGGCTGGGAGACCTGGATGCGTGCAACCGAGCATTGGACCGCGCCGACGAGGTCCACTCGCTGGGCAGCGGGATCCACAACGGCGGCTGGTTGCGGTTCGACGGCTCCCGACTCGCTGAGGACCGCGGCACCTGCTACCTCGAACTCGGACGCCCTGACCTCGCCGAGCAAGCGCTGACAGCGGCCCTGCGGCAAGCGCTGTCCCCACGACGGCGCGGTGCCGTTCTCGCCTCCTTCGCAGCTCTCGGTGCCGAACGTGGCGACCTCGACCAAGTGATGCAGTACGGCAGCGCCGCGATCGAGCTGGCAAGCCTCACGGGCTCCGGGTTCCTCGCGAAGAGACTCGAAGGGCTTCAGACACACCTTGGCCCGCTCATGGCGGATGGCCGGGTCTCAAACCTGCACCACCAGATCTCGGCGCTCTCCCGCGTCGCCCGACGAAATGGATGACCACATGACGAACGACGGCCGCATCTTCCGCGAAGCCTGGATCGCCGGTGTCACCAAGCACTACCCGGGCGAGCCCAAGCCCGGCTACGTCACGCCGTGGGACGAGGCGCCCGACTGGGAGCGGCAGTGCGCCGCCGCCGTGTACGGCCAGGTGCGCGGCTTCGTCCAGGTCAGCGCCGGCAGCACCGCCAGGCTCAGCCGGGAGCAGAAGGGCCGGTTCGTCGCTCTCTGCTGGATCGCTCAGATCCACAAGCACATCGAGAGCCCGAAGCCCGGCTACGTCGCCGACTGGGACGACCTGCCGGCCTGGCAGCAGGAGACCGACGCGGACATCTTCGAGCGGATCGAGCGGAGCGTCTGACGGGCAGATCCGCGAAACCCGCGAGCAGCCGGGACGGATCATCCGTTTAGGAGGAGTACACGGAAAAATCAGACATTCCCGGACCGTCTATGGACGATCGGGCGTGGTCGCAAGCCCGTTAACGCCCGAATGATGGGTGACCTGGCGGGTTTCTGCTCATACGGTGCCCGGCAGTCCGCTTGTCCAGGAAGGCGCCCATGACGAACGACTCAGCCCAGCAGAGCTCCCCGGGGGGACACGCACTCGTCGAGCAGCACGGTGTGGACACCATCCCCGAGGCGGAGCGCACCAGCACCCCGCGTGACGTGCTGAGCATCCTGATCGGGTCGAACCTCGCCTTCGGCGTCGTGGTCTTCGGCTGGCTGCCGGTCTCCTTCGGGCTCTCCTTCTGGGCCAGCTGCACCTCGCTCGTGGTCGGCACCATCCTCGGGATCGTGCTGGTGACGCCGCTGGCGCTGATCTCGCTGCGCACCGCGACCAACCTGTCGACCAGCAGCGGGGCGCACTTCGGGGTGCGCGGGCGGCTGATCGGGTCACTGGTGGGGCTGCTGCTCTCGCTCGGGTACACGGCGCTGGCGCTCTGGGTGGGCGGCGACGTGGTGGTCGGGGCGCTGAACCGGCTGGTCGGCCTGCCGGCCCACGGGCCCGCGTACGTGGCGACCTACACCGTGCTCGCGGTGCTCAGCGCGACGGCGGCCGTCTTCGGCTACCGGCTGCTGCTGAAGATGGAAAAGCTGCTGATGTGGTCGATGTCGATCCTGCTGCTGCTGGGCCTCTTCGCCTACCTGCCGCACTTCAACGGCTCCGCGCACGGCCACTACCTGCTGGGCGGCTTCTGGCAGACCTGGCTGCTGGCCGTGGTCTCGGCCGGCCTGAGCGGCCCGATCGCCTTCATCACGCTGCTCGGTGACTACACCCGGTACGTGTCGCCCATCAAGCACAGCAGTCGCAAGATCTACTGGGCGAACGCGGCCGGGATGTTCCTCGGCATGCTGATCCCGCAGCTGTTCGGCACCTTCACGGCGGTGGCGACCGGGGCCGGGAACAACTACGTGGCGGGGCTGCTGGCCGGCGCGCCCGCCTGGTTCCTGGTGCCGCTGCTGATCAACGGCCTGATGGGCAGCGCGGGCAACACCGGTCTGATGCTCTACAGCATGGGCCTGGACCTGGACGCGATCCTGCCCCGGGCCACCCGGCTGCAGGCCACCTACGTGGTCGCGGCGGTGGCCACCGTGCTGGTCTTCGCCGGGCACTTCGTGTGGAACGCGCAGGACGCGGTGACCTCGTTCGTCCTGGTCCTGACCGCGATCGGCACGCCGTGGGCGGTGATCACCCTGACCGGGTTCCGGCGCTGCAAGGGCGAGTACGACCGCGGGTCGCTGCAGGTGCTCAACAAGCGCAGCCGGGGCGGGATCTACTGGTACCGGGCGGGCTGGAACGTGCCGGCCACGGTGGCCTGGGCGGTCGGCAGCGTGGTGGGGCTGTGCGCGGTCGACACCCCCGTCTACCAGGGGCCGGTACTGCACTGGACCGGCGGGATCGACGTGAGCTTCCTGCTCTCGGGCGCGGTGGCCTGGGCGCTGTACGTGGCACTGTCCAAGCGCTCGGCGCCGACCCCGGCGGTACCTGTGCCGGCGACCACGCGCACCCCGGAGCCGACCACCCCGGAGTTGGCGGAAAGCACCCGGTAATTCGATGGCTCCGCTCCCCGACGGCTCCGTACAGTGAGCGCCACACCACTGCCACCGTCGCCAGGAGCGGATCACCATGCGCGTGCACTATCCCCGCACGCCGCATCTGCCCTGGTCGCCGGGGGTGACGGCGGACGACCTGCGGGTCGGTGAGCTGTCCGGACTGCGCGGCCGCGAGGTGGTGGTCACCGAGAAGCTCGACGGCGAGAACACCACCCTCTACCGCGACGGCCTGCACGCCCGCTCGCTGGACTCCGGCCACCACCCGTCCCGCGCCTGGGTCAAGGGGCTGCAGGGGCGGATCGGCGGCGCGATCCCGCCGGGCTGGCGGATCTGCGGGGAGAACCTCTTCGCCCAGCACTCCATCGAGTACCGGGAGTTGGCGAGCTGGTTCTACGGCTTCTCGGTCTGGGACGAGCGGGACCACTGCCTGGACTGGGACGCGACGGTCCGCTTCCTGCACCGCAGCGGCGTGCCGACGCCCCGGGTGCGGTGGCGCGGGGTCTTCGACGAACGGGCGCTGCGCGCGCTGCGGGTGGACCCGGCGCGCGAGGAGGGGTACGTGGTCCGCACCGTCGAGGGCTTCGCGCGCGCGGAGTTCGGGCGGCGGGTGGCCAAGTGGGTGCGCCCGCGGCACGTTCAGACCGACACGCACTGGATGCACGCCGCCGTGGTCGAGAACGGCCTGGGCCCGAGCGCCGCGCTCTGGGCGGTGCGCTCCGGCGCCGCACCCGAACTTCCCAAGCTGCTGGCCGCGTTGGGGCTGCCACCGACCAACCCGGAGGAGCAGCCCGTCGCCGAGGTGTCCGCCGCGCTCGACCAGCTCGACCTGCTCGGGCGCACCGGCGACGCCCGGCTCGCCGGCGTCCTCGCCACCGTGCTGCACGGCAGCCGCCGAGCCTGGCTGGCGCCCCGACTGGCGGCCACGCTCGGCCTGCCGCTGGCCCGCCGGATCGCCGACCTGGTCGGCCTGCACGCCGCGCTGCACCGCCCGTACCCGGACGAGGACCGGCGCGCCGGCCTCGGCAGTCTCGCGCTCGCGGCCGACCTCGGCGTGCTGCACGCGGTGTCCCGGGCGGTGCTGGCCGGCCGCGCGGACGCGCTGGCGGCCGAGGCGCGCGAGCAGGTCGACTGGTCCGCGCTGCACGCCGAGGAGGCCGGGCTGCTGGGCCCGGATCCGTTCGAGGCGCTGCGGGCGGGCCTGCGCGAGGAGTTCGCCGGTCCGGAGTCCGCCGGTCCGGAGCTCACCGCTCGGGACGGGGCGGCCGCCGACCGCTGCTGGGCCCAGGCACGCGAGGCCTACGCGCGCGGGCGCCTCGGCGGTGTCGCGGCGGGCGGTGTCGCCGAGGCGGTGGCGGCCACCTGGCGCTGGCGCTCCGGGGCGTTCCCACGGCTGATCCAGCTGGTCGGACCGTCCGGCAGCGGCAAGACCAGCTTCGCGGCCGGGCTGCGCGGGATCGACGCCCGGATCTCGCTGGACGACCTGCGCGCGGCCCGCGGCTCTCGCGCCGACCAGCGCGCCAACAGTGACGTGCTGCGCGAGGGCCTGGACCGCCTGGACGCCGCGCTGGCCGCCGCGAGTAGCGGCGGCGGCACGGTGGTCTGGGACGCCACGTCGCTGAACCAGCAGCAGCGCTCCCTGGTGCACACGATCGCGCAGCGCCGTGACGCGCTGGTCACCCACGTGGTGGCGCTGGTGGACGAGGCGGAGTTGGCCGAGCGCAACGCGCGCCGGGCCCACCCGGTGCCCGCCGAGGTGCTGGCCGGGCAACTGCACCGGTTCGGGCCGCCCTACCCCGGTCAGGCGCACCGCACCTGGTACCTGGGCGCCGGCGGCACCGTCGAGGACACCGACGGGACGCTGTACGACGGGACGCCGCACAAGCCCTTGCCCAGCGCGACCGGAGAGGAGCGCCCCTGATGCGCACCAGCGAGCAGATCTACCACCGGGTGCGCTGGGACCCGCAGTTCGACCCGGCCCGGTTCGTCCTCGGGGTCAGCCGCCGCGAGGCCGCACCCAAGCGGGTCCCGCTGCCCGCCTTCGTGCCCGGCGGCGACATCCCCTGGCACCGGGTGCTCTTCATCGAGGCGGACGGCGAGCTGGTCTGGGACCGCGCCACGGGCGTGGACCGCATCGACTCCTCGCCGGCCGGCCGGGCCCGCGAACCACGCCGTCTGCGGGCCCCGTACTTCGCCGCGCGCACCCCGCACCGCTGGCAGCCGGACGGCGGGTGGCGCCCGGACGCCGGCCCGACCGCGCCGACGGCCCCGCCCCCGCCGACCGGCCCGACGCCGCCCACGAGCCCGACGCTGCGCGTGCTGACCTGGAACACCCTCTGGGACCGCTACGACGGCGACCGGATCGACACCGCCCGCCGCCGCCCGCTGCTGCTGGCGGCCCTGCGGCAGGCCGACGCCGACGTCATCGCGCTCCAGGAGGTCGAGGCCGAGCTGCTCGGCCGGCTGCTCGCCGAGCCCTGGGTACGGGCGGACTACGCCGTGGGCGCCCACCCGAGCGGCCGGGACGTCGAGCAGAGCGGCCTGCTGCTGCTCAGCCGGCTGCCGGTGCGCGAGGCGGGCTACCACGTGCTCGGCCCGCACAAGGCGGTCACCGCGATCACCGTCGACACCGCCGCCGGCCCGGTCGTCCTGGCCGCCACCCACCTGAGCAGCGACCACTCGGCGCGCGGTGCGGACCGGCGCCGAGCCGAACTGGGCGAGCTGGCCCAGGGGTTGGCCGGCGTGGACGGCGAGCTGGTGCTGGTCGGCGACTTCAACGACGGCGGCGCGGCCCCGGCCACCGCGCTCGGCCTGCGCGACGCCTGGACGGCTGCGCACGGCCCGGCCGACCGGACGCCGACCTTCGACCCGGTCGCCAACCCGCTGGCCGCCGTCTCCTCGCTGACCGGGCGCGCCGCGCGGCTCGACCGCGTCCTGCTGCGCGCCGGCGGTGCGCTCACCGTGACCGCGGCCGCGCTGCTGGGCGACAGGCCGACGGCGGACGGGCTCTTCGTGTCGGACCATTACGGTGTGGCGGCGGAACTGAGCCTGGACGGAGCCGAGCCGCACGAGGTGCTGGACCTCGCGCCGACGGCGCGCACCGCGCTGGCCTGGCTGCCGCCGGCCGAGCTGTGGCCCGCGATCCAGCAGTTGCGGCAGCGCTACGACCCGCAGCTGCGGCGCTGGCCGCCGCACGTCAACCTGCTCTTCGGCTTCGTCCCCGAGTCCGAGTTCGAGCGCGCAGCCCCGCTGCTGGCCTCGGCGGCCGCCGAGGTCGCCCCCTTCGCCGCCCGGCTGGCGGGCGTCCACACCTTCGGCCATCGCGAGGACGCCACCGTCTGGCTCGACCCGGCCGCGAACGGCGAAGCGCCGTGGCACGCGCTGCACCAGGCCCTGACCGCCCGCTTCCCGCGCTGCCACGGCCGCGCCACGGGCTTCACCCCGCACCTGTCGCTGGGGCGCAGCGCGGATCCGCAGCCGGTCGCCGCCGCCTGCGCCGCAGCGCTTGGCGACCTGTCCGCGCAGGTCGGCGAGCTGGTGCTGCTCTCCCGCCGGGGCGCCGAGCCGATGCGGGTGCGGGCGACGGTGGAACTGGGGACGGGGGTGGTGCGCTGGGCAGCGGAGGACGGCGCGGCCGCGACCACCGCGGCCGCCGAGGACGACCACACCGCCGAGCGGATCGCCGCGCGCCTGTCGGCGGCTCTCCCCGAGGGCGTCGTGCACACCGCGGGATCCCGTCGGATGGGCTGCGCGCTGCCCGGCGCCGACCTGGACCTGGTGGCCGCCCTGCCGGGCGTCGTCGACCTGGCCGAGCTCCGCGCCCGGGTGGCGGCCGCCCTCCCCGAGGCCACCGGACTGCGACCGGTGACCGGCGCCCGGGTCCCCGGGCTGCGCCTGCGGGTCGACCCGCTCGACGTGGACCTGGCGGTGGTCGCCACCGGCTCCCTCGCCCCCGCCGAAGCGGTCGCCCGGCGCGACGAGTTGGGCGAGGCGGCGGCGATCGCGCTGAGCGCGGTCAGCGACGCGGACGCGCTGCGCGCCGCTGTCGGGGACACCGCCGTCGGGGACCGGCACGCCCAATTCGCGCGGCTCGCCAGGCAGGTGAAGGCCTGGGCGAAGGCGCGCGGGCTCGACTCGGCGCCGTTCGGCGGCCTGCCCGGTCTGGCCTGGGCGGTCCTGGCAGCCAAGACCGTACACGAAACTGACGAATCGTCAGATCTGGTGCTCCGCACCCGGTTCTTCGCCGACTGGGCCGCCCACGACTGGCACGGCGCGCCGTCGGTGGCGACCCCCACCCGCCCGGTGCGCAGCTGCACCGAGCAGGTCGGCGCCGGCGGCCTGGAGCTGCTGAGCCAGGAGCTCTACCGCGCCTGGGAGTTGCTGGAGACCTCGACGACCGACCCCTGGCCCGAGCTGCTCGCTCCCCCGCCGCTGCACCGCCGCCATCCGGCCTGGGCGATCCTGACGATCCGTCAGACCACTGGCGAGGACTTCGCCGAGACCCTCGGCCGCACCCGCGGCCGGCTGCGCGCGCTGCTCACCACCCTCGCCGAAGCGGGCGCCCCGGACCTGCACGCCTGGCCTCGCCCCTTCGAGTCCGGCCCGCCTGTCACCCGCTACGCCATCGGCCTGGGCCGCACCCCGCCGGACCGCGCCCGCCTCGCCGACCTCGCCGAGCGCTGGACCCGGGGCCTGCCGGGGGTCACGGTCGAGTGGGCGGAGTGCGGGGCGGTGCCGACGCTGCGCTGACTCGCGGCGTCAGCAGGGCGCAGCGGACCTGGTCGGACAACGCGCCGCCGAGGCGGCGATTTCGACGTGGTATAGCTGACGCATGAGTGATTCCATGACCGCTTCCACCGTCAAGTTCCCCGGCCACGACGGCGATGAGATCGAGGCCTACCTCGCCCGCCCGGACGAGGCGCGGTCGCGCGGCGGCGTCGTCGTCATCCATCACATGCCCGGCTACGACAGGGCCACCAAGGAGATGGTGCGCCGCTTCGCCGAACTCGGCTACGACGCGATCTGCCCCAACCTGTACTTCCGCGAGGCTCCGGGTGCCGCCCCCGACGACGCGGCCGCGGCCGTGCGCGCGACCGGCGGGGTGCCGGACGAGCGGCTGGTCGGCGACGTCGCCGGCGCGGCCGCGTACCTGCGCTCGCTGCCCGGCGCCAACGGGAAGGTCGGCGTGATCGGCCACTGCTCGGGCGGGCGCCAGTCCGTGCTGGCGGCCTGCCACCTGGACCTCGACGCGGCGGTGGACTGCTACGGGGCGTTCGTCACCGGCACCCCGCCGGAGGGCTTCCCGATGAAGGTCACCAACCTGGTCGACCAGCTCCCCGCACTGCGTACCCCGCTGCTCGGTCTGTTCGGCGCCACCGACCAGTTCCCCGGCCCCGAGCAGGTGGCGGAGCTGGAGAGCATCCTCACCCGCGACGGCAAGGACTTCGAGTTCCACACCTACCCCGACGCCGGCCACGCCTTCTTCGCGGTGGACCGCCCCGCGTACAACGTGGCCGCCGCCAACGACGGGTGGGAGCGGATCGCCGCCTTCTTCGGCACGCACCTGGAGGCCTGACCATGTGCACCTACCTGACCGTCAAGGACGAGATCGACGGCAGCGCCAAGGGCGCGGGCGGCAGTTGGCTGCGCGTCTCCGACCTGGCCGTGTACTTCGACCACCCGGTGCACGCGATGGCCGAGCACACGGTCAACATCGACCTCAGCGACCCGTCCAAGGGGCCGTCCGCGCGAGTCGCGCTGGAGCTGACGGCCGAGTCGGCCCGCCGACTGGTGGCCGCCATCCAGGAGGCGCTGGCGGCGGCCCCGCCGGAGCTGACGGTCTGAGGCCGTCCTAGGGCCTGTACGCCCCTAGGGTGCTAGCCCGCCGCTCCCGCCGCTCCCGGAGCGGCGGGCTGGCGACCGCCGGCCGCCTTGGCCGCCCGCCGCCGGCGCAGGATCCGCCACCCGCACCCGACCACGACCACCGCCACCAGCAGCAACTGCGCGTCCGGCACCAGCCGGTAGGCGATCTGCAGCACCAGGCGGTACAGCCACGCCGGGTGCAGCATGTGCGCCAGCCCCGGGTCGTAGACCAGCGTCAGCAGTACCGTGTGCGCGAGCAGCACCCAGTCCAGCCAGGACCGGGCCAGCATCGCCACCAGCACCCACGCCAGCGCGTCGTACCAGGGCCGGACATACGCCGTGCCCAGCAGGTAAGCCAGCACGACGGCCAGCGCCGGACGGGCGGCCAGCCGCGCCGGGTCGGTGCCCTCGGCCGGGTCCAGCGCCGCCAGCAGCAGCCCGGCCAGCACCACGGCCGCGATCAACTCCAGCACGGTGGTGGCCTGATCGGCCCGCGCGGCACCGAACACGGGGACCAGCACGGACCGTTGCAGCAGCTCCCACGGCGTGCCGTCGGCCGCCTGGTTGCTGACCGCCTGGGCATTGTGCACGGCGCGCGGGGTGAAGGCGTAGCCGGCCGCCAGCGCCACCGCGCCGGCCGTCGCGGCCAGGGCCAGGCGGCGCCGGTCGTGCCGCAGGTGCCAGGCGAGCGGGAGCGCGAAGACCCCGGCCGTCAGCTTGATCGCGGCCCCGGCGGCGATCGCCAGCGCGGCCGCGATGCCCGAGCGCCGCAGCGCCCAGAAGCCGACCACCACGCACAGCGCGCAGAGCGTGTCGACATGGGGACCGACCACCAGGTTCCACCACAGCACCGGATTCAGCGTCCAGAGCAGTTGCGAGCGCACCCGCCGGGCCGGATCGGGCCCGGCCAGCCGCAGCAGTAGCGCCCCGGTGGCCAGGAACGCCGCGCCGCCCAGCACCGAGAGCAGCCACACGGTGCGCAGCATCGAGGCGCCGCCGAGCAGCGAGGCCGCCCACTCGGAGACGGTGGCCAGCGGGCCGTAGACGGACGGCGTGTGCAGCCAGGGTTCGGCGAGCGCCAGCTTGCCGACCGGGTCACCGGTCTGCGCCAGGCCGGCCGGCGTCAGCTGATAGGGGTTCAGGCCGAGCGTCTCGATCCGGCCGTAGGCGGCGTAGTTGAGCGGATCGGTGGTGCCGGCCGGCGGCACGCAGAGCAGTGCCAGCACCGCGACCGCACCACCGGCCAGCAGCAGCCGGGGCCGTGGCGCCCAGCCGCGCCGCACCGCGAGCAGCCCGGCCACCACCGTCACCGTGCCGAGCCCCAGCACCGCGGCCACCAGCAGCCAGACCAGCAGGTCCGAGGGGTTCCCCTGGACGAACCAGGGCGGCAGGTCGCCGACCCGCCGCCCGAACACCGGCTCCACGGCGGACGGCCCGAGCAGCCCCGCCGCGACCGCCAACACCACGCACAGCGCGCTCGCCAGCAACGCCCCACCACCGAGCACCCGCCCGCGCCGCTCACCACCACGGCGGTGCCGGCCCCGGGCGGACCCACCCGCCGACTCCGGCCGCGGGCCACGCGCCCAGGTCGGCTGGGGCAGAGCAGATATCGGCACGCGTATGACCCCATCCCTCGTCCGACCAACCGGCAGGAAGACAGGAAGAGGATCCCACAAGACGATTGCACAGCAGCGCCTGACCCGAATATCTGATCGACTCAGCGGCCGGGGCGACCAAGCATCACCAGAGTCCAACCTGCGCGGCGAAGATGTCTGCCATGGCGAAGGCCCGACCCGCCTCCTCCGGATTGCCGTCGGCCAGCTGCGCATTGGCCAGATTGGTCAGGGCGCCGACCATGGCCTGGGTGTCGTCGATCTGGCCGTAACACTCGACAGCCGTGGCGTGCTCGACGGCCGCCTCAGTGAAGCTGCCCAACCCGGCCAGTGCCAGACCCAGATAGGTCCGAGCGTGTCCCTCTCCTGCGGGGTCTGTCCCTCGGCAGGCGGCCGCGGCGTCTCCGAACACTCCGGCCGCCTCGCGAAACCGACCCTGCTCGGCCAGCACGGTTCCCAGGAGCATCAAGCTCCGCGCCGCCGGGCCAGAGATCGGCTCATCCGGGGTACCGGAGCGGCAGCGGAGGGCCACCGCCTCCTCCAACGGCGTCATCGCCTCCTCCAGCTGGCCCGATTCCGCCAGGGCGGCGCCAAGACTGTCGAGCGCGTCGGCGGTGGCTTCGTCGTCGTCCAGCGACCGGTGGACTGTGACCGCCTGCTCCAGGGTCGCCGACGCCTCCGCATACGCTCCACGGTGGTGGAGCTCACTGCCGAGCATGGACAGACCCAGCGCGCGCCTTTCCGTCGATCGCAGCTCAGTGGCAAGGGCGACAAGCTCCCGGAGCAGCACGATGACCTCGGTGTTCCGACCGTCGACCCGCGCAAGGTGGATGAGATGGAGCAGGACATCGAGGCGCCCGGCGCGGTCCCCAAGGGTGGCGAAGGCCGTTGCAGCGGACTCCAGCACGGCTGCGGCCTCCTCGTGATCCCCCTCCGCACACAGACCAGCCCCGAGCAGGGTCTGCGCCGCGGCAAGATCACGGTGCGACGAACTGCCGGCAAGAAGTTCGACGGCTTGCCGGGCCTCCCTCACCGCCTCGGCGGTGCGCCCGACACGGAGGAGGACATGGCCAAGGCGGGTTCGCGTGTTGGCCTCGCGAAGTTCGTCGCCAATGTGCCGGTACAAGCCCAACGCCCGAGTGAGTGCCTCTTCTGCGTCGGCGCACCGATCGGTGCTGCTGAGAGCCATCGCGAGGTTCACCAGGCAACCGGCCTCGAAGTAGAAGTCTCCGGACGCATGGAACTGCTCGATCGCCGCCTTCGTCAGCGCGATCGCCTCGTCCCAGTTGCCCTCGCAGATCTTCGTCGCCGCCAGGTTGCTCAGCGCCTTCACCTCGCCATGGCGGTCGCCCAGGTCGTGCTGCAGAGCCACGGAGGCTGAATGCGCGGCGGCGGACTCCGCGTATCGGCCCACACCCCGAAGGCTCGTGCCCAGGGCGTCCAGGGCCAGGGCCTCGCGCTGAGGGTCGCCCAGTTCGGCCGCCATCGCCCTCGCCTGCCCCAAGGTCGCGATCGCTTCCTCATCCTCCTGCTGACAACTGAGGGCGTTGCCGATGTTGACCAGGAGTGCGCTCTCACCGTGCCGATCGCCGTGCAGACGGAACAACCGCAGCGCCTCGCGCTGTGCGGCCATGGCCTCGTCCGGCAGGCCCAACTCTCGTAGAGCTGTGCCGCGATGACCCAGGAGTGTCGCCTCGGCCAACTCGTCGGGTAGGCAGTTCGGATCGCCGAGCGCCGTGTTCACGACGGTCAGCAGATCGCCGAAGTGCCTGCGCCGATGCAGGAGTTTGACCAACGGAAGCGGGAAGGCCACACCTAGCCCATACGGGACGCACGCAGCTGCCAGCGCGACCAGGTTGGAGCGCTCCCGCTCGAACCATTCGAGCGCGGCGCCAGAGTCAACGAAGACGGCGGTGGACGCTACCGTCCCGCTGAGCCACGCCTCCGCCGCTTCGGTCGTCGTCAGGTAGTACCGGACCAGTCGGGTGAATGCCGCCTCGCGCTCGTCCTCCTCGACCTCCCCGAGCAGCCGTTCCTCCGCGTACAGACGGACCAGGTCGTGCATCCGCCAACGATCGTACGAAGTGCCGGCCTCGACCAGGTGCGAGCGTCCGAGTGCGGCCAGCAGGCGGGAGGTCACGCCCTGCTCGGCGTCGATCAGCTCCGCAGCGACCGGCGCCGAGATCTCCGGGCCGGGATGGACGGCAAGCAGTCGGAACAGGCGAGCCCTGGTGCGGTCCAGTTGACGGTACGACAGGTCAATGGCGGCCCGCACCGAGAGGCCGTCCCGGTCCAGTCCGTCCAGTCGACCGTGTGCGTCGCGCAACTCTCCGACCAACTGACTGAGCGGTCGGTCAGGCCGATCGGCAAGGAATGCGGCAACGATCCGCAATGCCAGCGGAAGACCCTCGCAGAGCACCGCGATCTCCTGCGCGTGCTCCGGTCCGGCATCCACCCGAGCATCCTGTGACCCGCGGGCTTCCCACACGGACCGGCGCAGCACGTCTACCGCCACGTCGGTATCGAGGACCCGAAGGTCCAGCAGGCGCGCGCCGAGCCCTGCCGGCGTGTCACGAGAGGTGACCACTGCCGCGTTGATCCCGTCGGTGGGTAGCAGCGGCCTGGCATGCCCCGCGTGCGCCGCGTTGTCGATCACCACCAACAACCGTCGGCCTGCACGGGCATGGGCAGTGAGGATAGAGGCATACAGCCTGGCCTGAGCGTCCGCAGTTGGCGGGATGGACTCGGCCGGTACGGCGAGCGCATGCAGAAGGGTGCCGAGGGCGTGCTCAGTACTTACTCGGCGTTCGCTGTCATATCCCAGCAGATCGATGAAGAGCACGCCGCCAGGGAACCAGCCGTCCTGCTCGACGGCATACCAGGCGGCTTGGACGGCCAGTTCCGTCTTTCCGACACCAGGCAGGCCCGAGACCGCCGTTACCGCCGGCGACTCGGCCGGGCGAGCTGGATTCAAGGCGGCCAGGAGCGCCTGGTACTCGGTCTGCCGCCCGGTGAAGGCGGTCGACTTGGCGGGGAGCGCGCAAAGAGCGGGGTAGGGCTGCCGAGGCAGCTCCAGCGTCACGTCGTGCGCTTGGACAACCGGGCCGAAGAAGAACCCGCCGTGGATCCGGTTGCTCTGGCCATCACCGCTCACACTGAGGCACCCCTCCATGTCAGGGCGGCCGATGCCCCCACGGGTGAGCCTCCATGCTAGCGATGTCCCGTCACCGGCCAGCCCGGAACGACAGCGCGAGGCCCCGATCACTCGGGGGATGATCGGGGCCTGTGCGCCGACGGCGCCGATCGTCAGCGGACCGGGCGCCAGTGTTCCGGCAGTTCCTCGGGGTCGACCAGGCGCTCACCTCTTGGGGGGACGAGCCAGGCGAACAGCTTCTTGAGCATCATGACCTCCTTTCATCGCGAACATGTCATTGCTATGGCTACACCATGTGCCTGCTCGAATCCACCGAGTGAGACTCCAACTGTCGTGATTCGGCCAAACTTCGGCCGGACCGGCCCTCTTGCCCCCTACCGAGGCGCCCCCGCCGAACCGCCATCGCCCGACTGGCGGGCGCCGTCCCACTCCCGACGCACCGTCAGTCGGCGTACCGTCAGAGGCATGCGCAGAACAGCGAACACCGAGGAGCCGCCGGAGCGGACCGGCGAGGCGTTCGAGCTGGGTGAACGCCTGACCGTGGTCGGCGAGCGGTTGCGGGCCGGCGCCGCCGCGCCCGCCTTCACCCTGGACTGGCTGGCCCAGCCGGACGGTGCCACGAGCCAGGTGCGGCTCTCCGACACCAGCGGCTCGAAACGGCTGCTCAACGTGATCAACTCGATCGACACGCCGGTCTGCCGGATCGAGACCCGCTCCTGGGAGGACCGGCTGGCCGAGCAGGCGGCCGAGGGCGAGGTGCAGCTCTACACCATCAGCATGGACCTCCCGTTCGCCCTGGCCGCCCGCGGCGCCCGCGAGCAGGACGGCACCGGCCACCTGCTGCTCTCCGCCCACCGCAGCGAGCGCTTCGGCCGCGACTACGGGGTGCTGGTCAAGGAGTGGCGGCTCCTGCAACGCGCGGTCTTCGTGATCGACCGGCACGACCGCCTGGCCCACGTCGAGTACGTCGCCGACCAAATGGCCGAACCCGACTACCAGGCCGCGCTGACCGCACTCGCCGAACTGCCGTAGCCGGACCGGCTCGAGCTCTCCCGGCGGTGCGCGCCCATGGCGCTTCGGGGGGATATGACCCGTTAGATACCCCTGCTGCGGCGCGCCACGACCCCTGTCCTGCGAGCGAGGGCAACGTCACACCCCGTAGCTCTGCTACGGCTCAAGGCCAGGGCACTAACCTTCCCACCATGACGGTCCCGCCCGAAGGGCTCCCCCTGGCCGCCGAGTTCCCGGATGCAAGCCGTGAGCAGTGGCGGCGCCTGGTCGAAGGCGTCCTGAGCAAGTCAGGTACGCAGAGCACCGCCGGTACGCCGGCGGAGGACGCACTGGCCACCGCGCTGCAGGACGGTCTGCGCGCTCGGCCGCTGTACACCGCCGAGGACGCCTCGGCGGTGTCCGAAACCGGCTACCCCGGATTCCCCCCGTTCGTGCGCGGCGGCCGCCCGCAGGGCTCGGCGGTCTCCGGTTGGGACGTGCGCCAGCGGCACGCCGACCCGGACCCGGCCCGCACCGCCGAGGCGGTGCTGGCCGACCTGGAGCACGGCGGCGGTTCGATCTGGCTCACCCTGGGTGACGCCGGTCTGCCCGTCGACGCGCTACCGACCGTGCTGGCCGGGGTCTACCTGGACCTCGCGGCCGTCGTGCTGGATGCGGGAGCGCAGACGAAGGCGGCCGCCGAGCGCCTCTTCGCGCTGCTCGCCGAGCGCGCGGTCCCGAACGAGGCGGCCACCGGCAACCTCGGCGCCGACCCGCTCGGCCTGCTCGCCCGCACCGGCGACGACGGCGCCACCGACGCGCTGCTGGCCGAGGCCGCCGAGCTGGCCGCCCGCTGCGCCCGCGACTACCCGGGCCTGCGCGCGCTGAGCGTCGACGCCCTGCCCTACCACGAGGCCGGCGCCTCCCCCGCTCAGGAGTTGGGCGCGGCACTGGCCACCGGCGTCGCCTACCTGCGCGCGCTGACCGCCGCCGGGCTCAGCGTGGACGAGGCAGCCGGGCAGCTGGAGTTCCGCTTCGCCGCCACCGAGGACCAGTTCCTCACCATCGCCAAGTTCCGTGCCGCGCGCCGGCTCTGGTCCCGCGTCACCGAGGTCAGCGGCGCCGGCCCCACAGCCGGTGCCCAGCGCCAGCACGCCGTCACCTCCGAGGTGATGATGACCGCCCGCGACCCGTGGGTGAACATGCTGCGCACCACGGTCGCCACCCTGGCGGCCGGAGTCGGCGGCGCCGACGCGGTGACCGTGCTGCCCTTCGACACCGCCCTCGGCCTGCCGGACGCCTTCGCCCGCCGGATCGCCCGCAACACCCAGGCGATCCTGCTGGAGGAGTCGCACCTGGGCAAGGTGATCGACCCGGCCGGCGGTTCCTGGTACGTCGAGCAGTTCACCGAGGAGCTCGCCCAGGCCGCCTGGAACTGGTTCCAGCAGCTGGAGGCGGCCGGCGGCCAGCGCGCCGCGCTCACCTCCGGGCTGGTCGGCGAGACCATCGCCGCCGGCTGGGCGGAGCGCTCGGCCAAGCTCGCCAAGCGGCGCGAACCGGTCACCGGCGTCAGCGAGTTCCCGAACCTGGGCGAGCAGCCGCTGGTCCGGCCCCCGGCCCCGGCCCCGCTCGGCGGCGGCCTGCCCCGGGTGCGCAGGGCCGAGGCCTTCGAGGCGCTGCGGGACCGCTCGGACGCGCACCTGGCCGCGACCGGCGCGCGTCCCAAGCTGTTCCTCGCCGCGATCGGCCCGGCTGCCGCGCACACCGCGCGGGCCACCTTCGCGGCCAACCTGTTCCAGGCCGGCGGGATCGAGACGGTGCTCGCAGCCGACACCGAACCGGCCGCGCTCGCCAAGGAGTTCGCCGCCAGCGGGGCCACCGTGGCCTGTCTCTGCTCCAGCGACCCGCTGTACGTCGAGCACGCCGAGGCCGTCGCCGCCGCGCTGAAGGCGGCCGACGCCACCCGGGTGCTGCTCGCGGGCCGGCCCGGCGAGCAGCGCGAGGCCTACCAACGAGCCGGGGTGGACGAGTTCGTCTACGCGGGCGGCGACGCGGTCGCGGTCCTCACCTCGCTCCTCGACCAGATCGGAGTGGCGCGTTGATCCCCGACTTCACCACCATCGGGCTCACCGGGTCCCCGGCCGGCGAGCCCCGGACCACCGACGACCAGTGGCGGGCCGCCTGGCGCGAGGCCACCGCCTCGGACGTCGCCGAGCAGCTCTGGGAGACCCCGGAGGGCATCGGCGTCAAGCCGCTCTACACCGCGGACGACCTGGCCGGCCTGGACTTCCTGGGCACCTACCCGGGCATCGCGCCCTACCTGCGCGGCCCCTACCCGACCATGTACGTCAACCAGCCGTGGACGGTGCGCCAGTACGCGGGCTTCTCCACCGCCGAGGAGTCCAACGCCTTCTACCGCCGCAACCTGGCGGCCGGGCAGAAGGGCCTGTCCGTCGCCTTCGACCTGCCTACCCACCGCGGCTACGACAGCGACCACCCCCGGGTGACCGGCGACGTCGGCATGGCGGGCGTGGCGATCGACTCGATCTACGACATGCGCCAGCTCTTCGACGGCATCCCGCTGGACAAGATGTCGGTGTCGATGACCATGAACGGCGCCGTGCTGCCGGTGCTCGCGCTCTACATCGTGGCGGCCGAGGAGCAGGGGGTGGCACCCGAGAAGCTCGCGGGGACCATCCAGAACGACATCCTCAAGGAGTTCATGGTCCGCAACACCTACATCTACCCGCCGCAGCCCTCGATGCGGATCATCTCCGACATCTTCGCGTACACCTCGCAGAAGATGCCGCGGTACAACTCGATCTCCATCTCCGGCTACCACATCCAGGAGGCCGGCGCGACGGCCGACCTGGAGCTGGCCTACACCCTGGCCGACGGCGTGGAGTACCTGCGAGCCGGACTGGGCGCGGGACTTGACGTGGACGCCTTCGCGCCGCGGCTGTCCTTCTTCTGGGCGATCGGCATGAACTACTTCATGGAGATCGCCAAGCTGCGCGCGGCCCGGCTGCTCTGGGCCAAGCTGGTCGGGCAGTTCGACCCGAAGAACGCCAAGTCGCTCTCGCTGCGCACCCATTCGCAGACCTCGGGCTGGTCGCTGACCGCCCAGGACGTCTTCAACAACGTCGCCCGCACCTGCGTCGAGGCGATGGCCGCCACCCAGGGCCACACCCAGTCGCTGCACACCAACGCGCTGGACGAGGCGCTGGCACTGCCCACCGACTTCTCGGCCCGGATCGCCCGCAACACCCAGCTGATGCTCCAGCAGGAGTCGGGCACCTGCCGGGTGATCGACCCCTGGGGCGGCAGCGCCTACGTCGAGAAGCTCACCCACGACCTGGCCCAGCGCGCCTGGCAGCACATCCAGGAGGTGGAGGCGGCCGGCGGCATGGCCAAGGCGATCGACGCCGGCATCCCCAAGCTGCGCGTCGAGGAGGCCGCCGCCCGCACCCAGGCCCGGATCGACTCCGGCCGCCAGCCCGTGATCGGCGTCAACAAGTACCGGGTGGCCACCGACGAGCAGATCGACGTGCTCAAGGTCGACAACTCCTCGGTGCGCACCCAGCAGATCGAGAAGCTGCGCCGGCTGCGCGCCGAGCGCGACGAGGCCGCCTGCCAGGACGCGCTGCACGCGCTGACCCGTTCCGCCGAGGCGGGCCCCAGCAGCTCGCTCGACGGCAACCTGCTGGCGCTCGCCGTGAACGCGGCCCGTGCGAAGGCCACCGTCGGCGAGATCTCGGACGCCCTGGAGAAGGTGTACGGCCGGCACGCGGGCCAGATCCGTACCATCTCCGGTGTGTACCGTGACGAAGCAGGAGCCTCCTCCACCGCCGTGCAGCGCACCCGCGACCTGGTCGAGAAGTTCGAGACCGCCGAGGGCCGCCGCCCGCGCATCCTGGTCGCCAAGATGGGCCAGGACGGCCACGACCGCGGCCAGAAGGTGATCGCCACCGCCTTCGCCGACCTCGGCTTCACGGTCGACGTCGGCCCGCTCTTCCAGACCCCGGCCGAGGTGGCCCGCCAGGCGGTGGAGGCCGACGTGCACATCGTCGGCGTCTCCTCGCTCGCGGCCGGCCACCTGACCCTGGTCCCGGCGCTGCGCGCCGAGTTGGCCGAAGCCGGACGCGAGGACATCACCATCGTGGTCGGCGGCGTGATCCCGCCGCAGGACTTCGAGGCCCTCTACGAGGCCGGCGCCTCGGCGGTCTTCGGGCCCGGCACGGTGATCCCGGACGCGGCGTACGACCTGCTCCAGAAGCTGGCCGCCGACCTCGGCCACGAGCTGTAGGCGGTCCGACTGATGGCCCGCACGATCGATCTCGACCAGTACCGCCGGGGAGTGCTCGACGGCTCGCGCGCCTGGATCGCGCGGGCCATCACCCTGGTCGAATCCACCCGCCCCGACCACCGCGAGCTCGCCCAACGCCTGCTGGTCGACCTGCTGCCGCACTCCGGCAAGGCGATCCGGATCGGGATCACCGGCGTGCCGGGCGTCGGCAAGTCCACCTTCATCGAGGGCCTGGGCACCCGGCTCACCGGGCGCGGCCACCGGGTGGCGGTGCTCGCCGTCGACCCGACCTCCAGCCGGACCGGCGGCTCCATCCTGGGCGACAAGACCCGGATGGAGAAGCTCTCCGCCGACCCGAACGCCTTCGTCCGCCCCTCCCCCACCTCCGGCACGCTCGGCGGCGTGGCCCGGGCCACCCGCGAGTCGATGGTGGTGATGGAGGCGGCCGGCTACGACGTGGTGCTGGTCGAGACGGTCGGCGTCGGCCAGTCCGAGACCACGGTCGCGGGCATGGTCGACACCTTCCTGCTGCTCACCCTGGCCCGCACCGGCGACCAGCTCCAGGGCATCAAGAAGGGCGTCCTCGAACTGGCCGACCTGATCGCGGTCAACAAGGCCGACGGCCCCCACGACCGCGACGCCAAGGCCGCCGCCCGCG
The DNA here is from genome assembly GCF_041262605.1 of Kitasatospora sp. GAS1066B. Taxonomy (NCBI): domain Bacteria; kingdom Bacillati; phylum Actinomycetota; class Actinomycetes; order Kitasatosporales; family Streptomycetaceae; genus Kitasatospora; species Kitasatospora sp. GAS1066B. The sequence continues at coordinate 321,415 of NZ_JBGCCO010000001.1, forward strand.
AACTGGCCGGCGCCCTACGCCTGCTGCAAGCCCCGGACGCCGTCTGGACCCCACCGGTGCTCACCTGCAGCGGCCTTGACGGCACCGGCCTGGACGAACTCTGGGACCGCCTCACCCAACACCGCGAACTCCTCGACGCCACCGGCGCGTTGACCGCCAAGCGACGCGACCAGCAAGTCGCCTGGACCTGGGCCATGGTGCACGACCAGCTCTTCGCCCAGCTGCATGAGCACCCGGAAGTCCGCCGCCTCACCCCCGAGTTGGAGCAGCAGGTACGGGAGGGCACGCTCACGGCCACACTGGCGGCCCAGCGGATCCTCGCGGAGTTCCGCACCGCCTGACCGGCAGAGACGGGCGGCAGGCGGCCTCGGCCGGTCCGCCACCCGCCACCCGCCACCCGCCACCCGCCACCCGCCACGGACAGCCTGCCCTCGACCTGACCACCACCATCGCTGTCACCACCCAACTCTCCTGCGCAGCGCCTGCCTTGGCGGACATCGTGGCAGCACGACGAAGCCAGCTGGGCGGCCTCGCGGGTTAGGATGAGCCGGACGAGGAAGTCGCCAGGTAGGGGGAGCCACCATGGCCGGTGATTATCACGTGGATTTACAAGCGTTGACGGAAGCTGCTTCGGGGGTGAATGAGACGCTTGACCGGACCTGCGTCCAGAAGGTCAGCGACATCCCCCACGACGAGTCGGCCATCGGCCACCACGCCCTGGCGAGCACACTGTCCGACTTCTTGGACCGGTGGCAGCGCGGCGTGGACAACCTTGCCAAGGACGGCGAGGAGATCGCAACCCGGCTGACGGCGAACGTCAAAGCCTACCGGAATGCCGATCAGGCCGTATATGGCCAGCTCAACCAGATCCTCACGGGCAACAACGATCCCGGGGAGAAGTGACGATGGCGGAACTCGGGCAGACCACCGACCCGAAGGCCCTGGTCCCCGGTGACGCCAGCGCCATCGCGCATACCCAGGCCTCACTGAAGGCGTACGGCGACCTGCTGCATCTGGCCGGCGAGGGCCTGAAGCGCATTGATACCACCGACGGCTGGAGCGGTGACGCCGCCGACGCGTTCCGCAAGGTCTTCCATGGCCAGCCGAGCAAGTGGCTGGACGCCGGCGATGCCTTCCACGACGCGGCGGCCGCGCTGGGGGTCTACGCCCCGACGCTCACCTGGGCCCAGGACCAGGCTACCGAGGCGATCAATCTCTGGGCCTCCGGCGACGCCAATCACCAGGCCGCCCAGGACCAGTTGAACAGCGCCCGCAGTCAGCTGGACAGTGCTGGAAAGACCGCGGACGCCGCCGTCGGAAGAGCCCGCGACAAGGCCCCCGCCAAGCCCGGTTTCTGGTCGCGGGTGGGAGACGATATCGGCGGGTTCTTCTCCGATGCCGGGCATTTCACAAAGGAATTCGGCGAGACGGCGCTGGGTGACCTGGCCTCGGTCGGCAATGCCATGCTGCACGACCCGGGCTCGATGGCCGAGATGGCCGGCGGCCTGGCGCTCGCGTCCGTCGGTGCGGGCGGCGAGGTGCTCGGCGTCGCGCTGGACGCAACTGGGGTCGGCGCCGTCATCGGCGTGCCTGCCAACGTGGTCTCAGCCGGCGCTATCGCGACCGGCGTCGGCCTCATGGGCATGGGCGCGATGAACATCGGCAAGGACGCGGCGGGTTCGGATCGCGTCAATATGAACTCCGACAACGGCGGGGGCGGCGGGGGCAATACGACGGCTCGGGACATCCACGGGACCGGCCGGGTTACCGAGCGCGGGGTCGATGTGGGCCATGTCTGGGACAACGGCGACATGTATATTCAGAGCGACGGGCAAATCGTCAAAGTGCTCGACAATGGAAATGGGACCTGCGACGTTGTCGTTCGCGATATGTCGAATCCGAGTGGGCAGCCGACCACCGTACTGAAGGACGCGAAGCAGAGCTATGTTGACGGGAAGATCGAGAGGGGCGATTGGGAGTGAGTGACGGCGTGGTGGGTGGAGGCGTGTCCGGCCAGCGGCTCCGCTGCTGCATCTGCGGGCAGGGAACCGAGGATGCGCAGGACTATGTCCTGCTCGAAGTGAGCGCCGAATCGAGCGCGGCCCGTCAGTACTTGGGCGCCCATGCCGGGCACCTGAACTCGGTCCTGGCCAAGGGCTTCAGCGTCGAAGTGCACTTGATGTAGCCCCGGGCCGGGCCCTTCTGAGATCAGAAGGGCCCGGCCCGAGTTGCACCGACGTCCACGAGAGCGAGACCCGGTCACCTCAGCCTGACTGCTGCAGCGGTCCTGACCGCCTGCTCCTCCGCCGGATCGTCCCGCAGGCGGACCAACCGCTCCCGCACCTGCGGCAGTTCGGGGGCCGCGGCGATCCCCAGCAGCCGGGACTCCTCCTCACAGTCCCACAGCGACTCGACGAGCAGCTCGTCCACCCCGGGCAAGTCGATCGCCGCCAGCGCCTTCAGGTAGGCGGGACGCTCGTAGGAGTGCGGTGTCTCCAGCCAGTAGCGGCGCAGCAGCGGCTCGGCCTGGGCCGCCTCCGGGCCGAACCGGGCCAGCCCGGCCGCAAGCGTGTCGGGGCCGCACCAGCAGTGCACTTCCCACTGGGCGGCGAGTTCACCGAGCAACACGGGCAGGTCGCGCGACTCTCCATGGGCGGCCAGCACCTCGATACCGAGCCAGGATAGCCACGCCTGCTCGTCCACCGCCCACTCCCGCGCGGCCGGCACCACCTGCGCGCCCAGCCTCCCGACCGCAGGTGAGAGCGAGGGCAGTTGGCGCGTCCCGTCCTTGACGCCCAATGACGGGATCAGCGCGATCAGCGCCGGCTCCTCCGGGCGCCGTGCCAACTCCTGCAGCACACTGACCTTCACACCGTCTGCCACGCCGGGATCGGCAAGAGCAGCGATGAGCCGGTCGCTGCCGACCGCCTGCTGAGGTCCGGCCGGTCGCCGCCCGATCGGGCCGGCGCCGGACCGGAGTTGCCAACGCACCCAGGGCTCCCCACTCCACAGGTCCTCGTCGCCGACCAGCCGCCCCTTGGCCACCGCCGCCAGATCGTCCCACCACTCGACCGGCCAACTCCCTGCGACCGACTCGAGCACATCCACCCAGTGCTCGCCCCGCCGGACGTACTCCCGCAGCGCCTCCCTGGCCTCCCCCACTCCGGCCAGCGCGAGCAGTTCCAACACCCGGACAGCCCGCTCGCAGCTGTCCTCATCAGCCCCGAACAACGCAATCACTGGGCTCAGCGGAAGCGCCAACTCCCTTATCAGCCAGGCCAGATAGCAATGCCGCCCGTCCACCTGCCGATCCCACCGCCAGTCCCGCCGCACGCACCCGTACACCAGCTCAGCCGCTGCCCCCGGATCCTCCGACGCCCGCATCGCACCCAGCCCGCGCCCACGCTGCAGCAACCCTGCCAGCGTCCCGACCGGCGCGTAGCCCTCATCATTCGGCGCATCACTCATCAGCGCGGAGCATGCCCGAGCAGCAGCGCCTCCGCCAGCCGCTATCGGAACCGCGCCCAACTCAGCCCTCGTCCACCGGCGCGCCGTACCGCGCCAGCACCTCAGGGGTCGTCGCCTTGCTGAGCAGGCGCAACTCCCACGGCCCGGTGTTCACGTCGAACTCCTTGCCGAACCCGACCCATTTCCCGGCCATTCGCCGCCCGGTCGGATCCATCAGGAACTGGATCGCACCGTGGTACCGCGCCCCGTGGTAGTAGCCCTGGGGCTCCGTCTCCTCCACCCAGGTCCCGGTGACGACGTTCCGATCGATGGTCAGGTCGATGGTCAGCCGCGAGTCGGGCTCGCCCGAGGCGCTCAACGAACGCCCCTGCAAGCGGTTGCCGTTCTGCGTGAGCAGAACGTGGTGCTGTCCCGTGAACGTCTGCTCGCGACTGCTGCTGTAGAACTCGTAGCGGCTCAACCAGACCCCGGAGTGCTCCTCGGACGCCGGCCGCCCGGCACCTTGGGGCTCGACTTCACCGGTGGCGCGCATGTCGTGACCTCCCTGCCCGTCGACTGACACTCGCTCAGGCAGTTCCGGGACATCGAAGCCGAGCTGACCGGCCGACCTCCCGGTGACCGCCTCCAGCGACCTGAGATAGACGGGCCGCGGTGTCTGGGACTCGCCGGACTCCCAGCGCTGAACCAACCGCTTGCTCGCGTCGTTCGGATCGCCGAGCTCGTCCCCGACCTGCCGGAGACGCCTGGCGAACTCGTCCTGGCTGAGGCGCATCGCAAGTCGTACGTTCCTCAGCGCCTCGTTGGGAGTCGTCATCTCTCCACCATAGGGCCAACCCGCCGCCAATGACGTCGAAATGACGCCTTGCCATGACGGCCGAACAACACCTCTCCGCCGTCGCAACGCCCGGCCCGCCAGATCACCATGAGTAGCACCTTGACTACACATCAGCACCGAAGGGCCTGGCGGTGAAGACGATCGAACAGCAGCGCGCGGAGCGCCTCGCCATGGCACAGCGAACCGACGATCCGCTGGCGGACTACGACCCTGCCTGGTTCTCCCGCGTGTCGCTCCGCAAGCCCGCCGGGTGGCCACCCTGCACTTGCAGCGCGGCGATCTGCCCGGACCGGGACCCCAGCGAGTGAACGCCAACTGTGCCACGCCCGATGGCGACCCGTCACCGGCCGCCGAGTGCACCGAATGCGCCCGACTGCGCGAGCAGACCCGGGCAGCCTACCTCTGCGGCGACGCCTCACGCCTGGCCGACCTCCGAACGATGAGCCGCCTGCACCGGGAATGGCACATCACCCGCACGTCAGGTCAGCCTGAGAGGTCAACTCCCACCCGCCCGAGGCAAGCGGCGGCCCGGAGTCGTGCTCCGGACCGCCGCCGCTGAAGCCACCTGCGCAGGGATCAGTACTGCGTGCTGATGGTCACGCCGCTGAAGTCGGTCTGGGCATAGAGGCTGATGTAGCGGTAGCCGGCCGTCGAGTTGGTGACGGTCAGGGTCTGGCTGGTGCCGCTGTTGAGCGAGCCGTTGGTGTAGGCGCTCATCGTGGCCCAGGCGTTGGGGTTGTAGAGGAGGTAGGCCGTCCCGGTGCCGCCGGTGCTGCGGACGGTCAGCGTGGTCGTGCCGGCGGGCAGGTAGATGTAGTAGTAGTCCAGGTTGTCCACGGTCGCGGACTGGTTGGCCCGGTAGCAGTTCTGCGCCAGCACGCGGGTGTCGGTCGCGGTGCAGGCCGTGGTGCCGCCGCCACCGCCACTGCCGCTGACGGTCACGGACTGGGTGATGGCCGCGGTCTTGCCGTTGCCGTCGGTGACGGTCAGGCTGACGTTGTAGGTGCCGGCCGCGGCGTAGGTGTGCGACGGGCTGGCGGTGGTGGCGGTGGAGCCGTCGCCGAAGTTCCAGGCCCAGGAGGCGATGCTGCCGCCGGACTCGGTCGAGTGGTCGGTGAACTGCACGCTCAGGCCGGCGGGGGCGGCGTCGAACGCGGCGGTCGGGGTGCCGCCCACCGAACAGGCGCCGGCGGCGCAGGCGTCCAGCCAGGTGTTGAAGTCGGCGTCGTACGCGGTGCCGATCGAGTTGTAGACCGCGTAACCGCCGGTGTAGTCACCGGTGCGGAAGTGGCTCAGCATGCTGGCGATGACGTCCGGGTGCTTCTCGACCATGTACCGGACGGCCAGGTAGCCCCACGGGTAGGTGCGGGTCGAGTCACTGTTCTCGTAGGTGTTCTGGAACAGCGTGCTCAGCGCGTAGGTGTGCTTGGGTGCCTCGGCCATCGCGCCGGTGTCGGTCACGTTCCGGTAGGTGTACGAGACGTACTCGGCCACGCCCTCGATCCACCACACGTCCGGGACGGCGATCTGCTGCGTGAAGTCGCCCTTCATGTCGTAGCGGCCGTCGAGGGCGTGGGTGTACTCGTGGTTGAGGTTCCAGATGCCAGCCGTGAAGCCGTCGTTGCCGTTCTGGTAGGTGAGCGAGATCGGCTGGTTGGTGGTGCTGGTCGGGTCGCCGATCAGGGTTATGCCGCCGTTGTTGGTGCTCACCCCGTAGATGCCGCCGGCGTAGGTCTGGTAGTCCTGCGGGCTGGCGAAGACCACCATCTGCAGCGAGGACTCGTACTGGCCCGGGATCGGGCCGTTGTCCTTGACCAGATTGTGGACGAACGGGTCCTGGCCTTGCAGGCTCGCGCAGACCGCGGACAGGTCGGCCGCGGTCAGGCTCTGCGCCAGGATGCTGTGCGTGGCGTCGCAGGTGTGACTGACCGGCAGCGCCGCTGTCCTGAGCTGCTGCGACAGGTTGCAGACGCCGTAGTAGGAGCAGTTGGACTGGTCGTAGTAACTGGCCATGCCGGCCACGCCGACCCAGAGCGGGGCGGTCGGGCCGGTGATCGACGAGGCGTCGAGCAGGCCCTTGATCAGTGGCTTGACCGTGGCCGCCAGCGCCGAGTGCTCGATGAACCGGGACGTCTCCAGCCCGGCGTTGGAGTCCAGGAAGGAGTTGGTGGTGCCCAGCAGGGCCTTGTGGTTGAGCGCGAAGCTGTCGAGCGTGGTGATGATGCTCGGGTCGGCGGTGACCGCGGCGACGTAGGCCGGGTTCTGGTGGCCGCGGAAGAGCGGGGTGTACACCGAGTTGACGAAGTTCACCATGTACCAGGACGCGTCGTACGCGCTGGTGTAGCCGTTCAGCACCTGCTTGTACGTGTTGAGGTACCGGGCCTGCAGGTTGGCGCTGTCGGAGAGGATCATGGCCTCGCCGGCGACCTCGCCGTTGCCGTCACTGACGTCGTTCAGGTGCGGGCTGGCGACGACGGTGTCGAGGGCGGCCTGCACCGCGCTGGTCAGCGAGGCGTCGTAACTGCCGACGTCGGTGGGGTCGTTGTACTGGACGTAGTACCCGCCCTGGAGGAAGTACCCCAGCTGCCACAGGCCGGTCGAGTCGTCACCGGCATAGGAGGCCGCGGCGCTCCGGTACCCGTTGGCGACGGCGGTCATCTGGCTCTCCTTGAACACCCCGGTGGCATTGCCGCCGGTGACGGTGAAGAGCGAGCTGATGCAGTCGATGGTCGAGCCCTGGATGTAGGAGACCAGGGCCGACCCGGTCCGACCGGAGAAGTCGGCCGGGGTGCAGGAGGTGGCGGCATTGGCCGCCCGGCCGGCCGCGTTGGTGCCGGCGAGCCTGGGCGCGGGTGCCTTGGGGGTGGCGGACCGCGGGGAGCGCGGGGGCAGTTGGGCCGGGGCGAGCCGGCCGTTCTGCACGGCGTCCTGGTCGTCGGTGCTTGCGAGGCTGCCGGTCGGCGACACCAGGCCGTGGTGGGGGTTCACGGCCTGGCTGACCTGCTGAGCGGGCTTCACCGTCGCGGCGGCGAAGCTCGGGGTGGCGGCAAAGCCGGCGACAGCCGTACTCGCGGCGGCGAGCACGGCCATGATTCTGGGCAGCCCGAATGGCTGACGCATCATCACTCCTTGGTGGGGGACCAGTGGATGCGCCTCGGATGTAGCGCGTGGAGGCGTGTCAGGCACCGTCGCACGCGCCGTGAGCCAGATCAATGAGATGTGACATACCACATGTCGGATCACGGTCATACCATCGGCCGTGGCCCGGGCCCTGACCGTCCGGCTGGTCCGGTCGGGAGCTACCGGGCTCGGGCGGCCTGGGTCCGGGGGTCGGCGCTCCGGCCGCACAGCTCCTGGTAGGCGGCGGACGCGGCGCTGAACAGGGCCTGCGCGAGCTCCTCGTCGACGGCGCCGCGCCGCCAGACCAGGACGTACCGGCACCACAGTGGCGTGCCGGTCAGCGGTTTCAGCAGGACGCCGGGGATCGGTCGCGTGGTGGCCTGCACCAGCGCGACTCCCAGATCCTCCGCGATCATGTGCTGCAACTGCAGCGGATCCCCGAGGAACTCGTGCACGGCGGGCGGGGTGAAACCGGCCTCCGCACACGCCGCGTAGAAGACACCGGGCCAGCCCGCACCGTCGTCGGGGGTCAGGAACCAGGCGTCCTGGGCGAGCTCGCCCAGCGCGATGTCGGCGCGGTGCCGCAGGCGGTGCCGCGCCGACAGGGCGAGGATGGACGGCTCCGTGGCGATTCCGCGCACCGCGACGGCCTCGGAGTGCCGAAGCTCCAGCCCCGGGTAGTCCACCGCGATTCCGGCCTCCAGCTCGCCCTGCTCCAGCAGTTCGACGATCGCCGAGGAGGCGTAGACGCTGCGCAGCCGGAGGGTGCTGCCGGGCAGTCGGCTGTGCAGCCGGGCCACCATACCGGGCAGCACGGGCGAGTTGGTGACGGCCAGCCGCAGGACGCGTGGTGGGCGGGACTCGGTCTCGGCCGATCGGTGCCCGATCCCCTCCATCCGTGCCAGGACGTCACGGGACTGGGCGATCACCTCGGCGCCGTTGGCGGTCGGTTCGGTCCCGGACCGGGTCCGGACGAACAGCGTCACGCCGAAGTGCTGCTCGATCCTCAGCAGTTGACGGCTCAGCGCGGACTGCGAGCACCCCAGCACCGCCGCGGCCCGACCGAGACTGCCGGCGTCGGCTATCGCGCATACCGCACGCAGGTGCCGAAGCTCCAGTTTCATCCGCCTGTCCCCCCGATTCCCCGCCCGGCCTGGTGTGCTGGCGCTGCCGCCGACGGGGCCATCATTACCGCTCCCGTCGCCGCCCCGGCAACCCCGCCATCGTCCCAGCCGCCGCCAGCACGCTGAAGCTCACCGCCAGCATCCAGTCCCCCGCCCGCTGGTACGGCGTGCTCCCCGACACCAGCGGCACGTCCACCGCGAACGCGCCCCGGTACCCGGCCCCGTGCCAGGCCAGCACCCGCCCGTGCGCGTCGAACGCCGCGCTGTCGCCCGTCAACGACACCTGCACGGCCGGGCGGCCCGTCTCCATCGCCCGCACCGCCGCCAGCGAGGCGTGCTGCGGCTGCGCCCAACTGCCCTGGAACGTCGAGGTGGCCGCCTGGTACACCAACAGCTGGGCCCCGTCAGCGACTTCGGTGCGCGCCATATCGGGGAACGCCGACTCGAAGCAGATCAGCGGCCCGATCGCCACCGGCCCGCTGTGCATCACCGTGGTCCGCTCGCCACGCAGCACGTTGGTCGGGGCAGCCTTGCTGACGCTGGTCGCCCAGCCGAGCATGGAGCGCAGCGGGATGTACTCGCCGAACGGGACCAGCCGGATCTTGTCGTACGTCCCCAACACCCCGCTCCCGCCGATCAGCAGCGACTGCTTGTAGAACCCGGTGCCGTCGGCCGTCGGCGCGTTCCCGTTGACCAGCAGGTCGGTGCCCAGCTGCCCGGCGAAGGCGGCCAGCGACGCGTTCGACGATCCGCCGCTGTTCACGTCGTCGCCCAGGCTGCTCTCCCCCCACACCACCAACCCCGGATGCTGCGACGCCAGTTGGGCCGTCTCGAGCTCCTCGGACGCCTGCTGCTCGGCCGGCGTGCCGAGCACCCCGGGCTGCACCAGCCCCACCCGCACGCTCCCCGTCACCGGCAGCGCGGGCCGTACCGCCGCCCATACCGGGCCGACCGCCAGACACCCGCCCACCGCCACCAATCCCACCACCCGCAACCGAAACTGACGGACCGTCAGAAGCATCACCAGCGCCGTGTTCACCACCATCACCAGGAACCCGGTCAGCCACACCCCGCCCAGCGAGGCCGTCGACAGCAGCTGCGGCTGGTTCCACTGGGTCGCCCCGAGCAACGCCCACGGCCCGCCCAGGCTCTGCCAGGACCGCACCCCCTCCGCGCACACCCACGCGCTCGGCACCACCACCAGCGCGACCGCCAGCCGCCGACCGCCCACCGGCGGCGCCAGCAACCGGTGCACCGCCCACCCCCAGGGCAGCCAGAGCGCGCCCATCAGCAGCGCCAGCAGTCCGAGCGCCGGCCCGACGTCCGGCAGCAGCCAGTACTGGGTGGCCGCCTCGAACCCGGCCATCCCCCACCAGGCCCGCACCACGCCCTCGCGCCGGGTCGGCCCCGCCCGCACCACCAGCATCAGCGGCACCAGCGCGAACCAGGCCAGCCACCACCAGGCGGGCGCCGGGAACGCCAGCACCGGGACGGCCCCGACCGCGAAGGCCAGGCAGCGGCCCTTGTACCGGCCGGGCAGCCGGGCCCGGTGGCGGTGCGGCCGCCAGCCGCGATCCGCCGCCGACAGCACCACCCACCCGAGGGTGAACGCGGCGGCCACCCACCACAGCAGCGCGCGCTCGTGCCCGGTCCGCCACCAGGGCACCATCAGCAGGCCCGCCAGCACGAACGCGACGTTGTAGGCCATGTCGTAGAGCGCGAAGACCCGCCCCCGCGAGCGGTCCGGGGTCGCGCCGCCGAGCAACGCGTCCGTGCAGACCTTCAGCACCTGGAACGCGAAGGCCGCCACCCCGAGGCAGGGCACCAGGACCCAGATCGACGGGTCCAGACCGCCCACGTACGCGGCGGCCGCGGCCGGCAGGAAGGAGGCGGGAACGAGTGCCCGGGCGCCGTAGCGGGCGGCGAGTGGGGTGGCCGCCGCGCTGGCTGCGAAGGTGGCCACGCCGGTGGCGGCGATCGCGATGCCGTAGCCCGAGGCCTTCAGCCGGTACTGCGAGTCCGCGACCAGCACCAGCACCACGAACCCGGCGCCGAGCAGCAGCCGGTGCACGGCCACGGCGAGCAGCGGGCGCCGGATCGCGGTGGTCCGCGCGACCAGCCGGGCCCCGTCCCCGAGGTCGACGGCGACCTGCCGCACCCCGGGCAGGACGAGGTGCCCGGGACTGCCGCCCAGGTAGGGCAGGCGCGTGAAGACGCCCGCCGCCCCGGCGTACAGCACCCCTGCCGCCAGGAACCCGGCCGCCGTCGACCAGCCGACGAACTGCGAACCGCCCACCGCCCCGAGGAACGCCGCCGCCGACCCGACCAGCGCGGAGAACGCGTTGGCCGGCACCAGCCGCTCCCGTGGGACGGTGCGTGGCAGCGCGGCACCCTTGGCGGTCAGCACCAGACGGGAGGAGGAGAGCAGCAGCAGGACCGCCACGTACGCGGGCACCGTCCACCGCTCGGTGACGATCACCGCCCCGGCCAGCACCAGTACCGCCCGCAGCCAGGACACCAGCACCAGCACCCGGCGCCGGTCGAAGCGGTCGAGCAGCACCCCGGCGAACGGGCCGAGCAGGCTGAACGGGAGCAGCGTCACGGCCAGCACGACCGCGATCCGGCCCGGCGTGGCTCCGCGCCCCACGTCGAAGAGGACGAACTGGGCGAACGCGATCTGCGCCAGCCCGTCGGCGCCCTGCCCCAGGCACTGGCCACCGACCAGTCCGCGCAGCGGGCCGCGCAGGTCCTGCCGCAGGGAGCGCGGCCCCGGCGGCCCGGCCGCCGCTGCCGGCACCGGGCCGCCGGAGAGGTCCGTCCGCTCGCTCATCTGCGGCCCGTCATCCCGGGTCCCCGACCCTCAGTAGTCCGGGTAGGCGGGTCTGCGGTTCACGTCCCCGATGTCACCGTCCGCCTGGGCACGCAACTGCTGCGCCAGCGCCCGCAGTGCGCGGGAGGCCGCCAGCTCCTCGCCGAGCCGGTAGACGGGGCGGTCGGCGGTGTTCCGCTGCGCCTGGCCGTAGCCGTGCGCAGCGGGGGCCCGATCGCCGACCAGCCGGGCCTGGCAGGCCGTGGTCGTGCCGTCCTCCTCGAAGCTGAGCTCGACGTCCCACTGGTTGTCCAGCCGGTAGTTCCGCATGCCGCACCTCCAGGCCGCTTCACCGACCAGCCTGCGCCGACCGACCGGCCACGGCAACGCACGGCCGGTTCGCCAATGCACGGCCCGGTTCACCGCAGCGAGCCTCAGCTCAGCCCCGTGCCCTCCTGACCATCCGCACCATCCGCCTGCGGCACCGGAGCCTGCTGCGGTGCCACGACCCGCCCCGCCGCGCCACCCTGCGCCTGGGTCGAGCGCCTCAGCACGTCCAGGATCGCCAGCCCCTGCCCCACGATCCCGGCGGTGACCTGGCTGACGCCTTCGCTGCCGTTGAGGATGGTCAGGTTCGACCCGGCGATGCCCTGCGACGCCGCGTCCACCAGGGCCGGCAGGTTCTCCACCACCCGGCTGGCCGCGATCAGCTCCTGCGCCCCACCGCGCAGCGACTCGGCGCGGGCCGCGTTCGCGGCGGCCTGGGCCTCGGCGAGGGTCCGCTCGGCATAGGCGTCCCCATCGGCCTGCACCCGCACGGCCTGCGCCTCGGCGGTGGCCAGCGTGGTGCGCCGGTAGGCCTCGCCCTCGGCCTGGAACTTGGCCATGTCGCGCTCGGCCTCGGCGATCGCGCGCTGGCGGTAGGCCTCGGCGTCGGCGGGGCGGCGGACCTCGGCCTCCAGGCGCTGGGCCGCGAGCTCGACGTGCCGCTGGGCCAGCGCCGTCTGCTCCTCGATCACCTGCTGCGTGGCCTTCGCCTGGGCGAGCGGTCCGGCCTGCGCGGCGTGCGCGTTGGCCTGCTCGGTCTCGGCGACGAAACCGGCCCGCTTGATCGCGGTGTCGCGCTCGTACTCGGCCTTGAGCGCGAGCGCCTCCTGCTCCCGCTGGGCGGCCTCCTGGTCGGCCTTGGCCTGCGCGATCCGGGCCTGGCTGGCGACGGCGGCGGCATGCGGGGCGGCCAGGTTGGTGATGTAGCCGGTGGCGTCCTCGATCTCCTGGATCTGCAGGGCGTCGACCACGATGCCCAGCTTCTCCATCTCGTTGTGGCTGCCGGCCTTGACCTCCTGGGCGACCCGGTCGCGCTCGCGGATGATCTGCTCCACCGTCAACCCACCGACGATGGACCGCAGATGGCCCGCGAAGATCCGGCCGACCAGCTCCTCCATCCGCTCCTGCTCGGCCAGGAACCGGCGGGCCGCGTTGGCGATCGAGACGAAGTCGTCGCCGACCTTGAAGACGGTGACCGCGCGCACGGTCAGCCGGATGCCCTGCTGGGTGACGCAGTCCTCGGCGATCTCCGCCTCGCGCAGCGCCAGCGACAGCTTCCTGGCCTTCTGCTTGACCGGCATCACGAAACTGCCGTGGCCGGTGACGATCCGGAACTGGGTGGCCTGAGCCTGGCGCTTGGAGCCGGAGATCAGCAGCGCCTCGTTCGGCGCGGGAACCTGCCAGAACAACATCGCGTCCTCCTTGGGAGCGATCGAGCGAGCTAGGTGTGGGGGAACGGAACGACCAGCACGGAACGGGCCGATATCCGCTCCACGACCATGACCTGGGTGTTGCGTGCGATCGGCACGTCGGCCCAGGCCGCGAACGCCTCGCTCCCGCCGCGCACCGGCAACAGCACCTCGCCGGCACCGTCCGGCGGGATCGACACGGTGACCCAGCCGACGGCGCCGACCGGACTCTCCTCGGCCTCTTCCGGCTCCGCCATCAGCCTCACCCGCTCTCCGGCCCCGGCCTCGCCATTCGCACCACCGCGGTGCCCACCGCTGCTGTCCAATCTAACGAGCGGAGCGACCGTTGGGACCGCTCGCCGCGCTTGACCCACCCGATGGACCCCACCGCGCGGCTCGCCGAGGCCGTTCGGCGCCCCGTGACACGCTGGCCGGCGGGAATCCGCACGAGTCCGCGCCCGTCCGTCCACCCCATGGAGGTTGCCCATGAGCACCGTCAAGCCCATCCCGGACAACTACCCCCGCGTGTCGCCCTACCTCTTCATCAGCGGCGCGGCCGCCGCGATCGACTTCTACACCTCGGTGCTCGGCGCCGAGCAGCGCGGCGACCGGATGCTCGGCCCGGACGGCCGGATCGGCCACGCCGAACTGAGCATCGGCGACTCGGTGATCATGCTGGCCGACGAGAACCCGGAGATCGGCGTGCGCAGCCCGAAGACGGTCGGCGGCTCGCCGGTGCTGCTGAGTGTCTACGTGGCGGATGTGGACGCCGTCTGGGCCAAGGCGATCGCGGCCGGCGCGGTGGAACTGCGGCCGCTCGCCAACCAGTTCTACGGCGACCGGACCGGCACCTTCGAGGACCCGTTCGGCCACCGCTGGAGCGTGGCCAGCCACGTCGAGGACGTCCCGCCGGCCGAGATGGCGGCCCGGGCCAAGGCCGTGATGGGCGGCAACTGACGCCCGCGGCGATGACGCCCCAACCAGGGACACCCGAGCCCAGCGCCGCGCGCCCGTACATGCCGGGCTACGGCATCCGGCCCGCCGACCAGGGCACCGGCCTGCTGCCCTGGTCCTGGGCCGAGCGCAGGCTGACCGGCTCGCACGACTACTGGCTCTGCACGGTCCGCCCGGACGGCCGACCGCACACCATGCCGGTCTGGGGCGTCTGGCTGACCGGCGCGCTCTGGTTCAGCAGCAGCCGCCGGTCCCGCAAGTACCGCAACCTGGCCGCCCACCCCGACTGCGCGATCAGCACCGACGACCCGCACCAGCCCGTCGTGCTGGACGGCCGCGCCGAGGTGCTGGCGGGGCAGGCGGAGATCGCCGCCTTCCTGGCCGCCCTCAACGCGAAGTACGACACCGCCTACGGCCCGGACTTCCTCGACCCCGCGGTCAACGCCACCTTCCGGGTCCGGCCCGACTCCGTCTTCGGCCTGACCGACGCCGACTTCACCGGCTCCCCGACCCGCTGGACCTTCGGCCGGGCCAGCCGCTGAACGCTCGGCCGGCCCGAACGCTCAGGCCCGCCCGGACCCGCTCAACCCTGCCGGACGCTCAACTCGCCCGGCCGGCCCGCCCCGCGACCGCCGTGCGCGCGATCTGCGACAGCTTCGCCACCTCGAACGCGCTGTACACGCCGCCGGCCAGCAACGAGAACTTCAGGCCCTCCCGCCCGCCCGGGCGCCGGTAGCCCTCCGGCTGGTAGCGCTGGTAGTGCTCGGCGGCCCGGTGGAAGAACCGCGGGCGGGCCGCCCGGCTGACGCAGCCCGCGAGGTCGAAGACGAAGAGGTAGTGCCGGACCATTCTGGTGAACAGGTACGGTCTCAGCGATTCGCTGCCTTCCACCGCCTCCAGCGCCTCGAAACTCCGCTCGTACTGGTCGAACAGATCGAAGGTGCTGCTGCCGGGCGATCCGGCCGGGTGCACCGTGTGCCGCCGGCGCAACTGCACCAGTTCCTGCGGCAGCACGGCGATCCGCTCCGCCGCCAGCAGCGCCTGGTGCGCCACCGGCACCTCCTCGTACTGCCCCTCGGGAAAGGCCAGGCCCGCCGGAAACGCCAGGCCCGCGCCCTGCCAGACCCGTCGGCTGATCAGCCGGTCCCAGACGTGGGCCGGCGCCCCGAACAGCTCCGGGTGTTCGGACAGCGCGAACACCGAGTCGCCGATCCCGGCCAGCAGATCGGCCGCCGCCCCCGGCCAGATCCGCCCAGCGTGCAGCCGGGTGTGCCCGAAGAGCACCAGATCGGGGTGCTCTGCCGCGCCGACCCGCTCGGCCAGCGCCAGCAACGCCCCGGGGGCCAGCAGATGGTCGCTGTCCAGGAAGAGCAGGTAACGCCCCTCGGCCCGCTCCGCCCCCGCGTTCCGGGCGCGGCCGACCCCCACCGCCGCGTTCAGCCGCAGCACCGACACCCGCCCGTCCCGCGCGGGGTACGGCAACTCGGCGGCGCCGTCCGGCGACGGGTCGGTGACCACGATGACCTCGAAGCCGCCGAAGGACTGGTCGAGAATCGAATCCAGGCAGCTCGCGAGCTGTTCCCGCTGGTCATGGGCGGGCAGGACGATGGAGATGAGCGGTGCGGGCATGCGGCAGAAGGTAGGCCGATGTCCGGAACGCAGCAAGGCCCATCGAGTGAGGAATCGGGCATATGTGACGTTCCGTCGACATGCTCACCACACCCTCACGCGCCCGCCGGGTGACGGGCACAGTCGACGGACCGTCAGGCGGCTGCGGCGCTCCGTGACAGGCCCTGGCGACCATCGGCCGGCAGGTCCAGGACCCGCCCCGCCCTGAAATATTTCTTCGCCGCGCGCACCGGACCGTCCGATTTATCGGCATACCCCGATCGCCCGGGAATTCCTTTTCCGCTTTTCCCGCAAGGGTCGACCCGCAGTACAGTGACGGGAATTCCAGCACCGTCCGCTGTGTGGACACCAGAGCAATTTCCCCGCCCTTTCCGCGACAATTCCTCCGCCCACCCCGCCGGCCGAACAGGACCTCACCCGTGACCACCACCCCTGCCTTCGACGGACCGCAGCTGGCCCGGATCGCCGAGGAGTACGGCACCCCGGCCTGGGTCTACGACGCCGCGCACATCCGCGCCCAGATCGCCCGGCTGCGCAGCTTCGACGTGATCCGCTTCGCGCAGAAGGCCTGCTCCAACACGCACATCCTGCGGCTGATGCGCGCCGAGGGCGTGCTGGTGGACGCGGTCTCGCAGGGCGAGCTGGAGCGGGCACTGACCGCCGGGTACCAGGTCGACGGCCCGAACGAGCCGGTGGTCTTCACCGCCGACCTGCTGGACCGCGCCACGCTGCGCCGGGTGGTCGAGCTTGGCGTGCCGGTCAACGCCGGCTCGCCGCAGATGCTCGACCAGGTGGGCAGCGCCAGCCCCGGGCACCCGGTGTGGATCCGGATCAACCCCGGCTTCGGGCACGGCCACAGCCGCAAGACCAACACCGGCGGCGAGCACAGCAAGCACGGCATCTGGCACGAGCACCTGGCCGACAGCCTCGAGTTGGTCGACCGGCACGGGCTGGACCTGATCGGCCTGCACATGCACATCGGCTCGGGGGTCGACTACGGCCACCTGGAGGCGGTCTGCGAGACGATGGTCAAGCAGGTCAGGCTCTCGGGGCGGGACGTGCGGGCCATCTCGGCGGGCGGCGGCCTCTCGGTGCCCTACACGCCGGGGCAGCCGGAGGTGGACACCGAGCGGTACTTCCGGATCTGGGACGCCGCCCGGCAGGAGCTGGCGGCCGAACTCGGCCACCCGGTGCGGCTGGAGATCGAGCCCGGCCGCTTCCTGGTGGCGGGCGCCGGGGTGCTGGTCAGCGAGGTGCGGGCGCAGAAGCCGGTCGGCAGCAACCACTTCGTGCTGGTCGACGCGGGTTTCAACGACCTGATGCGGCCCGCGATGTACGGCAGCAGCCACCGCGTCTCGGTGCTCGCGCCGAGCGGCCGGCCGCGCCCGGAGCCGGTGTTGGACACTGTGCTGGCCGGTCCGCTCTGCGAGTCGGGCGACGTCTTCACCCAGCTCGAAGGCGGCGAGGTGGAGCCGGTGCCGCTGCCGCGCGCGGAGATCGGCGACCTGGTGGTCTTCCACGACACCGGGGCCTACGGCGCCAGCATGTCCTCCACCTACAACTCGCGCCCGCTGATCCCCGAGGTCCTGGTCGAGGACGGCACGCCCCGGCTGATCCGCCGCCGCCAGAGCGTTGCCGAACTGCTCGCCCTGGAGACCGGCCTGAGCGTCTGAGGGTCCACCGGCCGGTTCGTCGACCGACCTTCGCGTGAGAGTCAGTCAACTGAGCCTGCCCTAACCTCAGTAGCCTCAATTAAAACTATGATCTCAAATTGATATAGTCTCCCGCCAAGCGCCCAGGGGGAGGACCTGGCACAGCCAGAGCTTGGTGGTCACCGCATGACGTTCGACGGCAACGGCCTTACGGGGGACGGCAGTCCGGACCAAGGAGGCTACTCGCCCTACGGCGGTTTCCCGGCGCACGCCACCCCGGTCGAGCCCGCGGAGAGCGCCGCGGCCGCCCCGGGCTCCACCGGCCAGCACAGCACCGCTCCCACCGGCGGCCGGGCCGCCGCCCGCAAGGCCGCCAGGTCGGGCAACGGGCGCCGGGCGGCCGGTCAGCCGACGGACGGCGCCGCCGAGGCCGCCGCGCAGCCGGGCGGGCGGGCCGCCGCCCGGGGCCGTGGCGCCGGCAAGCTCAGCAAGGCCGCCAAGCGCAAACGGATCCTCAAGTACGGCGCGGCCGGCGTGGGTTTCCTGGTGGTGGCCTCGGTCGGTGGTGGCTACCTGTACATCCAGCAGCTCAACTCCAACATCCGCAAGGGCGATCTGAACAACGGCGGCGCCGCGCTCGCCCCGCCCTCCAAGCCGAACGCGGCGGGCCAGACCCCGCTCAACATCCTGATGATCGGCTCCGACGGCCGGACCAGCGCCGCGGACTGCAAACTCGGCGGTTCCTGCGACGGCAGCGCCCCGCACGCGGACGTCGAGATGCTGGTCCACCTGTCGGCGGACCGCAGCAACGCCTCCATCATGAGCATCCCGCGCGACACCCAGGCCGCCATCCCCACCTGCACCAACCCGACCACCAAGGCCGTGCTGAAGGCCCGGCACTCGATCATCACCGACAGCCTCAACGTCGGTGACCCGGGCTGCGTGGTGGACACCTGGGAGCAGCTCACCAAGATCCACATCGACCACTACATGATGGTCGACTTCGCGGGCGTGGTGAACATGGCCGACGCCATCGGCGGCGTGTCCGTGTGCACCAAAGAGAACGTGATGGACTTCCAACCCTCGACGGACGCCCAGGGCGTGCACCACGAGATCGGGTCGCACCTGGTGCTGCCGGCCGGCACCCACTCGATCCAGGGCGAGCAGGCGCTGGAGTGGCTGCGCACCCGGCACGCCTTCGGGGACGGCACCGACATCGGCCGCGCCCAGGCCCAGCACCTCTACATCAACTCGATGATCCGCTCGTTCAAGTCGGCCAAGACCCTCGCCGACCCGCTGAAGCTCAACGACCTCGCGCAGGCCGCCACCAAGGCGCTCCAGGTCGACACCGGCCTCGGCACGGTGGACGCGCTGGCCTCGCTGGCACTGGAACTCAACAAGGTGCCCACCGCCCGGATCACCACGGTGACCATGCCGTGGGCCTACCAGAAGGACCCGGGCAACCCGAGCGCCGACCTCGTGGAGACGACGCCCGACTCGGCCAAGCTGTTCCAGATGATCGCGGCCGATGTCGCGCTCGACCGCAACGCCCCGCCGACCGGCCCCGCGCCGAGCGACCCCGCCGCCGCGAGCAGCGCCCCGGCGAGCAGCGCGCCCGCCGCGCCGCCGGTGGACAAGGCCGCCGTGCGGATCGACGTGCAGAACGGCAGCGGCGGCACCGGTCGCAGCACGGCGGTCACCGACGCGCTCACCGCGCAGGGCTACACGCACGCCACCCGGGACACCACCCTGCCGCCCAAGTCCCCGACCAAGCTGCTCTATCCGGCCGCCCAGCAGGCGCAGGCGAAGGCGGTGGCCGCCTCGCTCGGCCTGCCCGACAGCGCGCTGAGCGAGTCCACCGTCTCAGCGACCCACCTCACCCTGGTGGTGGGCACCGACTGGACCACCGGCACCAGCTTCCCGGGCGGCACCGCCGCCGGCGCGGCGAGCCAGGCTGCCGCTCCGGTGCCCACCGCGCTGCCCACCACCGCGCAGTCGCAGAACGCGCAGGACGACGCCAACCAGTGCATGGACGTCAACCCGGCCCCGTACAGCTCGTTCAAGGACGGCCAGAACCACTACATCTACAGCTGGACGGGCCCGAACACGCCGAACGTGCCGCAGCCCTGAACCGCCGACGTCCGCGGCCGAGCCGCCCGTAATAACGGTTCGGGCGGCTTTCGCCGGGCCGATAGACTGGCGCCACAGTCCGTCACCACGACACGAGGAGCATCCCAGGATGGCTCGACACCTGATCACCAGCGCGCTTCCCTATATCAACGGGATCAAGCACCTGGGGAACATGGTCGGGTCCATGCTCCCGGCGGACGTCTACTCCCGGTACCTGCGCCAGCGCGGCCACGACGTGCTCTACATCTGCGCGACCGACGAGCACGGCACCCCGGCCGAACTGGCCGCCAAGGCCGCCGGCCAGTCGGTGGCGGACTTCTGCGCCGAGCAGCACGACGCGCAGAAGGCGATCTACGACGGCTTCCAGCTCTCCTTCGACTACTTCGGGCGCAGTTCCTCGCAGCAGAACCGCGAGATCACCCAGGAGTTCGCCCGCGAGCTGCAGGCCAACGGCTTCATCGAGGAGCGGGCGATCCGCCAGGTCTACTCGGTCGCCGACGGCCGGTTCCTGCCGGACCGCTACATCGAGGGGACCTGCCCGCACTGCGGCTACGACAAGGCCCGCGGCGACCAGTGCGAGAACTGCACCCGGCTGCTGGACCCGACCGACCTGATCAACCCGCGCTCGGCGGTCAGCGGTTCGACCGAGCTGGAGGTCCGCGAGACCACCCACCTCTTCCTGCTGCAGTCCAAGCTGGCCGACGAGGTCGAGGAGTGGATCGACGTCCACGGCAAGGACTGGCCGACGCTGGCATCCTCGATCGCCCGCAAGTGGCTGACCGAAGGCCTGAACGACCGGGCGATCACCCGCGACCTGGACTGGGGCGTGCCGGTCCCGGCCGACGTCTGGCCGCAGCTGGCGGCCGAGGGCAAGGTCTTCTACGTCTGGTTCGACGCCCCGATCGAGTACATCGGCGCGACCAAGGAGTGGTCGGACGCCGACCCGGCCAACCGGGACTGGAAGTCCTGGTGGTACCAGGCCGAGGACGTGCGCTACACCGAGTTCATGGCCAAGGACAACGTCCCGTTCCACACGGTGATGTTCCCGGCGACCATCATCGGCACCCGGGCGCCGTGGAAGAAGGTCGACTACGTCAAGGCCTTCAACTGGCTGAACTACTACGGCGGCAAGTTCTCCACCAGCCAGCAGCACGGCATCTTCACCAACGCCGCGCTGGAGCTGCTGCCGGCCGACTACTGGCGCTACTTCCTGATGGCCAACGCGCCGGAGTCCGACGACACCAGCTTCAGCTGGGAGATCTTCGCCGCCACGGTCAACAAGGACCTGGCCGACACCCTGGGCAACTTCGTCAACCGGGTGCTCTCCTTCTCGCTCAAGCGCTTCGGCGACACCGTCCCGGCCGGCGACGCGCCGGGCGAGGCCGAGCGGGCGCTGGGCGCCGAGGTCGCGGGCCTGCTCGCCGAGTACCAGGGCCACCTGGACACGCTGCAGTTCCGCAAGGCCGCCCAGGCGCTGCGGGCACTGTGGAGCGCGGGCAACTCCTACCTGGAGACCAAGGCCCCCTGGCTGGAGATCAAGACCAACGAGGCCGGCGCCGCGCTGACGCTGCGCACCGCGATGAACCTGATCCACCTCTACGGGGTGATCTCGGCGCCGTTCATCCCGAGCACCAGCGCCGCGATGCGCGCGGTCTTCGCTTCCGCGGACGGCGCCGAGCCGCAGTGGGTCAGCGCCGAGCAGGCCGCCGCGCTGGAGTTCGTCGCCCCCGGCACGCAGTTCACCATCCCGCCGGTGCTCTTCGCCAAGATCACCGACGAGGACCTGGCGGCCTGGCGCGAGCGCTTCGGCGCCTCGTAGGCACCGCGAGCCTTCCGCCGCCGGATGCTACGACAGCACCCGGCGGCGGAAGTTGCGCAGCCCGAGGCTGAGGAAGAGCACGCAGAAGCCGATCAGCACCGGGTAGACGATGTACAGGTGCATGTGCGAGGCCTCGGTGAGCCCCGCGCGCATGCCCTCGGCGATGTAGATCAGCGGGTTGATCAGCACCAGCGTCTGCAACCAGGGGAACCCGCCGACCTTGACGGCGGCGAGCCTGGTCCACTGGTAGTACGTCCCGCCGAGGAAGACCAGCGGCAGCACCACGAAGCCGAACATCAGCCCGATGTTGCGCGGCTCGAAGGTGGTGCCGAGCACCAGGCCCAGCGAGGTCATCGCCAGGCAGGCCAGCGGGATCAGGGTGACCACGATCCACCAGTGCACCGACAGGTGCGCGTGCACGCCGGGTGCGTGCACCACGGCGGCGATCGGGAAGACCATGATCGCCGAGATCATCCCCTGGGTGGCCCCCGAGAGCACCCGGGAGACCGCCACCAGCCAGAGCGGGCAGGGCGCCTGCACCCGGTCCTCGATCTCCCGGGTGTAGCCGAACTCCTGGGAGAGCTGGATCGCCACCGACTGGATGCCCTGGAACATGATGGTCACCGCGACCACCCCGGGCACCAGCACCGTCGCGAAGTCGGACTCCCCCGCCGTGCCGCCGCCCGAGCCCACCCCCTGGCCGATGCTCGGGAAGACGTAGAGGAAGACGAAGACCAGCAGCAGCGGCTGCATGATGGTCCGCACGGCGAACTCGCCGAAGTGCTTGCGCAGCACCAGCAGGTCGCGTCTGACCAGCGCGCCGAGTGCGGCGCGCGAGGCGGCGAACACCGAGCGCGGCGGCTCGACGCTGATCGTGGGGGTGGTCACGGCGGTCATCAGTCCCGCAGCTCCTTCCCGGTCAGGGTGATGAAGACGGTCTCCAGGGTGGGCTCGGCCACCGACAGGTCGGCCACCTCGAAGCCCCCCGCCTCGGCGGCGCCCAGCACCCGGGGCAGCAGGCGGTTCGCCCCGCCCTTGACGTGCAGCTCCACCCCACCGGGCAGCAGCCGGCTGCGGCTGACCCCGGCCACCTCGCGGGCCAGCATTTCGGCCAGGGCGGCCGGCTCACCGGGCGCCTGCACGGTGACCACGGTGTCGGCGTCCACCGCCTGCTTGAGCGCGGCGGGGGTGTCCAGCGCCAGCACCCGGCCGTGGTCGATGATCGCCACCCGGTCGCAGAGCTGCTCGGCCTCCTCCATGTTGTGGGTGGTGAGCATGATGGTCTGGCCGTCGGCGATCAGGCCGGTCAGCAGCTCCCAGAGCGCGAGCCGGCTCTGCGGGTCCAGGCCCGCGGTCGGCTCGTCCAGGAAGAGCACGGCGGGGCGGTGGTAGATCGCCCGGGCCACCATCAGCCGCTGGGCCAGGCCCCCGGAGAGCGCGTAGACCGAGGCGTCGGCCCAGCGGGTCAGGTGAAAACGCTCCAGCAGCTCGTCGGCGGTGCGCCGGGCCACCCGCCCGGAGCGGCCGAAGAGCAGGCCATGGAAGATCAGGTTCTCCCGCACGGTCAGCGAGCGGTCCAGGGTGTTCTGCTGCGAGACCACCGCGATCACCTGCTTGACCAGGGTCGGCTGGTTGACCACGTCGATCCCGCCGATCCAGGCGCCGCCCGAGGTGGGGATCACCCGGGTGGTGAGCATGCCGACGGTCGTGGTCTTGCCGGCGCCGTTGGGGCCGAGCAGTCCGAAGAGCTCGCCCTGGTGGACCGCGAGGTCCAGCCGGTCCACGGCGGCGATCTCGGTCTTCGGGTAGACCTTGCTCAGCGCGGCCGTGCGGATCACCGGTTCCGGCTGTTCACCGGTCCGCTGGTCACCTCGATCGCCGGCCACTGGACACCTCGTTCCTGAGACCTTTCTCCAGGTTGCGCCGCCGTCGGGCGACCCGCCAACCACGCCCGCCGCCCCCGGTGCACCACCGCCCGCCTCGTGCGCCCGGCGTACGCCTGCCGCGCGCTCCAACTCGTGCGCCACACCCCCTGGTTGGCATGCGCTTGACGCATTACCGTCGGTAGCGAGGCCAACCCGCCTGGTCAACCCGCCTGGCCATCCGCATGGAGGATCTCGTGTCGCTCGATCACACCGACCCGTCGGCCGCCGCGCCGCTCGTCCCGCTGCACTGCCTGCGCGCCGCCGAGGCCGGCCCGCCCACCCTGACCGAGCTGATGACCGGCACGCCGGTCTGGTGGGTCCGCCGGCACGCCGACGTCCGCCAGGTGCTCACCGACCCGAGGCTGAACCGGGTCGACCTCTTCGCACCGGACGCCCCCGCCATCACCGCGTACCCGAACATCCTGGACGACCCGGACACCATCCTGAACATCGACGGCGCCGACCACCAGCGGCTGCGCCGCACCGTGCAACGCGCGTTCACCCCCCGGGCCATCGAGCGCTGGCGCCCCTGGGTGGCGTCCGTGGTGGACGACCTGGTCGACTCGCTGGCCGGCGCCGAGCAGCCGGTGGAGCTGGTCGCCGCCTTCACCCGCCCGCTGCCGGTGGTGGTGATCAGCCGGCTGATGGGTCTGGACGGCCTGGACCTCAAGCGCCTGTCGCACTGGAGCGACCACGCGCTCTCCGCCAGCGCCTACACCCCGCAGGCGGTGCAGGAGGCGATGCTGGACTTCGGTATGTTCGGCGCCCAGCTGATGGCCGAGCGCCGCCGCAACCCGGGCGAGGACCTGGTCAGTTCGCTGGTCAAGGCCGCCGACGAGGACGGCGAGGTGACGGAGCTGCAGATCATCAAGCTGATCATCGGCCTGGTGGTCGCGGGGCACGAGACCACCATGACCACCCTCGGCAACGGTCTGGTCTTCCTGCTCACCGAGGCCCGGCAGGCCTGGCAGGAGCTGGCCGGCGACGAGCAGCGGGCGGCCACGGTCGCCGAACAGCTGCTGCGCTCGGTCCCGCTCGGCGACAGCACCGTCTCCCCCGGCCTGCTGCGCCGGGCGGTGGCGGACGTCGAGATCGGCGGGGTGCTGATACCGGCCGGCGCGGTGGTGGCCGCCGACTCCTTCGCCGCCAACCACGACCCCGAGGTCTACCCCGGCGACTGGCGCCAGGGCCTGCTCGCCCCGCCGAGCACGCCGCACCTGACCTTCGGCGCCGGGCCGCACCACTGCCTGGGCGCCTGGCTGGCCCGGATGGAACTCGAGCTGGCACTGCACCGGCTGGCCCGGCGGCTGCCCGAGCTGCGGCTCGCGGTGCCGGTCGAGGACATCGACTGGCGGCGCGGCCTGGTCACCCGCAGCCCGCAGACCCTCCCGGTGACCTGGTGAGCGCCGAGGAGGTGGTGGTCTCCGTCGACCAGGCCAGGTGCGTGGGGACCGGACTCTGCGCGGCGACCGCCCCCGCCGACCTGGAGCTGGGCCCCGACGGCCGGGCCCGCCCGCGCCGGGCCCGCACCGAGGCGCTGACCGAGGTCACCGAGGCCGCCGAGCTCTGCCCGATGGAGGCGATCGCCGTCCACCTGGCCGCCACCGGCGAGCAGCTCGCGCCCAACTGGTAGACGCGGCAGTGCTGGTGCCCCCTCAAGGTGGGGGGCACCAGCACCCGCTCAGCGCAGCGTCCCGCCACCAACCAGCGGCAGCCGCAGCGTCGAGTCGGCCAGGTCGACGGTGAGGGTGGGCCGGGTGTCCGGCGGGTCGATCAGCCCGTTGTCGGTCCCGGCCACGATCAGCGCCAACCGGTGCCCGGCCGGCACCACATGGTCGGTGGCGGCCAGCCGCACGGTCATCCGGTACGGCGTCCCCGGGGTGAGCGGCACGCCGTGGTCGAGCCCGGCGTAGTGCCCGAGGTCGGCCCAGCCGCGGCTGAACACGGTCTCCTCGACCTTGGTGGTGGCCGCCGCCGTGTCCAGGAAGCAGGCGCTGTCCCCGGCCGTGCTCTCGCCCCAGCAGGAGCGGGTGGTGAGCGTGCTGATCCCCTCCCCGCTGCCCTGGTAGTCACGGATGCTGGCCGGCCCGAGGTCCACCAGCACCGCGCTGAGGTGGGCGCTGCTGGTGCTCGAACCGACCGTCAGCGTCACCGAGCCGCTGCCGGAGAGCCGCAGGTCGTGGGCGAGCGCGCCGGTGGTGAAGGCGGCCTTCTCCGGGGTGGCCTGGTCGACCTCGCCGGCCCAGGCGTTCTCGTCCTTGCTCGGGTCGTCGCTGAAGGAGACCGTCCCGCCGTTCGAACCGCCGCCCAGCGCACCCGGGTTGAGGTGCACGGTGGTCGCCGTGGTGCCGGGCGCGGGCCACCGGGCGTCGGTGGACCACTGGTCGGGGGCCCGCTCGATGTCGGCCATCGGCTGGTTCTGGATCCCGTTCGGCACGCCCATCAGGTAGTGGTCGAACCACTGGTGCAGGGTGTCCACCCAGGCGCCACGCCGGTAGTCGAAGGGGTCGACGTGCCCGGTCTCGGAGAGCCAGATCTTGCGCTGCACCCCGTGCGAGGCCAACGCGTCCCACCACTGACCGAAGTTGACGGTCCGTACGTTGAGGTCCTGCATCCCGTGCACCACGAAGACGCTGGCCTTCACCTTGGCGGCGTCCGCGACGTAG
Organism: Kitasatospora sp. GAS1066B; assembly: GCF_041262605.1. Taxonomy (NCBI): domain Bacteria; kingdom Bacillati; phylum Actinomycetota; class Actinomycetes; order Kitasatosporales; family Streptomycetaceae; genus Kitasatospora; species Kitasatospora sp. GAS1066B. The sequence continues at coordinate 347,282 of NZ_JBGCCO010000001.1, forward strand.
TCGCGCTGCTGCCACAGCGCCGTCCAGTCGCCGTCGTAGGGGGCGCCGGCGGCCAACGCGCTCTGTTCGGCGCCGCAGTGGGCGGCGTCGGCCGGGTCCTCGACCACGCTCGCCAGGTCGGCCGGCGTGCCGCTGTAGAGCGGGGCGCCCTGCGAGCGGTAGTAGTCGTACCAGGAGCTGATCGCGGAGATCGGCACGATGGTCTTCAGGCCGGCCACGCCGGTGGCCGCCACGCCGTTGGCGATGGTGCCGTCCCAGGACTTGCCGATCATGCCGACCGAGCCGTTCGCCCAGCCGGCCGCGTCGACCGGGCTGCCCCCGGCGCGGGAGCTGTAGCCGGCGGCCCGTCCGTTCAGCCAGTCGATCACCGCCTTGGCACTGGTCACGTCGGAGGTCCCGCCGACGTCCACGCAGCCGTCCGAGCGGTTGGTGCCGGCCAGGTCGACCAGCACCACGGCGTAGCCGCGCGGCACGAAGTAGTTGTCGTAGTACAGCGGGAACTGCACCGGATTGCCCTGGGCGTCGTAGGTCTTGACCTGGCTCTCGTTGCCGCGCCCGCAGCATTCGTAGTACGGGCTGGCGTCCATGATCACGGGTATCCTGCGGCCGGCCTGGGCCGGCTCGCGCGGGCGGATGATGTCGGCGGCGACCCGGTCGCGGTGACCGTCGCCTTCACCGTCGAGGCCGGTGTCGACCCAGACGGTCTGGCGGATCGCGTCGGCGTAGGAGTAGACGGGCTGGCTGGCGCCGTCGTGGACGGTGCCGGCCCAGGCCGCGCCGGCAGGTGTCAGCAGCGCGGCGGCGAGAGCGAGCAGCAGGGTGGCGATCCCCGCCACCGGGCGGATGCGGTGGTTTCTCACAAACGGGGACGGTACCCAGTCATGTCCATGCTGACTCGTCAGGTACGCATCAATCCCACGGACCGGCCGTGCCACGGCCGACGGTCCGTCATCTCGTGGCGCAGCCGGCGCCCTCGGGTCACATCAACGGATAGCTCGGCACCGGCCCCACCTCGTCGATCTCGGTGTGCGCCTTCTCCAGCAGCTGCCTGACCAGGTCCTGCAAGGCCCGCGCCGCCGCGACCTCCTCACCCACCCGCAACTGCTCCGGATCGGCGGGGTGCCGGCTGGTGTCGCCGTGCGCCCGCAACTCGCGACCGTCCGGGAGCCTGACCAGCGCGGCCGCCCGGGTGTGCGCGCCCTGCTCGGCGAACTCCAGCTCGATGTGCCATCCGACCAGCGTCTTCGTCATCACCGTCACCTCCAGCGGTACCTCTCCAGGATGCACCTGGGCACCGGGGGACATCTCACGCTGGGTGAGCGAAGCACCGTCCGACACGCCGATCCGCATACCGAATGTCACACATTCGCACGCTGTGTGGTGGCGCCGTCGCGCTGCGCAGCGGACGGTGAAGCAGGCGCCCCGACGTCCCTCTGGCCGGCCCGATGCCGACCCCGTCCGTGGTGCGCCGCCGAAAGGGATCCCACTCATGCGTCGTGTACGTCACCTGGCAGCCGCCACCCTCACCGCCGCCGCTCTGAGCCTGGCCGCTCCGGCCGTCGCCTTCGCCGACACCGTTCCCGGTGTCCCGTCCGACCGCCCGATGAGCTCGTCCCCCCAGGACGACTACAAGAAGACGGACGACTACAAGAAGGCCGACGACAAGAAGGCCGACGACAAGAGCTGGGGCAAGGACAAGAAGACCGACGGCGACCACGGCTGGACCGGCACCAAGGACAAGGACAGCGACTCCAAGGACCCCAGCTCCAAGGACAAGGACCGCCGCCCGCACGGTGGCGTGCACACCGGCGGTGGCTTCGCCGCGCTGAACAGCGGCAGCGCCGCCACCGGCGCGGCGCTGCTGGCCGGTGGTGTCGGCGTCGGCGCCCTGGCGCTGCGCCGCCGCAAGCCCGCCGAGCGCTGACCCGCATCGGCGCCGCCGGCTGACTCCGCTCACCCGACCCACCGTCAGCCGCCCGGCCGACCCGGCCCACACCTCGCGCGCCGCGCCACCGCCCTGTCCCCGGCGGCGGCGTGGCGCGCGACGGCGCTCCCCCACCGGCTCACCCCGTCAAGAAAGGCCTGTCCATGGGCAACCACGCCCCCGCGAACGGCGACCCGACCGGCTACCGCGAACCCCTCAGCCGGCGGCGGCGCAACGTGCTGTTCGCCGCCCTGGGCGCCTGCCTGCTCGGCCTGATCATGATCCACCGGTCGGCCGACCCGAACGCCGGGCTCCCGCCGATGCCCCGGGCCGTCGCCCCCCAGCCCTCGGTCTCGGCCTCGGCCAGTGCCGGCGCATCCCACTCGGCGGCCCGGACGGTGCCCGCGATCGTCGTCCCGGACGCCCACCCCACCCGGCTCAGCATCCCCTCGATCGGCGTCAACGCCCCCTTCACCGGCCTCGGCCTGGACGCGAGCGGGGTGCTGAACGCGCCCCCGCCGGACAACACCAACCTGGTCGGCTGGTGGCAGGGCGGCACCGTCCCCGGAAACCGCGGTCCGGCGATCGTGCTCGGCCACGTCGACACCAAGACCGCGCCCGGCGTCTTCTGGGGCCTCAGCTCGGTGACCCGCGGGACCACCGTCGACATCGCCCGCGACGACAAGGTCACCGCGAGCTTCACGGTGGACAGCGTGGAGGTCTTCGCCAAGAACCAGTTCCCGGACGACCGGGTCTACGGCAAGACGGCCGACGCCCAGTTGCGCCTGATCACCTGCGGCGGCGCCTACGACCGCAAGCGCGGCGACTACACCGCCAACGTGGTGGTCTTCGCCCACCTGACCGGGCTGCGCGAGAGCTGACCGCCGGATCCCGGGAGTGCCGGACAAGCGTCACCCCGGCGTCCTACGCTGGCCGCATGGCGCCCCTGAGTCCCCGTCGGCCCGACGTTCCCGCCTGGCTCGCCGAGGCCGTGCTGTACCAGGTCTACCCGCAGTCCTTCGCCGACTCCGACGGCGACGGCATCGGCGACCTGCCCGGCCTCCTCGGGCGCCTGGACCACCTCGCCGAGCTCGGGGTGAGCGCCGTGTGGCTCAGCCCCTGCTTCAGCTCCGAGTTCGGCGACGCGGGTTACGACGTGGCGGACTACCTCAGCATCGCCCCGCGCTACGGCACCAACGCCGACCTCGCCGCACTGGTCGAGGCGGCCGGGACCCGCGGCATCCGGGTGCTGCTCGACCTGGTGCCGGGCCACACCTCGCACCGCCACCCGTGGTTCCAGCAGGCCGCCCACGATCCCGATGACGACCGTTACATCTGGTCCGACCGGATCACCGCCCCGGTGCACGAGTGGATCCCCAACCAGGGCCGGCGCGGCGGCTTCTACCGCGCCAACTTCTACCCGATCCAGCCCGCCCTCAACTTCGGCTACGCCCGCCCCCATCCGGCCGAGCCCTGGCGCAGCCCGGTGGACGCCCCGGGCCCGCGGGCCAACCGGGCGGCGCTGCGCGAGATCATGGCGCACTGGTTCGCGCTCGGCGTCGCCGGCTTCCGGGTGGACATGGCGGCCTCGCTGGTCAAGGACGACCCCGGGCAGCTGGAGACCGCCAAGCTCTGGGGCGAGCTGCGCTCCTGGCTGGACCGCGAGCACCCCGACAAGGTGCTGATCGCCGAGTGGGGCGACCCGGCCCGCTCGGTCCCGGCCGGGCTGCACGCCGACTTCCTGCTGCACTTCAACGGGCGCGGCCTGCGCTCGCTCTGGGACAACGGCACCGGCAGCCAGGGCAGTTGGGCACACGGCGAGCCCTGCTACTTCGACCAGGGCGGCGGCGGCTCGCCGGCCGAGTTCCTGTCGGCCTGGCAGGCGGCGGACACCGCGATCGACGGCCGCGGGCTGGTCGCGCTGCCCACCGCCAACCACGACTTCTCCCGGCTGGCCTGCGGTCCGCGCACCCGCGAGCAGCTGGCCTGTGCCTTCGCCTTCCTGCTGACCTGGCCGAGCCTGCCGGTGATCTACTACGGCGACGAGATCGGCATGCGCTACGTCCCCGGCCTGCCGGAGCGGGAGGGCAGCCAGTTCGGCACCGAGGCCCGGCAGGGCTCGCGGACGCCGATGCAGTGGGACGACACACCCGGGGCCGGGTTCTCCACCGCCGACCCCGGCGCGTTCTACCTGCCGCTGGACCCGGCCGCCGACCGGCCGAGCGTGGCCGCGCAGCGCGTCGACCCGGACTCGCCGCTGAGCCACGTCAAGCGGCTGATCCGGCTGCGCCGCGACACTCCCGAGCTCGGCACCGGCCACGGCGTCACGGTGGTCGCGGACGGCTACCCGTTCGCCTACCTGCGCGGCACCACCCATCTGGTGGTGGTCAACCCGCGCCGCGAGCCCGCCGAGCTGGCCCTGCCCCAACTGACCCCCGCTGCCGAGCCGCTGCTGGCACACGGGGTGACGGCCACCGCCGACGGGGTCCGGGCCGCCGGATTCTCCTACGGGATCTTCCGGCTCTGACCCGGTCCGCCGGCCCGTTGCGCCGCCCCGTTCGCGCCGACCGGATCCGCTGACCCGGGGTCAACGCCGCGTCGCCGTGTGGTTCCCGTTCGAATCGCAGGGTGTTTCCGCCCTCCTTATGCTGGCGGCGATGAGCGCCGACCGCCGCAGGATTCTGCGGACCACCGCCCAACTGGCCGCCCTGACCGCGGCCGGTCCACTGCTCGCGGCCTGCGGCCAGGAGGCCGCCACCGCCGGGGGCACCGCCGCCGCGGCCGGGTCCGGCCCGCCGCATCCGCATGCCTCGCCGGGCACGCCGACGGTGCTGACACCCAATCGGATCCCGAGCGCCACGCCGAGTTCGACACCCGGCGGCTCGGCCTCGGGCAGCCCGCCGGCGCTGCCACCGCTGGCCGCGAGCACGCCTCCCGAGGTGGTCACCGGCCCCCGGGACCGTCCGCAGATCGCGCTGACCTTCCACGGCCAGGGCGATCCCAAACTGGCGACCGCCCTGCTGGAGGCCGCCGAGCAGCACGGCGCCCAGGTCACCGTGCTGGTGGTCGGCAGCTGGCTGGACCAGCAGCCGCAGATGGCCCGGCGGATCCTGGACGGCGGCCACGAACTGGGCAACCACACGCTCAGCCACCTGGACATCTCCTCGATGTCCGGTGACCAGGCCTACGCCGAGATCGCCGGCTGCGCGGACCGGTTGCGGACGCTGACCGGCTCGATCGGCCGCTGGTTCCGCCCCTCGGCCGCGCAGTACGCCACCGCCGAGGTCAAGGCGCAGGCCCGCCGAGCGGGTTACGAGCACTGCCTCTCCTACGACCTGGACCCACGCGACTACGCCGACCCGGGGGCCGAGGTGGTCCAGCGCCGGATACTCGGCGGCATCAAGCCCGGCTCGATCGTCGCCCTGCACATGGGCCACCAGGGCACCGTGGACGCGCTGCCGGCCGTGCTGGAAGCGCTCCAGCAACGCGGGCTGCGTGCGGTGACGGCGAGTCAGCTCTGCTCGTGACCCGGGCGGTATCGACAAGATGATTGACTCGGTGTCATATTGGAGCTTGACTCGATGCCGGTCCAGCCGCTTGCCCGCGTGACGCAAGCCGCCGGGGACCACCCGAAGGAGCTGCCATGACGCAGGGGGCCCAGCAGCGCCCGGCGGCGGATCTGCGCGATCGGCTCGACGTCATCGCGCAGTGCGGCAGATTCGGCTGGTCGTTCGATCGGCGGGACTGGCCCGCGCTGGCCGAGGTCTTCGCCGAGCAGGTGGTCATCGGGCCGCCCGACGAGCCGCACACGCTGACCCGCGCGGAACTGGTCGACGCCTGCGCGGCGCAGGTGGCGGGGGTGTCCTCGACCGAGCACCGGCTCTCCGACCACCTGGTCATGGTGAACCGGTCGGCCGGCACCGCCAGTTGCACCGCCCAGTACCAGGTGTGGCACAGCCGAGCCGGCGCCTGGCCCGACGCCCGCCTGGAGAACGCCGGCCACTACCGGTTCGACCTGCGGGCCACGCCCGCGGGTTGGCGGATCACCCGGCTGGTGGCCACCCCGACCTGGCGCAGCGGTGACCCCGCGATCCTCACCACCCCGTCGGCACCGGCCGCCCCCGCGCAGGCGCAGGACGCGCAGAGCGTCGCCCGCCGCTTCCTGGGGGCGATCAGCGACCGGGACCTGGCGACCGCCTTCGCCTGCCTCGCCGAGGACGTGGTGCTGGACACGCCCTTCGCCCCGCCGGGCAGTCCGCGGCGCCTCGACGGCGCCGACGCGGTCCGCCGGCGCTACACCGGCGTGGTGACGGCCCTCCGGTCGATCGATCTGCCGGTGGTGCGCACCGAGGCCTTCGCCGATCCGCAGTGGGCGCTGATCGAGTACACCGGGAAGATGGTCCAGCCGAACGGCAAGGACTACACCAACCACTACTACGGGATGTTCCAGGTGGTGGACGGGAAGATCAAGGTGCTGCGCGAGCTGTACGACACCTACCGCTTCGCCGCCCAGGTGTCGGCCGCGGACCGCCAGGCGCTCTGCCAGGTCTCCCTGGGGCGGGCCTAACCCAGGGCCTGGCCAGGACCGGACCTGACTCGGGACCTGTTCAGGCCAGCGGATCGTCCGGGCCGTACGGGCGCAGCCGCAGGGTCCTGGCATCCTGCGCCCGGATCTCGGCCGCCTGGGACACCAGGTGCTCCAGGTTGTCCCGACCCGCGTGGATGAACCGCCCGTGCAGCCCGTCGAACCGCCCGCGCGCGGCGTCCACCGTGACGGCGACCATGTACGGGATGCTGTTCCACTCCTTCATCGTGGCGAACATCGCCATCCCGGCGGTCATGTCGGTGGCCACCGCACCCGGGCTGATGTCCAGCACCACCACACCGTGCTCCGCCAGCGAGTCGGCGATGTTGTCGGAGAGCTGCAGCAGCGCGCCCTTGGAGGTGGCGTAGGCGCTGTAGTGGCCGTCGGGACGGACGGCGAAGCCGGAGTTGAGGTTGACGATCCGCCCCCGCCGGCGCTTGACCATCCCCGGCAGCACGCTGCGCAGCAGGTTGACCGGCCCGCGCAGGTTCGCCTCCATCACCTGCCACCACTGGCCCAGGTCCGCCTCCCAGAACGGGACCTCGGAGCGGTCCACCTGCCCGGCGTTGTTGACCAGCAGGTCGATCGGCCCCAGGTCCCGCTCGATGACCCGCACCGCCTCGCGCACCGGGCCGGGCCGGGCCACGTCCGCGGTCACCGCGACGCCCCTGGCGCCCTGCTGGACGCAGGTCTTGAGTGTCGCGGTGAGCGTCCCCAGGGTCCGTCCGACCAGTCCGACCGCCATTCCCTCGGCGGCCAGGCCCAGCGCGATCTCCCGTCCGATGCCCCGGCCCGCGCCGGTCACCAAGGCCACCTGACCCTCCAGCGAACTGCTGCGCATCGCAGCTCCCTCCGCCCCGTTCGCGCTGTCGAGCCGTCGGCCCCGTACTCCCGGACAGCATGCTGGCTGCGCGCGTCCGGGTGCGCCCGGCCACACGGGCTCGCCCATCGGCCTCACACGAACGGCGCAGCAGCTGATCAGCAGGGCCCCCGCCCCACCGTGCCGCGCCAAGTAGTACGGTCGAGCGACATGGGCGGCGACCCCGCCCGGCTGGAAACCCGGAAAGGCAAGTGAGTGAGCGACATCGCGCGCGTCGGAGTGGTCGGCTGCGGTCTCATGGGATCGGGCATCGCCGAGGTCTTCGCCCGGGCCGGACTGGACGTCCTGGTCTCGGAGGCCACCGGCGAGGCCCTGGAGTTCGGTCGCACCCGGCTGACCAACTCGCTGGACACCGCGGTCAAGCGCGGCAAGCTCACCGAGGAGCAGCGCGACGAGGCGCTGGCCCACCTCTCGTTCACCACCGACCTGGCCGAGTTCGCCGACCGCGACCTGGTGGTCGAGGCGGTCGCCGAGCGCGAGGACATCAAGATCCAGATCTTCCAGACGCTCGATCAGGTGGTGCGCCGGCGGGACGCGGTGCTCGCCTCCAACACCTCCTCGATCCCGATCGTCAAGCTGGCGGCCGCCACCTCCCGTCCGGAGCAGGTGATCGGCCTGCACTTCTTCAACCCGGCCCCGGTGCAGCGCCTGGTCGAGGTGATCCCCACCCTGACCACCTCCGCCGAGACCACCACCCGGGTGGAGACCTTCGCCGTCCAGGTACTCGGCAAGGAGCCGATCCGGGCCCGCGACCGGGCCGGCTTCGTGGTCAACGCGCTGCTGGTGCCCTACCTGCTGTCCGCCGTGCGGATGTTCGAGACCGGTGTGGCCACCGCCGCCGACATCGACAAGGGCATGGAGGCCGGCTGCGCCCACCCGATGGGCCCGCTGCGCCTGTGCGACCTGATCGGCCTGGACACCATCGCCTCGATCGCGGAGTCGATGTACGCCGAGTACAAGGAACCGCTGTACGCGGCCCCGCCGGTGCTCTCCCGGATGGTCGACGCCGGCCTGCTGGGCCGCAAGTCCGGGCGCGGCTTCTACGACTACACGGCGACCGCCTGATCAGGCGACAGCCAGTCGTCAGGAGAGGTCCAGTCCGCTCGGACTGGACCTCTTCCGCGTTTCCGGGCCGCTGGGGACGATGCCCGGGCCGGGTCGACTTCCGCCGTTTCCGTTCGCGCCGCCAGCTATCAGCGAGGCCGGTTCTGGGTAACACCGCGAACGTTCGGGCACACCGCGCACCCACCCGCAGGGGACGGAGCAGCATGGGGATATACGGGCAGGACTGGGCCAGTTACCAGTCATCGACACCGGACACGACCGGGTTGAGCTTCGCCTTCGTGAAGGTCAGTCAAGGCCTGACCTACACCAACCCGGAGTGGAGCGCACAGCGTGACCACGCCCGCGCCGCCGGCCTGGTGGTGGGCTACTACCACTACCCGGAGATGGCCAACTCCCCGCAGCAGGAGGCCGATCGCTTCCTCGGCCTGGCCCAGCCGCAGGTCGGCGAGCTGGTCTGCCTGGACTGGGAGGGCTACGACAGCGCCAACGAAGCGGTCGCGCACAGCACCCAACTCTCCTACAAGGAAGCCTGGCTGCGGTACGTCAAGAGCCGGCTGCCGCACAACCCCGTCGGCCTGTACTGCAACCTGGAGTACTGGCAGAGCATCGACACCACCGGGTACGTCCAGGACTTCCTGTGGATCGCCACCTCCGGCCTGCCCGCCGGCCAGCCCGGCATCAACGCGAACTGGCTCTTCCACCAGTACACCGACTCCGGCAGCACCGACCAGGACTACTGCCACCTCGCCAGCACCGCCGAACTGCGCTCCTGGGCCGGCTCCTTCTCCCCGGCCGGGCCGCCGTGGCCGGGCGAGTACCTGAAACTGCAGACGCCGATGCTGCACGACGGCAACGTGCGCACCTGGCAGCAACGGATGCACGACCGCGGCTGGCCGCTCACCGTGGACGGCTGGTACGGCCAGCAGTCCGACCACGTGTGCCGGCAGTTCCAGCAGGAGAAGGGGCTCACCGTGGACGGGATCGTCGGTCCGGCCAGCTGGGCGGCGGCCTGGGCCGATCCGGTCAGCTGATCGAAGCTCGCCTGGCCGGTGCTCGACTGACCGTCAGTTCTCGGAGATTCGGAAAGAAGGAGGACCCGGGAGCGTAGCCAGCTCCCGGGCCCCTGTTTGCCGCCCAATTGCGCACGCCGGCACGTTGAAGAGTGCGGATCAGCGTTAAATCGACGCGTTCTGCCGTTGAACTACCGTGCCACGAGAGCGGCACAGACAGGATTTGAACCCGCATTCGTCGATATTCGTCCACACCCGGTCGATCCGGCGATCGGCGGCGAATGCTGAGACTGGAGCGAGAGTCTGAGATTGACAGGGACTGCCTCTGCCTGGCTTGGGCTACTCCTGCGTGTTCGTGCAGGAGGAGGGATTCGAACCCCCACTGGATCCCTGGGATCAGCTTCAACATCAGTGTCAGCTTGCGCCGGCTCCCCGGCGCACCCCTCACGCTCGGGTGAGGGGCGTTCATGAGGCTACCCGAACAGGTAGCCGAACACCGCGTCACCCACCCGCTGATCGGTGACCTCGACGTTGTTGGCCTCCTCGCGGGCGAACTTGACGGCCTGCTGGAGCTTCTCCACCCGCTCCTGCAGCTCGTTGACCCGCCGGGCCGGCAGCGCGCCGGAGAACTTCACGGTGGTCCAGTAGCCGACCGGGATGTCCTCGTAGTAGACCTCGACCTGGGCCGGGTGGTTCTCGGTGGCCTCGGCCTTGACGTGGTTGCGGGGCACCTTCTTGGTGCGGATGGTGCGCACCGCCTCGGTCTTCCAGGAGTCGGTCGACGGGTCCAGGTTCCAGGACTCGGCGGCGTCCAGCACCGGCAGCTTGCGCACGAAGGTGAACAGGTCGGTGAGCTGCTTCTCCAGGAAGAGCAGGTAGGGCACCGGCACCTGGGCGAGCAGCAGTTGCCCGTCCACCACGACGTCGGCGCAGGCGGAGCGGTTGGCCCAGTCCTTGGTGGCCGTCACGTCGAAGAGCCGGGTCAGCGTCGCCGCGGTCGCCCGCAGGATGTCCTCGGCCTTCAGCTGCACCCGGGTCGACTCGGGCGGCAGTTGCTCGCCCTCCTCGTCCTTGGGCTGGTAGGTGCGGGAGATCCCGGCCAGCAACGCGGGCTTCTGGACGTCCTGGTGAGCCTGGGTCAGCTCCTGGAACGACTTGGACTTGACGCCCTTTTCGACGGCGATGATCTGATTCAGCTTCGGCACACCCCGGACGCTAGCAGGACGAACAGACGTGCGGCGAACCGGTTTTCGCGCCCAGCTTTCGCACCCGGGCGGTTTCCGGGCGAACGACCGGGGCCCCGGCTCGGATCGCTCCGAACCGGGGCCCCGTGGGCCGGGAGGGACTACGCCCCGCGCAGCACCGCGCCGGTGCTGGCGAGCGCGGCGGCCACCGCGGCCTCGCGGGCGGCCGAGGCCTCGTCCGCGGTCAGCGTGCGGTCGGTGGCCCGGAACCGCAGCGCGTAGGCCAGCGACTTCTTGCCCTCGCCCACCTGCTCGCCGGTGAAGACGTCGAACAGCCGGATCGCCTCCAGGAGTTCGCCGGCGCCCTCGCGCAGCGCGGCCTCCACCTCGGCGGCCGGCACGGCGGCGTCCACGATCAGCGCCACGTCCTGAGTGGCCACCGGGTAGCTGGAGACCGTCGGGCCCTGGGCCTGCAGCTCGCCGTCGGCGGTCAGCAGGTCCAGGTCGATCTCGGCGACCACGGTGCGCTCGGGCAGGTGCAGCGCCTTGACCACCCGCGGGTGCAGCTCGCCGGCGTGGCCGACCACCCGGTCGGTGCCGGCCACCAGCAGCTCGGCGCAGCGGCCCGGGTGCCAGGGCAGGTACTGGCCCTGGCGGACCGTCAGCTCGACGCCCGCCGCGCGGGCCACCGTGCGGGCCGCCTCGACGGCGTCCGCCCAGCTCGCCGGCGCGCCCTTGCCCCACCAGCCGGACGGCAGCCGCTCGCCGGTCAGCGCGACGGCGACCCGGCGCGGCTGGTGCGGCAGCGCGGCGTTCAGCGCGGCGATCTCCTCGTCGCTGGGACGGCGGTCGACCGCCGGACGCGGGGCCACCGGCTGCTCGGCCTCGGGCAGGAAGACCAGGCCGGTCTCGAAGAGCGCCAGATCGGTGTTGCCGCGGCCGATGTTGCGCCGCACCGCGGCGAGCAGCCCCGGCAGCAGCGTGGTGCGCAGCGCCGGCTCCTCGTCGTTCAGCGGGTTGACCAGCTTGACGGTGCGCCGGCGCACGTCGTCCGCGGCCAGGCCGAGGCCGTCGAAGGCCGCCTCACCGAGGAACGGGTAGTTGTGCACCTCGACGTAGCCGGCCCCGGCCAGCGCCACGCCCACCCTGCGGTGCATCCGCTGCACCGGGGTCAGGCCCTGGCCCGGCGGGACGGTGGGCATCCGGGCGGGGACGTTGTCGTAGCCCTCCAGCCGGATGACCTCCTCCGCGAGGTCGTTGGGGTCGGTCAGGTCGGGCCGCCAGGTGGGCGGGGTGACCTCCAGCAGATCCCCGCCGGCCACCGAGCAGCCGACCTCCTGCAGCCGGCGGGCGACGGTCTCGCGACCGTACTCCAGGCCCGCGATCCGGTCCGGCAGGTCGGCGGCGATGGTGATGGTGCGCACCGGGTGCGGGGCCGCGATGTCGGTGACCCCGGCCTCGGCGGTGCCGCCGGCGATCAGCACCAGCAGGTCGACGGCGCGCTGCGCGGCGGCCCTGGAGGCCTCCGGGTCCACCCCGCGCTCGAAGCGCTTGGAGGCCTCGGAGGGCAGCTTGTGCCGCTTGGCGGCGCGGGCGATGGCCACCGGGTCGAAGTGCGCGGCCTCGATGATCACCTCGGTCGAGCCGACCACGGCGCCGGTCTCCTGGTCCACCACCGGGTCGAGGATCTCGGTGGAGGCCCCGCCCATCACGCCGGCCAGACCGATCGGACCGCTGTTGTCGCAGATCAGCAGGTCCTCGGCGGACAGCTCGCGCTTCTGGCCGTCCAGCGTGGTGAGCACCTCGCCGGCCTCGGCGCGACGCACCTGGATCGGGCCGTCCACCCGGCTCTTGTCGTACGCGTGCAGCGGCTGACCGACCTCCAGCATCACGTAGTTGGTGATGTCGACGGTCAGCGAGATCGGGCGGACGTGCATCTTCTGCAGGCGGCGCTGCAGCCAGATCGGCGACTGGGCGGCCGGGTCGATGCCGACCACGGTGCGGGCCACGAAGCGGTCGCAGCCGGCCGGGTCGGCGACCTTGACCAGGTAGCCGTAGGAGTTGGCCGGCGGCACGTCGAGCAGCGCCGGGTCGGCCAGCGGCAGGCCGTACGCGGCGGCGGCCTCGCGGGCCACCCCGCGCATCGACAGGCAGTAGCCGCGGTCGGGGGTGACCGCGATGTCCAGCACCTCGTCGACCAGCTCGAGCAGCTCGATCGCGTCGGTGCCGGGCTCGTAGTGCGAGGGCAGCACGATGATGCCGTCGTGATCGTCGCCCATGCCCAGCTCACGGGCCGAGCAGATCATGCCGGCCGAGGTGTGGCCGTAGGTCTGGCGGGCCGCGATCGGGAACGGGCCGGGCAGCACGGCGCCCGGCAGCACCACGACCACCTTGTCGCCCACCGCGAAGTTGCGGGCGCCGCAGACGATCTCCTGCGGTTCGCCGGTGCCGTTGGCGTCGCCGACGTTGACGAAGCAGTGCCGGATCGGCTTCTTGAAGCCGGTCAGCTCCTCGATCGACAGCACCTCGCCGACCACCAGCGGGCCCTTGAGGTCGGCGCCGAGCTGCTCGACGGTCTCGACCTCGAGGCCGGCCCGGATCAGCTTCGCCGCCAGCTCGCGACCGGTCACACCGGCCGGCAGGTCGACGTACTCACGCAGCCAGGAAAGCGGGACGCGCATCAGATCTCCATCCCGAACGGGAGAGTGAAGCGCACGTCACCCTCGACCATGTCGCGCATGTCGGCGACGTTGTGACGGTTCATCAGGATCCGCTCCAGGCCCAGGCCGAAGGCGAATCCGCTGTAACGCTCGGGGTCCACCCCGGAGGCGACGAGCACCCGCGGGTTGACCACGCCGCAGCCGCCCAGCTCGATCCAGCCCTCGGAGGAGCAGGTCCGGCAGGGGGCGTCCGGGTTGCCCACGCTGGCACCCCGGCAGACGAAGCACTGCAGGTCCACCTCGGCGCTCGGCTCGGTGAACGGGAAGTACGAGGGCCGCCAGCGCAGTTCCAGCTCGTCCCCGATCAGCTTGCTGACCAGCAGCTCGATGGTGCCCTTGAGGTCGCCGAAGGTGATGCCCTCGTCCACCGCGATGCCCTCGACCTGGCGGAACACCGGGGTGTGGGTGGCATCCAGCTCGTCGGTGCGGTAGACCCGGCCGACCGAGACGGCGTACAGCGGCGGCTGCTTCTCCAGCATGCTGCGGATCTGCACCGGCGAGGTCTGGGTGCGCATCACCAGACCGGAGTCGGGCGAGCCGTCGGCGGCCGCGACGAAGAAGGTGTCCTGCATCGAGCGGGCCGGGTGGTCCGGGCCCAGGTTGAGCGCGTCGAAGTTGAGCCACTCGGCCTCGACCTCGGGGCCCGAGGCGATCGAGTAGCCCATCGCGACGAAGGTGTCCTCGATCCGCTCGGCCAGCGTGGTCAGCGGGTGCCGGGCGCCACGCGGAGCGCGGTCGTACGGCAGCGTGACGTCCACCGCCTCCTCGACCAGCACCCGGGCGTCGCGCTCAGCCTCCAGCTCCGTCTGACGCTTCGCCAGCGCCTGGTTGACCGCGCCGCGGGCCTGGCCGATCAGCTTGCCGGCCGCCGCCTTGGCGTGCGGGGGCAGCGCACCGATCTCGCGGTTGGCCAGCGAGAGTGCGGAACGGTCGCCGGTGTGCGCGACCTTGGCCTGCTTGAGCTCATCCAGGCTGGTGGCGGCGGCGAAAGCGGCTACCGCCTCGTCCCTGGCACGCTCGACCTCTTCGGGCTTCAATGCCTCAACCTCGACCGGGTCGTAGGACTTATTGGGTGCCGACATCTCGATGTTTTCCCGTGCTCCTGCTCGTCTCCGTGGCGTTACACCAGGTCGAGTGTAGTCGCAGCGCGCACACGGCCCTGGAGCGACTGAGCTGCGACGCAGCGGAGGGTGGGGGCCTCCGAGGTACGAGGGGGCACCCGCCCGCAGCGTAGGAGCAGCTCACCAAGCGACCCTGGTGTGGTTCGTTCCCTTGGCGGAACGCCTGCACAGCCCGCCGGGCCCGGGAATCGGTCGTTGTCAGACCATGAAGTCGGGCACCCCGGCGGGCAGGATAAATCGGAACCGCGCGCCGCCGCCCGGCGCCCGGTCGATCCGGATCGTCCCACCGTGCGCCTCGACGATGCCCTTGACGATGTAGAGGCCCAGGCCGGTACCGCCGCGCTTGCTGCCGCGCCAGAAGCGGGTGAAGACGCGCGGCATGGCCTCCTCGGGGATGCCGCTGCCCTCGTCGCTCACGGTGACCGCCGTTCCTTCCACGATCCGGGGCGGAGTGCCCGGGTGCTCCCAACTGGCGGCCTCGACGATCTCCTTGGCCGGCGCGACCTCGATGGTGACAGTTCCCTCGCCGTGGCGCACCGCGTTTTCCAGCAGGTTGGCCAGCACCTGGTCCACCTTGTCGGGATCGGCCCACTGCTGCGGCAACTCGTCGACCAGGCGGATGTCGAAGCGCTCGGCGGGGATGCCCGCGGCCACCTTGCCCTCGACCTGCCGGCGCACCGCGGCGGCCAGGTCCACCACCTGCTTGCGCACCTCCAGGCGCCCGGCGTCGATCCGGGAGATGTCGAGCAGCTCGGCGATCAGCCGGGTGACCCGGTCGGCGTCGGCGTTCACGGTCTCCAGCATCACCCGCTTCTGGCCGTCGGTGAAGCGCTCCCACTTGTTCAGCAGGGTGGCGGTGAAGCCCTTGACGCTGGTCAGCGGTGAGCGCAGCTCGTGCGCGACGGTGGCGATCAGCTCGGCGTGCGCCCGCTCGGTGCGCCGCCGCGCCTCGGTGCCGCGCAGTGCCACCACCACCTGGCGCAGCGGGCCGCCGGGGCCCTCGCGCAGGTAGGAGGCCGAGACCAGCAGTTCGCGGTTGGCGCCGGGCAGCAGCAGGTTGCGCTCGGGCTGGCGGGTGCGGATCGCCAGCCCGCCGTACGGATCGGTGAGCGGCCACCAGCGCCGGCCGTCCAGGTCCTCCAGCGGCAGCGCCTCGGCCAGCGGGCGGCCGAGCGCGGCGGCGGCGCTGATCCCGGTGAGCCGGGCGGCGGCGGCGTTGAAGCCGACCACCAGGCCGTTCCGGTCGGCGATCACCAGGCCGTCCGGCAGGTCGTCGAGCGCCACGGCCACCGTGCCCGGCCCGGCGCTCGCCCCCTCCTCGCTGCCCACCATGGGTGTCCTCCCCGATCCGCCCGACCCACACCTGAAACTGGTGAATGGCCCCCGCCGAGGCAGACCCTAGCGCTCCGTACCCGACTCGCGACAGCCTGCGGGCGAACGCTGTGCCCGAGCGGAGGCATAGAGGCAGACGGCGGCGGCGGTGGCGAGGTTCAGGCTCTCGGCGTGCCCGTGAATGGGCACGCGCACCACCTCGTCGGCGAGTGCGCGGGTCTGCTCCGGCAGGCCCCAGGCCTCGTTGCCGAAGATCCACGCGGTGGGGGCGCCCAGCGTGCCCTCGTCCAGCTCGTGGTCCAGGTCGCGCTCCCCCGCCCCGTCGGCCGCCAGCACCCGCACCCCGGCCGCCTTCAGCTCGGCCACCGCCTGCTCGAC
The DNA here is from genome assembly GCF_041262605.1 of Kitasatospora sp. GAS1066B. Lineage (NCBI taxonomy): Bacteria > Bacillati > Actinomycetota > Actinomycetes > Kitasatosporales > Streptomycetaceae > Kitasatospora > Kitasatospora sp. GAS1066B. The sequence continues at coordinate 363,481 of NZ_JBGCCO010000001.1, forward strand.
CGGCACCCCGACTGCCACCGGCAGGTGGAACAGGCTGCCCACCGAGGCCCGCACGGCCTTGGGGTTGTAGAGGTCCACCGAGGCGTCGGTGAGCACCACCGCGTCCGCCCCCGCCGCGTCGGCGGTGCGCAGCACGGTGCCGGCGTTGCCGGGGTCGCGGACGTTGGCCAGCACCGCGACCAGCTTGGGCCGGGCCGCCAGCACCTCGGCGAAGGGGGTGTCCAGGAACCGGCAGAGCGCCACGATCCCCTGCGGGGTGACGGTGTCGCAGATGTCGGCGATCACCTCGTCGGTGGCGGTCAGCACCGGCAGGCCCGCGGCCCGGGCCTCGGCGACGATCTCGGCGTGCCGCTCGGCGGCCTCCGCGGTCAGGTAGATCTCCACCACGGCAGGCCTGGCAGCGTCACCGTCCGCGCCACCCGGCAGCAGTCCGAAGGCCACCGCCTCGCGCACCGCCTGCGGGCCCTCGGCCAGGAAGCGGCGGTCCTTGCCGCGCTGGGCCCGCCGGGCCAGCTTGCGGGCGGCGATCACCCGCGGCGAGCGGAGCGAGCTGAGCTGGGGGGTGTCGGTGCTGGCCATGTTCTCTCTCGCGGGGGTGGGTAAGAGGGCCGGGCCCTCTGAGAGGGTCCGGCCCTCGACTGGCGGACCCTCCAAAAGAACCCGCAGGCTCACGAGGAGCCTGCGGGTCCGGGGTACAGCGGTGGATCAGGCGGCGTCAGCGGCGACCTTCGGCGCGTTGACGTCGGTCGGCAGCGCCTTCTGGGCAGCCTCGACCAGCGTGGCGAACGCGTTGGGGTCGTTGACGGCCAGCTCGGCCAGCATCTTGCGGTCGATCTCGATGCTGGCGGCCTTGAGGCCCTGCACGAAGCGGTTGTAGGTCATGCCGTTGGCACGGGCCGCAGCGTTGATGCGCTGGATCCAGAGCTGACGGAAGTCGCCCTTGCGCTTCTTGCGGTCGTTGTAGTTGTAAACGAGCGAGTGGGTGACCTGCTCCTTGGCCTTGCGGTACAGGCGCGACCGCTGGCCGCGGTACCCCTTCGCTCGCTCGAGGATGACCCGGCGCTTCTTGTGGGCGTTCACTGCCCGCTTGACGCGTGCCACTTCATTACTCCTTGGGTTGGACCACGGACTACTTCACGCGGTCCGTCAAATCGAATAGGTCGGGAAGGATCAGCCGGACTCCGCGACCACCAGGTCGCGGCGGGCGATCACTTGCCGAGAAGCTTCTTGATCTTCTTGGCGTCCGCGGGGGCGACCTCGACGGTGCCGGCAAGCTTGCGGGTCAGCGTCGAGGGCTTGTGCTCCAGGAGGTGGCGACGACCGGCGCGCTCGCGCAGCACCTTGCCCGAGCCCGTGATCTTGAAGCGCTTGCTGGCGCCACTGTGCGTCTTCTGCTTCGGCATGTCGCCGTATCTCCTCGTCGGTCCGCCCCAGGCCCGCGTGTTGCCACGCAGGCCCGGGCGCTGTGTTTGCTCGGTCATCGGGACGGGAGTCCCGGGACCGCGTTGGCCGGATCACTCGGACCGACCGGAGCCCTGGAGGGCTCAGGCGTCCTGAGCGACCTCGGCCGGCTGCTCGGCGTCGGCGGCGGTGTCGCCGGCCTCCACCTCGTCGTGGGTGGCGTCGTCGTCGGCGTCCTCGTCGTCCTCGGCGCCGTCCGCCTCGGCCTCGAGGGCGGCGTTCTCCGCCTCGAGAGCTGCGTCGTCCGCGGCGCTGTCGCCGTCCGCGTCAGCCGGGCCGGCGTTGCGGCCCTGGCGCTCGGCCTTGCGGGCGTCCTGCGCCGCGCGGGCCTCGGCCATCGCCTCGGTCTTCTTCTTGTGCGGGCCGAGAACCATGATCATGTTACGGCCGTCCTGCTTGGCCGAGGACTCCACGAAGCCCAGGTCCTGGACGTCGTTGGCGAGCCGCTGCAGCAGCCGGAAGCCCAGCTCGGGACGGGACTGCTCGCGACCACGGAACATGATCGTGATCTTGACCTTGTCGCCCTGCTTGAGGAACCGAACGACGTGACCCTTCTTGGTGTCATAGTCGTGCGGGTCGATCTTCGGCCGGAGCTTCATCTCCTTGATGACCGTGTGCGCCTGGTTCTTGCGCGCCTCACGGGCCTTCATGGCCGACTCGTACTTGAACTTGCCGTAGTCCATGAGCTTGCACACCGGCGGCCGGGCGGTCGCCGCGACCTCGACCAGGTCGAGGTCGTACTCCTGCGCAAGCTCCAGCGCCTTGGCAAGCGGCACGATGCCGACCTGCTCGCCGCTGGGACCGACGAGTCGCACCTCGGGGACGCGAATCCGGTCGTTGATGCGGGGCTCGGTGCTGATGGGGCCTCCTCGGTTGCACCTTCTTCGATACGGCCGTCAGGGAGGCGGTCGTACGTAGGCTCTGACCACTGGGCGGGGCTTCATTCGTGCTGCGCTGCCGTCGGCGTCTGAACCTGGCACCGCGGCACGAAAAAAGCCCCGCTCATCGCAAGCGGGGCTCCACACAACCGGGGGCGGCGCCCGGAAGGGCGCTGCGGGCGACTCACGGCCTGACGGCTGGTGTCGCTGACCGGAGACCTGTCGACCGCCAAGTCGATCAGGTGGGAGACTTTCGCGGTTGCCCTCTCGGGCCTCCTGGGTGGAGCCTCCACTTGCTGGCCGGGCACGATGAAGCGCCTGGCCGGTCTCGAGCCACTTTACACCACCGGCGGGGATGGTGTCTGCCGGTACCCTCCCAGGGGTAACCGGATCCATCGCTAGGGAATGAGCCTTCCTTGAACAGCCAGCCCGACAACGTTGACGAGGCCCGCGACGAGACCGTCGGCGACCAGACCGTGGGTTACGACGAGCTGACCCGCGACATCGCGGACGTCCCGGCGGTCGAGGTGATCACCACCGTCGCGGTGCACCTGATGAGCGCGGCGGCCGTGAAGTGCGGTCTGGCCGAGGGCGGCGAGAAGGACAAGGACCTGGACGAGGCCCGCAAGCTGATCACCGCGCTGGCCGGCCTGGTGACCGCGGGCGCGCCCGAGATCAGCAACTTCCACGCGGCCCCGCTGCGCGACGGCCTGCGCTCGCTCCAGCTGGCCTTCCGCGAGGCCTCGCTGGTGCCGGACGCCCCGGGTACCGGCCCCGGCGAGAAGTTCACCGGGCCCGTCTACTCCTGAGCTGCCCGTCCCGTAACTACGCGTTGTAGAAGCCGCTGCCCGTCGACCCGCCGTCGGCGGGCAGCAGTGCGAGGTCCAGGCCGCGGGCCAGCCGGACCCGCAGGGTGGCGTCGGCGGCCAGCGCGCCGGCCAGCCGCTGGGCCAGCTCCGCGACCGGAGCGCCGTCGGCCAGCGCGAGGGCGAGCACCGCGTCGGTGGCCTGACCCGGGCGCAGCTCGGCCCGCAGCACCTGCGGCTCGGCGGCCAGCAGCGCCCGCAGCGCGGCCAGCACCTGCGGGTCCTCGACCGGCGGCAGCCAGGTCCGGTTCTCCGCCACGGCGCGCATCCGGGCACCGGTCAGCTGGTAGGGCACCGGGCCCGCCGGGTCGATCAGGAGGGTGTCGGCCCGCTCCGCGTAGGCGGTCAGCACGGCCTGCGGGGCGCTCACCGGCGCCGGGCGGGCGTCGGCCTGCCAGGCGGCCAGCGAGGCCAGCGAGGTGAAGGCGGGCAGCGCGCGGCGTCCGTCGGCGGCCTCGATCACCGGCACCGCCATGTCGCTGGTCTTCTCGTGCTCGAGTCCCCGGGCGTCGGTCTCCACCTCGCCGAGCAGGGCGACGATCGGGACCATCAGCCGGGCCGGGCGCAGCGCGGCCAGCACGGCTGCCTCGGCAGCCGGGTCGCGCGCCCAGTCGGCGAGCGCCGCGGCCAGGACGGGGTCGGCGCTGCCGTCGTCGGCGGCGAATCCGGGGTTCGGGATGTTCTTGCGGTCCACCCGGCGAGCCTAGCCGCTGGTGCGGGGCGCTCTTGCGCACAGTGGTGGCATGAGCGAGGTACTACTGGCGGTCGGCACCGAGAAGGGCCTCTTCCTGGGCCGCAGCCGGGACCGGAAGGTCTGGGACTTCACCGGCCCGATCTTCCCGATGAACGGCGTCTACGCGATCGGCATCGACAACCGCGACGGACGCACCCGGCTGCTGGTGGGCGCCGACAGCAGCCACTGGGGGCCCTCGGTCTGGCATTCGGACGATCTGGGCGAGACCTGGCTCGAACCGACCACCCCCGCCGTGCGGTTCCCCGAGCACACCGGGGCCGCGCTGGCCCGGCTCTGGCAGCTGCAGCCGGCCGGGCCCGAGGCGCCCGGGGTGGTCTACGCCGGTACCGAGCCGGCCGCGCTCTTCCGGTCCACCGACGGCGGGGTGAGCTTCGACTTCGTCGAGGCGCTCTGGTCGCACCCGCAGCGCGAGCAGTGGGGCGCCGGCTTCGGCGGGCAGGGCCTGCACACGATCCTGACCGACCCGAAGGATCCGGCCGCGCTCACCGTGGCGGTCTCCTCGGGCGGCGTCTACCGCAGCGGGGACGGCGGAGCGAGCTGGCGGCCGTCCAACACCGGGATCAAGGTCAGCTTCCTGCCGGAGGAGTACCCCGAGTTCGGGCAGTGCGTGCACAAGATCGCACCGGACCCGGTGCTGCCCGACCGCCGCTACCTGCAGAACCACGGCGGGGTGTTCCGCAGCGACGACGCCGGGGACAGCTGGCAGCCGATCGAGAACGGCCTGCCGGCCACCTTCGGCTTCGCCGTCGCCACCCATCCGCGCCGCTCCGGGGTGGCCTACCTGGCGCCGCTGGAGGCCGACTTCATGCGGATGCCGCCCGACCACCGGTGCCGGATCTACCGCACCGAGGACGGCGGCGAGCACTGGGCGCCGCTGACCCTCGGACTGCCCGGCGAGGACCACTACGGCGTGGTGCTGCGCGACGCGCTGCGCTGTGACGACGCCGACCCGGCCGGGGTCTACTTCGGCAACCGCAACGGTGAGCTGTACGCGAGCGCGGACGAGGGCGACAGCTGGCGGCTGATCAAGTCGCACCTGCCCGACATCCTCTGCGTGCGGGCGGCCGTGGTTCCCGTCTCCTGACCCTACCCAGCGGTAGGGGCGCTGTGGCAGGCTGCGCCAATGACGACCTCTGCCGCCGCCGACCGGGCCCGCTATGACCGCGCCACCGCCGAGTTGGACGCGCCGCTGGCCATCGTCGACCTGGACGCCTTCGACGCCAACGCCGCCGACCTGGTCCGCAGGGCCGCCGGCAAGCCGGTCCGGGTGGCCAGCAAATCGGTCCGCTGCCGGGCGCTGCTGGAGCGGGTGCTCGCGATGGACGGCTTCGCCGGGGTGATGAGCTACACGCTGGCCGAGTCGATCTGGCTGGTCCGGGCCGGGTTCGAGGACGTGCTGCTCGCCTACCCCTCGGCCGACCGGGCGGCGTTCGCCGAGCTGACCGCCGACCCGAAGCTGGCCGCCAACATCACCGTGCTGCTGGACGACCCCGCACAGCTGGGGCTGATAGAGCAGGCCAGGGCGGGCGAGGAGCCGGTGCGGGTCTGCCTGGAACTGGACACCGCACTGGAGTTGCTCGGCGGGCGGCTGCGGGTCGGTGCCCGGCGCTCGCCGCTGCGCGCCCCCGAGCAACTCGCCGCCTTCGCCGAACTGGTGCACACCAAGCCCGGGTTCAAGGTGGTCGGGCTGATGGCCTACGAGGGGCACATCGCCGGGGTGGGCGACCGGATCGCCGGCCGGCCGGTCCGCTCGCGGATGATCCAGCTGATGCAGGCCAAGGCCCGGGCGGAGCTGGCCGAGCGGCGCGCGGCGGTGGTGCGGGCGGTACGGCGGGTGGCGGACCTGGAGTTCGTCAACGGTGGGGGCACCGGCAGCGTGCGGAGCACGGCGGCCGAGAGCGCGGTGACCGAGGTGGCGGCCGGGTCCGGGCTGTACCTGCCGCGGCTCTTCGACAACTACCGCTCGTTCCAGGGTCGCCCGGCGGCGCTCTTCGCCCAGCCGGTGGTGCGGCGGCCCGGGGTGGGCGTGGTGACGGTGCTGGGCGGCGGCTACCCGGCCTCGGGCCCGGCGGGGGCCGACCGCTCCCCGGTGCCCCACCTGCCGGCCGGGCTGCGCTACGACCCGATGGAGGGGGCCGGCGAGGTGCAGACGCCGCTGCTCGGGTCGGCGGCCGACGACCTGCTGATCGGGGACAAGGTCTGGTTCCGGCACGCCAAGGCCGGCGAGCTGTGCGAGCGCTTCGAGCGGCTGCACCTGGTGGCTGGCGAGGCGGTGGTCGCGACGGTGCCGACCTACCGGGGCGAGGGGCGGACGTTTCTCTGAGCGGGCGTTCCGCTGAGCTGGCCGGCCCGGGTTGGGGCGGGCAGACCCGTGCCCCGTCGCGTCGGCATGCGGCGGGGCACGGTGGGTGAGCTGAGGCGGCGTCAGGTGGTGGTGCCGCCTGAGGCGTTGCCGCCGGCGGCGCCGGATCCCGAGTAGTTGGTGATCCCGCTGACGATGGTGTCCATCTGGGAGACCGCCGGGGCCTTGGCGGCGATGTCGAAGCCGAGCCGCACCGAGATCAGGCTCTTGCCGTCGGCGGACGGGAAGACCACCGACTCGACTGTGCCGTTGTTGCCCTGCGCCGCGTTGACCTGCCAGCGCACCAGGTAGCCCGCGCGGCCGTCCACGGTGACCGACTGGGACTCCAGCTCCTTGTGGCCGGTGTTGCCCGGGTAGGAGGCGTTGGCGGCGTCCACGATGTCCTGCTTGGCGGCGGCCTGCGGGTCGGTGCCCTGGATCTGGCCGGTGTTGACGCCGCCGAGGGTGCACTGCTGGCTGTTGCCGCTGCCGCCGGTGCCACCACCGCTGCCACTGCCACCGCTGCCGCTGCCGGCGCCCGGGCACTGGTAGGGGCCGATGGCGAGGAAGGCCGTGCCGTCGCCCGCGGTGCCGCCCTGCCAGCCGGTCGGGACCGGCAGCTGGATGCCGCTGTTCATGTCGGCGGCCACGCCGGGCTGGCCGTTGCCGCCGCCAGTGCCCCCGGAGCCGCTGCCGCCGCTGTTTCCTCCGCCGGGGAAACCCGGGATGCCCGGGAAACCGTTGCCGCCGGTGGAGCCGCCGCTGCCGCCCGAACCGCCACCGCGCTGGCCGGGGAGCCGGCCGCCGCCGTTCTGCGGGTTGTTCGGCTGCTGCGGGACCGCCTGCGCCGTCTCGCGTGAACCGTGGTGGTCCGTCGCGAGGTAGGTGATGCCCGAGCCGACGGCCGCGCCGAGCAGGGCGGCCACGGCCGCGGTGATCAGCACCGGACGGCTGATCCGCCGCAGGACCGAGGGCCGCTGGGGCGGGAGCGGCTCGCCGTACGGGCCGAAGCTCGGCCCCGGGCCGTCCGGCGGAACCGGGTAGCGCACGGCGCCGTTCTCCAGCACCTCACCCTCGATCACCTGGGTGCCCTCCAGCACGGCGGTCTCCTCGACGTCCGAGACGCCGGAGCCGCTCTCGCCGGAGCCGACCGTGTCGCCGGAGCCGGTCGCGTGGCTGGCGCCGGTCGCGTGGCTGGCGCCTGGGTCGCCGGGACGGGTGGTGGCCGTCCAGCCCATGCCGTCCCACCAGCGCTCGGGCCGGGGGTCACTGGTGGTGTCCTGCGGGTCCGGGTACCACCCGGCCGGGATCTTCGCTTCGCTCACACCAGAAAATGTATGGGCAGGCGGATAAGCGCGATATCAACTGAGTGCCACAATCGGGCCGATTCGCATGAGATTACGGTGAGAGTGCCCATTCGGAGCAGCAGGAAAGTGGAACGACAACGGTCACCACTGCAGTCTTTGGATCTTCGTCCGATCTACGGTTCACTTCCTGCAGGGCATCCGTCCTCGACCGCACCCGGCACTCAGGAGACGACCGCGATGGCCGGCCACCACGACCACCCGCACGACGAGCATGACGCGCACGACGCCCCTGACGCCCACGGGCACGGCGCGCACGGGCACGGGCACGGCGCGCACGGGCACGGGCACGGCGCGCACGGCCACTCGCACGGCGGGCACGGCCACTCGCACGGGGTGGCGGCCGACGCCGACCGCCGCTGGCTGACCAGTGCGCTGACCCTGATCGTCCTCTTCATGGCCGTCGAGGTGGTGGTCGGGTTCGCCGCGAGTTCGCTCGCCCTGATCTCGGACGCCGCGCACATGCTCACCGACGCGGCATCGATCGTGCTCGCCCTGATCGCGATGCGGCTGGCCGCCAAACCGGCCCGCGGCGGGTTCACCTACGGCCTCAAGCGTGCCGAGATCCTCTCCGCCCAGGCGAACGGCGTCACCCTGCTGGTGTTGTCCGCCTGGCTGGGCTACGAGTCGATCGGCCGACTGATCAACCCGCCCGAGGTCTCGGGCGGCCTGGTGCTGGTCACCGCGCTGGTCGGGATCGTGGTCAACCTCGCCGCCGCCTGGTGCATGTCCAAGGCCAACCGCAGCTCGCTCAACGTCGAGGGCGCTTTCCAGCACGTCGTGACCGACCTCTACGCCTTCATCGCCACCGCCGTGGCCGGCGCGATCATGCTGACCACCGGCTTCGGCCGGGCCGACGCGATCGCCTCGCTGATCGTGGTGGTGCTGATGCTGCGCGCGGGCATCGGGCTGGTCCGGGACTCCGGGCGGATCTTCCTGGAGGCCGCCCCGGCCGGGATCGACCCCAACACGCTGGCCGACCGCCTGGTCGAGACCCCCCTGGTCGAGGAGATCCACGACCTGCACGTCTGGGAGATCACCTCCAACCAGCCCGCGCTCTCCGCGCACATCCTGGTCACCCCCGGCGGCGACTGCCACGCCATCCGCCGCGACCTGCAGCGGCGACTGCGTGAGGAGTACCGGATCACCCACGCCACCTTGCAGGTCGACCATGTCGGCGAGGACGAGGACCAGCAGCTGCTGCAGATCACCGACGCCGCCGAGGCGCTGGCGGTCGAACACTGCACCGACTCGCACGGCCCGGTGCACCGCTCCGGGCCGCACACCCACTGAAACGGCGGCCGGCGGAATGGCGCTCGGGCCCGTGGTGTTCGGACGACCATGACTACAGTGCTGCGCTATGCCGCCTTCACCACCGACCCCGCCGGAGGGAACAGGGCGGGCGTGGTGCTGGACGCCACCGGCCTGACGGGCCAGCGGATGCTGGCCATCGCCGCCGAGTTGGGCTACTCGGAGACCGCCTTCCTCACCCGCGACCCGGCCGGCGGTGAACGCGCCTACCGGGTGCGGTACTTCGCGCCCACCCTGGAGGTGCCGTTCTGCGGCCACGCCACCATCGCCGCCGCCGTGGCGGTGGCCGAGGCGACCGGCCCGGGTGAGCTGGTCTTCGAGACCGCGGCGGGCACCGTGCCGGTGGCCGTCACCGCCGGTCCGGACGGAGTGCTGCGGGCCACCCTGACCAGCGTCGAGCCGCACGTGCTGCCGGTCGACCAGGCCGACGTGACCGACGCGCTGGCCCTGCTCGGCTGGACCGCCGCCGAGTTGGACCCGACCCTGCCGCCCCGCTACGCCTATGCGGGCGCCCGCCATCTGGTGCTGGCCGCCCGCAGCCGGGAGCGGCTGGCCGAGCTGGCGTACGAGTTCGACGGACTCGCCGCCTTCATGACGAAGCGTGAGCTGATCACCCTGCAGCTGGTCTGGCGCGAGTCGGCCACGGTCTTCCACGTCCGCGATCCCTTCCCCGTCGGCGGCGTGGTCGAGGACCCGGCCACCGGCGCGGCGGCCGCCGCGTTCGGCGCCTACCTGCGCGAGCTGGGCGAGGCCGGCGAGACGGCCGAACTGACCCTGCGTCAGGGCGAGGACATGGGCAGCCCCGGCCTGCTGAGCGTGGAGCTGCGGGCGGGCGACCCGCGGGTGCGGGTGTCCGGCGCGGCGGTGCGACTGCCCGCGTAGCGCGGCGCTGAGGGGCCGCCGCGCCGACCGGTCCGTGACTTGTCGGTGCGGTGCGGGATGATCGGGGCGTGACCCTGATGCTCCTCGACACCGCCAGCCTCTACTTCCGGGCGTACTTCGGCGTGCCCGAGTCCGTGAAGTCCCCGGACGGCGTTCCGGTGAACGCCGTCCGCGGGCTGCTGGACTTCATCACCCGCCTGGTCCAGGATCACCGTCCGGACCAGCTGGTCGCCTGCATGGACGCCGACTGGCGCCCGCAGTGGCGGGTCGACCTGATCCCGACCTACAAGACCCACCGCCTCGCCCCGGAGCAGCCCCCGGGCGAGCAGAACACCGAGGAGATCCCGGACACCCTCTCCCCGCAGGTCCCGATCATCGAGCAGGTGCTGGACGCCCTCGGCATCGCCCGCGTCGGCGTCCCCGGCTACGAGGCGGACGACGTGATCGGCACCCTGGCCACCCGGGCGAGCGTGCCGGTGCGGATCGTCACCGGCGACCGGGACCTCTTCCAACTGGTCGACGACGCCCGCGGTGTCCAGGTCGTCTACCCGCTCAAGGGCGTCGGCGCCGCCCAGCTGATCGACGAGGCCGCGCTGCGCGAGAAGTACGGCGTCACCGGCTCCCAGTACGCCGACATGGCGGCCCTGCGCGGCGACCCGAGCGACGGCCTGCCCGGCGTCAAGGGCATCGGCGAGAAGACCGCCGCCCAACTCATCCACGAGTACGGCGACTTGGCCGGCATCCGGGCCGCCGCCGCCGACCCTTTCACCAAGCTCACCCCGGCCCGCCGCAGGAACCTGCTGGAGGGCGCCGCCTACCTCGACGTCGCCCCCACCGTGGTCCGGGTCGCCACCGACATCCCGCTGCCGGACTTCGATCCCGCCCTGCCCCATGAGCCGCTCGACCCGATGACCTTGGAGTCCCTCGCCGCCCGCTGGGGCCTGGGCTCCTCTCTCACCCGCGTCCTCGACACCCTCGCAGCCACCCGCTGAGAACGGAATCCCTCAAGGTCAGACGGGCGGCAGCAGATCGCTCTCGCTGATGGTGTACGTCAGCAGGGGGTAGCGGAAGTCCGTTTGCGTGTTCTCACGGCGCCGTAGTTGGTAGAACTCGTGCCGCTGGTCATCGTCGGCCAACCTGAGGCGCGCACCCTGCGGGAGGTATACCTGTCCGTCGCGAAACCGAACGAAGGTCTTCGACGTTCGAAACGTCACCCCCAGCCATTGGTTGTCCGCCGTCTGGGCGGGCTTGTCCAATACGATTTTGTGCCTGAGCTGCCGATTCAAGTCGACAGAAAACGCGACGATACTGTTGTGGGCGAGAGGGATCTCGAACTTCTCGCCATCGGACCCCTTTGATTCGAAGACCAGCTTCCTCGGCGGGCTCGCTTCGGGATGCTGGTAGCAGGAGAAGACGGCGATAGACGACTCGCCGGCCAGATCGAGGGCCTGGTCGGAATGGCTGCCCATGGTTGTGTAAGCGTTCGTGTAGCACTCGATGAGAGCGTTGTTGAAGCCGACCGAAAGCGCCGCGCTTTCCTGGACCTGTTGCGCCAGCCGTTCGTGCACAGCCTGGAAACGCTGCGCCGGGCTGCTGTACCGAGCGGTCGTACGTACGAGAGGCACACCACCAGCCTCGTCGATCTTGGTGAGCGTGGCGCCTCGCCGACCTTTTCCTACGTCCGCCAAGCGAGCCGACGCGGACAGCTTCGCAAAGAGATCCTCCTCGGTCGGCAGAGCGCATGAGAGGATCCCGTCCGAGATCCTAGAGTCGGGGGGCAATGTAGTCCCCCGTGTTCATACTGAAGAGAAACTCGTCGCCGTAATCAATGAAGGACGAGGTCCTGTTCTCCTCGGCGTACAACCTGCGCAGCTCGTCCATGCCGACCTGCGTGGGTGGCCCCAGCTTCACCAGATCCCCGGCCGCTTTGAGGAACGTGTGGCCGTTCTTGTGAACGGCTTCGGCGCTCGAACAGCGCACCACGTATCCCAGGCGGGTCGGGAGCAACTCGGCGTCCAATGCCGAGGGCCGGATCTCATGCGTGTACAGGCGGTTGGTGGACAGTGGCATGAAGAACACGGAGCCGGGATAGAGAGTCAGGGTGAACTGCGGGGGGAGCGCGACCCCGCCGCGTTCTTCGGTCGGCTCCTTGAGGCGAAAGTGGAGTTTGGTAAGCCCGCTGGCACCCTTCACGCCGTGGTCGAAGGCGTCTTCGGCCAGGGGCTGCAGCTTGTCGATCCGGTCATAGAAAGTGCAGAAGGCCATGATGCCATTGGCGGGCATGTCCTTGGTCTTGTCGGCATGGGCCGAGATCTTGGCCTTGGACTGCTTGCGCTCGGCCGTGGCAAGGGTGTTGTGGTAGATCTGAGCGAGGACGTGATTGAGCGGTGCCTGGTTCCGGAAGACGGCGGCGGCCTCGCGGTTCAGCGCCTCGACGATGCGCGCGTCGGTCGGGCGAAAGCTCTCGGTCGGCCCCGAGAGATTCGTGGAGCACCGGAGCAGGCGGAAATGTAGTTCGTCACCGTTTCGCGTGACGGGCGTCAGATAGATTCCGCTGCGATGGGCTGTTCCGGGTTTGGTGGACTCCGTCAGGGACTGGAAAGCGTGCTCCGCACGGATCCGTTCGAAGTGATCGGCGCCGAGTCCGAAAAATCGGCGATAGTACACGCCCGCGCCGTGTACGCGGATGGGAACTCGGCCGAGGTCGACGAGGGTCCAAGGCTTGTCGACGTCCTCGTGGTAACCGTGTGACAGCTCCCGGATGACGAATACCCGGGCAGCCGCGTGCAGTTGGCGGCCGCTGATCCCGGATACATCGCCACACAGGTAGACGGTCTTCTGTGCGAGGTCGGGCGAACCAGAAGCAAGGTCCTCCGGCGTGATCGTGGACCCGAAGAAGTCCCTGATCAAGTCATTGTCTTGCACCATCGAAGGCGCAACCAGGATGTTGCTCGCATCCTCGATGCGGGCTTCTGTCAGTTCTGGTGTGTACATCAAACGGTACCTGCCGTTCGCAGATCTTGGTGGATTGCTCAAAACCGTTGAGATGCTCCCACGGGGCTCGACAACGGGCAACGGATCCTGCCGGGCGGACGGTCCGCGGCGATCCTCCTGCTCCGCCACCACCCGGTGCTGGGCCTGGCCTTGGGGTCCCCCAGGATCGAGCGGAACGGCCGTCAGCGTCTCGGAGGTCTCCCTGCGCGCGCCCTACGTGCGGCGCCCGGAGCTGACCGGAGTGCCTTGAAATCACCCATAGTTGTACAGACAGGCCGCTCCGCATGCCCACAATGTTGTGCAGACATCTTGCTGCCGAAGATTGGTCGGTTGGAGTTCTTCCAAACGTACTCATCGGTAGCTACGGTTCCGGCTGTCATGCACAGCTGACCTTCCTCCAGGAGCCGTTCCCCCATGACCCTGCGCCGCTCCGCTGTCGCGCTCTCCTCCGCCGCCGCCGCGCTCACCCTGCTCACCGGCACCGCCGCCACCAGCGCCTCGGCTGCCGCCACCAGCCCGGCCGCCCCCGCCGGCAGCACGCTGTCCGTCTTCGCCTGGAACGTCGACCTCGGCACCTCCGTGGTCGACTGGAGCCAGAACGAGAAGGCCAGCACCCGCACCCCCGTGGTCGAGTCGATCATCCGCCAGCACAGCGCCGACGTGGTGGTCCTGGACGAGCTGTTCAACGACTCCTCGATCAGCGACATCAACAGCAAGCTCGCCGACCTCTACCCCTACCGCACCCCGGTGGTCGGCGGCACCTGCTCCGGCGGCGGCTGGAACGGCACCAGCGGCAACTGCTCCAGCTCCCCGTTCGTGATCAACGGCGGGACGATGATCCTCTCGAAGTACCCGATCACCGCCCAGTACCAGCACGTCTTCTCCAACTCCACCTACGGCACCTGGGACTACCACTCGGACAAGGGCGCCGCGCTGGTCCAGGTCGACAAGGGCGGCGTGAAGACCTGGGTGGCCGGCACCCACCTGCAGGCCGACGAGTCCGACACCTCCACCGACACCACCCAAGCCACCCGGCTCGCCCAGCTCGGCGAGATCAAGTCCTGGGTGAACGGGATCGTCGGCACCAGCGCCCCGGTGCTCTTCGGCGGCGACCTGAACGTGGAGTACTACCACGGCCAGGCGCGCGGCGACTACGCCAACGCGCAGAACGCGGTGAACGGCGTGCTCGGCTCGCCCGCGCTGGACCCCAACCAGACCGTGACCACGATGGACTGCACGGTCTCCGCCTGGTGCCAGTACATGAGCGGCATCGAGACCTTCCCGGTCGACTACCGCGACGACCTGGACTACCTCGGCTACCTGAACGAGGCCGGCCGCCCCACCCCGGTCGCGCTGCCGAACGTCGTGATCGACCTCGACCCGCAGGCCGGCTGGAGCGCCGGTCAGCTGGACACCAACTCCCCCAGCGACCACTACCCGGTCGAGGCCACCTTCCAGCTCGGCTGACCCCCACCGGCCCGAGCCACAGCTGCCCCCGACCGTGCACGACGGTCGGGGGCAGCCGCACTTCGCGGAATCCGACGGCCCGTCAGGCCACCGACGAGTACGCGATGATCCCGCGCCGCAGCGCGTCCACCGCCTTGCGGGCCGTGGAGCGCAGCTGGGCGTCCTCGCCGGCCGCGTCCTGGATCTGGCCGAGCACGTCGATCAGTTGCTTGGTCCAGCGCACGAAGTCGCCGGCGGGCATCTCGGCGTCGCGCAGCACCGCGTCCAGGCTGTGGCCCAGCGCCCAGCGGTAGGCGACCCAGGCGAAGCCCAGGTCGGGCTCGCGCTGGCCGACGCCCTCGGCGGTGTTGATCCGGTGCTGCTCCTCCAGGGCGTCCAGGTGGCCCCAGATCCGGACCATCCGGCCGAGCGCCTCCTTGGCGCCGCCCTCCGGCAGGCGCGGCGTCGCCGCGTCGTCGGACTGGCGGGCTTCGTAGACCAACGCCGAGGCGCAGGCCGCGAGTTCGGCGGCGGCCAGGTCCTTCCAGACGCCTTCGCGGATGCACTCGGAGGCGAGCAGGTCGAGTTCGCCGTAGAGCCGGCCGAGCCGCTTGCCGTCGTCGGTCACCGAGTCGCCGACCAGGTAGCCGAGGTCGGTGAGCAGCCCGCTGACCCGGTCGAAGGTGCGCGCGATGGTGTGGGTGCGCGAGCGCATCTTGCGCTCCAGCACCTCGGTGTCGCGGTGCAGCCGCTGGTAGCGCTCGGCCCAGCGGGCGTGGTTCTCCCGGTCGTCGCAGCCGTGGCAGGGGTGCTGGCGCAACTCCGTGCGCAGCCGGGCGATCTGCGGGTCGTCGGCGGCAGCCGCCCGGCCCTTGCGGTAGCGCTCGGGCTCCAGGTGGCCGGCCTTGGTGCGCAGCGCGGAGGCCAGGTCGCGGCGGGACTGCGGGCTGCGCGGGTTGAAGGACTTGGGGATCTTCACCCGCTCGACGGCGACCACCGGGTACGGGAAGTCGATCATCGCCAGCCGCTTGACCTGTCGCTCGGCGGTGAGCACCACCGGGCGCGGCCCGTCCTGGTAGTCGGGGTGCCGGATCGCGCCGCGGCCGTTGCGGCTGACCGGCGGCAGGCCCGGGTCGATGACCAGCGCCAGCCCCGCGAACTTGCCGGTCGGCACGTGGATCACGTCGCCCGGCTTCAGCGCCTCGATCGCCTCGATCGCGGCCGCCCGGCGCTGGCTGCCGCCCTCGCGGGCCAGCTCGTTCTCCCGGTCCTTCAGCTCCCGGCGCAGGTCCATGTACTCCTGGAAGTCGCCGAGGTGACAGGTCATCGCCTCGCGGTAGCCGTCCAGGCCCTCCTCGTTGCGCTGCACCTGCCGGGAGATGCCGACCACCGAACGGTCCGCCTGGAACTGGGCGAAGGAGGTCTCCAGGAGTTCGCGCGAGCGGTGCCGGCCGAACTGACCGACCAGGTTGACGGCCATGTTGTAGGACGGCTTGAAGGAGGAGCGCAGCGGGTAGGTGCGGGTGCCGGCCAGGCCGGCCAGCGCCTCCGGGTCCAGGCCGCGCTGCCAGAGCACCACCGCGTGGCCCTCGACGTCGATGCCGCGCCGCCCGGCGCGGCCGGTCAGCTGGGTGTACTCGCCGGGGGTGATGTCGGCGTGCATCTCGCCGTTCCACTTGACCAGCTTCTCCAACACCACCGAGCGGGCCGGCATGTTGATGCCCAGCGCCAGCGTCTCGGTCGCGAAGACGGCCTTGACCAGGCCCTTCAGGAAGAGCTCCTCGACCACCTCCTTGAACCGGGGCAGCATGCCGGCGTGGTGCGCGGCCACCCCGCGCTCCAGCGCGTCCAGCCACTCGAAGTAGCCGAGCACGTGCAGGTCCTCGTCGGGGATCGCGGCGCAGCGGTCCTCCACGATGGCCCGCACCTGCAGCCGCTCCTGCTCGTCGTTGAGCCGCAGCCCGGAGGTGAGCACCTGCTGGACGGCGGCCTCGCAGCCGGCCCGGCTGAAGATGAAGGTGATCGCGGGCAGCAGGCCCTCGGCGTCCAGCCGGTCGATCACGTCGGCCCGGCCCGGCGTCCAGACCCGCCCGGGGCGCCCGCTCGGCATCGAGCGGCCCCGCCCGCGCCCGGCGAACCGGGGGTTGCGGTCGGCCTCGCTGCGGGCGAGGCGGACCAGCTCGGGGTTGACCGCCTTGGCCGGATTCTTCTGGCTGAACTTGGGGCGGCCGTCCACGTCCGGGTCGGAGAACAGGTCGTACATCCGGTTGCCGGCCATCACGTGCTGCCAGAGCGGGACCGGGCGGTGCTCGGCGACGATCACCTTGGTGCCGCCGCGCACGGTGTCCAGCCAGTCGCCGAACTCCTCGGCGTTGGAGACGGTGGCCGAGAGCGAGACCAGGGTGACGGACTCGGGCAGGTGGATGATCACCTCCTCCCAGACCGCGCCACGGAACCGGTCGGCGAGGTAGTGCACCTCGTCCATCACCACGTAGCCGAGGCCGTCCAGGGTGTGCGAGTTCGCGTAGAGCATGTTCCGCAGCACCTCGGTGGTCATCACCACCACGGGTGCGTCGCCGTTGACCGAGTTGTCGCCGGTCAGCAGGCCGACCTTGGCGGCGCCGTAGCGCTTGACCAGGTCGGCGTACTTCTGGTTCGACAGGGCCTTGATCGGGGTGGTGTAGAAGCACTTGCGGCCGGCCGCCAGGGCCAGGTGGACCGCGAACTCGCCCACGATGGTCTTGCCGGAGCCGGTCGGCGCGGCGACCAGGACGCCCTGACCCTCCTCGAGGGTCCGGCAGGCCTCCAGCTGGAACTCGTCGAGCGGGAAGTCGTACAGCTCGCGGAAGCCGTACAGGGCGGTGGCCTGCTCCTTGGCGCGGCGGCGGGAGGCCGCGTACGCCTCGGCGGGGCTCATCGCATCGTCGTCGGACAGGGCGCTGCTCATCGGCGTCACCTCTTCTTCCCGTGGTGGTGGGTCGCAGACGGTGACGCCTGCGGCTGCGGGCCGGCTCCGGGGCACTGGGCCGAACGGGGCGCGCAGCTGGTCTGGTCGGTGTGGTGTTCCAGCATCTCAGCCTGAGATTACCCGCCGGGGCTGACATTGATCGCACCGTTTTCCCGACCTTGAACGATCACTCATGGTCCCCAGCGATCAGGCACGACCGCCTTCGTTCAGCTGTGAACATTTGTCAACCGAGCGTTGCGGTTCTCCCTACAGTCAGCGACACAGACCTGGTCACCTGGAGGGGCGCAGACATGGCGAACGTGGACACCTCGCTCAAGGAAGCGATCAGCATCGAGGGCGCGATCGGCGTCGCGCTGGTCGACTACGGCAGCGGGATGGCGCTCGGCGCGCTGGGCGACAGCCCCGAGCTGGACCTGAACGTGGCGGCGGCCGGCAACACCGATGTGGTGCGGGCCAAGATGCGCACCATGGAGATGCTCAATCTGCACGACAACGAGATCGAGGACATCCTCATCTCGCTGACCAACCAGTACCACCTGATCCGGCCGCTGACCCGGCCGGGCGGCCGCGGGCTCTTCCTCTACCTCGCGCTCGCCCGCAGCCGCTCCAACCTCGCGATGGCCCGCCACCAGCTCAAGCTGATCGAGGCCGGCCTGGAGATCTGAGCAGCCCGGCCAGGCCGGCCGCGAGCTTCTCGTACTCCTCGGCCCGGTTGTAGACCTGCGCGCTGATCCGCAGCACCCCGCCGCCCGCCCACGGCCGCACCGCGACGCGCGCACCGAGCTCGTCCCGGACGGCGCCCATCAGCGCCCGCACGCCGGCCTCGTCCTCGGCCACTCCGGCGGGCAGCCGCACCGCCCGCATCGCCAGCCGATCGGAGCCGGGCAGCGGCGGCAGGCCGGCCAACTCGGTGAGCAGGTGCTGACCGTGGGCCGCCAGCCGCGCGTTGTGCTCGCGCACCCGTTCGACGCCGAGCTCGTCCAGCACCCGCAGCGCGGCAGGGGCGGCCAGCCAGCCGGTGTAGTCGGCGGTGCCACGCCACTCGACGTTGGACGGGAAGCCGCGCTCGTGTTCCCAGGAGTAGGTGAGTGGGCGGACCCGCTCGCGCCAGGCCTCGCTGACCGCGAGGACGGCGGTGGGGCGGGGCGCGAAGGCCCACTTGTGCAGGTTGCCGAACCAGAAATCGGGCCAACCGACTTCCGGGTCGGGAGCCAGCATGCCAGGCGCGTGCGCGGCGTCGACCATGGTCAGCACCCCGCGCTCGGCGAGCGCCCGCAGCAGCGCCGGGGTGGCGATCTCGCGGGCCGTGGGCGAGGTGATCCGGTCCAGCAGCGCGACCCTGGTCCGCTCGGTGACGGCATCGAGCACGGCGCGGGCCGGGTCCGCCTCGTCCAGCGCCAGCCGGGCCACCCGGACGGTGGCGCCGCACTCGGCCGCCCGGCGCTCGGCGGCCCGGGTGACCACGCCGTAGCCGTGGTCGGTCACCAGGATCTCGTCGCCGGGCTGGAACGGAACGCTGTCCAGCGCCACCGCGACCGCCTCGGTCACGTTGCTGAGCAGCGCCAGCCCGGCCGGATCCGCGCCCAGCACCGGGGCGATCGCGGTGCGGGCGGCCGCGACCCGCTCGGGCAGGGCGAGGAAGAAGCCGTCCGGGTCGGCCTCCTGCTCGGCCCGGAACACCTCCTGGGCCTCGCGCACCGGGATCGGGACGGCACCGTAGGAGCCGTGGTTGAGGTGCGCGAGGGCCGGGTCGAGCGCGAACAGCTCGGCGGCACCGGGGATGGGGGCGGGGGCGTCCGCTGCGGACACGTCGGCTGTCACGGGATCACCCTTGACCAAGCCGGTCGGCCGGCGCAAGGGTCAGCAACCCGCCGCGCGGCACCGTGACCGCCAACTCCTGCCCTGCCACGGTGACCGTCGTGTCCGCCACGGTGGCGCCCGCGCAGTCGCGCACCAGCAGGCACAGCGGGCCCGGCGAGCGATCGAACGCCAGCCGGACCAGCGGATCGGGGTCGGCGTTGGCCACCAGCAGCAGCTCGAAGGCACCGGTGACGGTGATCGGCACCGGTGCGTACCGCCCGAAGGCCAGCCCGGCGCCCTGCCGGGACTCCAGCAGCGGATAGCCCGACTCGGGCCGGTGCGGCCGGAACGCGCCGCGCTGCAGCAGCCCCACGTGCTCGCGCATCACCGCCAACCAGAACCGCAGCACCGCCAGTTGCCCGGCATCCTGGGTGCCCAGGTCCACCGAGACCTGGGCGGTGGCGAAGAGCACCGACTGGAGCAGCACCGCGATCTCCACCGGCCGCTCGTCCGGGTGCCAGGTGAGCGGGTCGGCGTGCACGGCCAGCGGCCCGGCGGTGAGCCGCAGGTCGGCGGTGCGGGCCCGGTTCTCCACCGCGTTGTGCGGGCAGTCGGTGGCCCGCACCATGGTGGCGTACGGCCACAACCCCGGTCCCACGTACGGCTGCCGGTGCTCGATCAGCAGCTCGGGGCGCTGCGGACGCAGGCGCTCGTCCAGCCCGGTCAGCAACGCCCGCAGGCCCTCGGCGACCGCCTGCCGGTCGGTGGCGTGCCGGGCGAAGGTGTCGATGAAGTCGATCTTCAGCCCGTCCGCGCCGTACTCCTCCACCAGCGCCGCGAGCCGCTCGATCAGGTGCTCGCGCACCTCGGGGTCGGCCGGGTCGAGGACCGAGGTCTCCAACTCCTCCAGGTGGGCGAGCCGCCGGTCGGCGAACCGCATGCCGGCGGCGCTGCGGTCGCCCGCGAAGGGCAGCGCGACCCAGAGCAGGTAGGCCAGGCCCAGCGCGCGCACCCGGGCCACATGGTCGGCGAAGTCCGGGAACGGGCCCTGCGCGGGCTGCCAGTCGCCGGTGGTGGCGTAGGAGCGGGTGGTCTCCTCGGTCTGCCAGCCGTCGTCGACGATCAGCGCGCCGAAGCCCAGCGGCACCGCGAGCGCGGCCAGCCGCTCGACCTCGGCGGCCGTGATCTCCAGGTGGCGGACGTACCAGGTGCAGAAGACCGGCTCGAAAGCGCCGTCGGGCACCGCCGGTTGCGCACCGGTGCCCCACCAGGCGACCATCTCGGCGATGGTCTCGGCGAAATGACGTCCCGTCAGATCAAGCCGCAGGGACAGTGGTTCGCGGTCCACCTGGTGCTCCACCCACCAGACGAACTCGCCGGTCTCCTCCACCGCCCCCTCGCCGATGGTCACCGGCCGCAGCAGCTCACCGACCGCGAAGGTGCACAACGCCGTGTCGCCGGCGCCGAGCAGGCTGCCGATCGGCACCCCGGCGGCCAGGTCGGCCACCCGGGGCTTGCTCCAGGAGGGCGGCAGCCAGCGGGAGTCCGTGTGCGGGCGCCACAGGCCGGTGGCGCCCGCGCACGGCAGCCGCCACTCGACCCGCACCCGGGCGGGCCGCTCGCCGAGGGGTTCGGCCTCCACCAGCAGCAGCCGCTGATCGCCGCCACGCACCCGCGCCTCGACACCCGCCGCCCCGATCGCGGTCACCCGCAGCCGCAACCCCGGTACGCCGGTGTCCAGTTCTCGCACGCTCTCGGTCAGCCCCGAGCTCGGCGCGCTGCCGTCCCAGTTCAGCGGAGACACAGATACTCGCCTTTCGAAAGTGGATCCCGGTCGGACGAGGCCCTCAATGGGTTCCCCGCCCCGCCCGACCGGGGGTCTAGTGAGCCGCGTTCTGCGGGAAGTGGCAGGCCACTTCCCGGCGGCCCGGTCCCGCGATCTGCAGCAACGGCGCCTCGGTCCGGCAGATCTGCTGCGCCTGCGGGCAGCGCGGGTGGAAGGTGCAGCCGCTGGGCGGGTTGGCCGGGCTCGGCGGGTCGCCGAGCAGCACGATCCGCTCCCTGGCCCGCTCGGCCGCCGGGTCCGGCAGCGGCACCGCGGAGAGCAGCGCCTTGGTGTACGGGTGCGCGGGGTCGCCGTACACCTGGGCCTTGTCGCCGATCTCGACGATCCGGCCCAGGTACATCACCGCGACCCGGTGGCTGATGTGCTTGACCACCGCCAGGTCGTGGGCGATGAACAGGTACGCCACCCCCAACTCGCGCTGCAGCCGCTCCAGCAGGCCGACGATCTGCGCCTGGATCGAGACGTCCAGCGCCGAGACCGGCTCGTCGGCGACCACCAGCGCGGGCCGGGTGGCCAGCGCCCGGGCGATCCCGATCCGCTGGGCCTGGCCGCCGGAGAACTGGTAGGGATAGCGCTCCAGATGCTCCGGCGCCAGGCCCACCAGCCGTACCAGGTCCCGCACTTCGCGCCGGATCTCCGCCGTCGCCACGCCCTGGGCCCGCAGCGGCGCCGCGATGATCTGCTGGACCGTCTGCCGCGGGTTCAGCGAGGCGAACGGGTCCTGGAAGATGATCTGCAACCTGCTGCGCAGCGGGCGCAGTTCGCGCTGCCCGAGCCGGGTGATGTCCTGGCCCTGGAACTCCACCCGCCCGCCCGTCGGGTCGAGCAGCCGCACCAGCATCCGCCCGGTGGTGGACTTGCCGCAGCCGGACTCGCCGACCAGACCGAGCGTCTCGCCGGCCCGCACGTCGAAGCTGAGCCCGTCCACCGCCTTGACCCCGGGCCGCCTGCGCAGCCCCTCCCGGCCGCCCGGGAAGGTCATCTGCAACTCCCGTACGGTGAGCACCGAATCCGTCAGCATGGGGATGCCACCTCCGGGTGGACACAGGCGCTGCGGTGCCCGCTGGGGGCGACCTGGACCAGCGGGGGCCGGGCGTCGGTACAGGCGGCCTGCGGGGCGGCCGCGTAGAGCGGGCAGCGCGGGTGGAACGCGCAGCCGGCCGGCGGCGAGAGCAGCGAGGGCGGCGAGCCGGGAATGGCCCGCAGCGCCGTCTCCTCTCCCTGCGCACCGCCGGCGTCCAGGCGCGGCAGCGAGTCCAGCAGGCCGCGGGTGTACGGGTGCCGGGGCGCGGTGAAGAGCGCGTCGGCGTCCGCCTGTTCGACGGCCGAGCCGCCGTACATCACCAGCACGTCGTCGGCCACCCGGGCGATCACCCCGAGGTCGTGGGTGATCATGATGATGCCCAGTCCCCGCTCCTCCTTGAGCTTCATCAGCAGGTCGAGCACCTGGGCCTGGACCGTGACGTCCAGCGCGGTGGTCGGCTCGTCGGCGATGATCAGCTCGGGCTCGCAGGAGAGCGCGAGCGCGATCATCGCGCGCTGGCGCATGCCGCCGGAGAACTGGTGCGGGTACTCCCCCGCCCGGCGGGCCGGCTCGGGGATCCCGACGTCGCCGAGCACCTCCACGGCACGGGCCCAGGCCGTCCTGCGGCTGGAGCCGAAGTGCTCCCGGTGCGCCTCGGCGATCTGGTCGCCGATGGTGAAGTACGGGTGCAGCGCGGTGAGCGCGTCCTGGAAGATCATCGCCATCCGCCGCCCGCGCAGCCGGCGCACCGTCTCGTCGGGCGCCCCGATCAGCTCGGTGCCGTCGAAGTCGACCGAGCCGGTGACCTCGGCCCCACGGTGCAGGCCCATCACGGCCAGCGAGGTGACCGACTTGCCCGAACCCGACTCGCCGACGATCCCCAGGGTGCGGCCGCGCTCGACGTCGAAGTCGACGCCCTTGACCGCCCGGACCAGCCCCTCGGCGGTGCTGAACTCGACCGCGAGGTCGCGGACCTGAAGCAGCGTCACGAAAGCCTCGCTCTCGGGTCGATCCAGGCGTAGAGCAGGTCCACGACCAGGTTGGAGGTGACGATGAAGAAGGAGGCCAGCAACGTGATGCCCATCACCACCGGCTGGTCCGCCTTGTGCAGGGAGTCGGCGAAGAGCTTGCCGACGCCCGGCAGGCTGAACAGCGACTCGGTGATCATCGCGCCGGCCAGCAGCGAGCCCAGGTCCATGCCGAGCATGGTGGCCACCGCCGTCAGCGCCGGGCGCAGCCCGTGCTTGCCGACCACCTTGCGCTCGCGCAGGCCCTTGGCCCGGGCGGTGCGCACGAAGGGTTCGGCGAGCGTCTCGATCACCGAACTGCGGGTCATCCGGGCGTACATGGCCGCGGTGGCCAGCGCCAGGGTGATCCACGGCAGGATCAGGTTCTGCACCCAGCCCACCGGGTCCGAGGTGAAGGCGACGTAGCTCGGGAAGGGCAGCCAGCCGAGCAGCACGACCACCACGTAGAGCAGGATCATCGCGGTGAAGTAGACCGGCACCGCGGCCGCGCCGATGGTGGCGACCATCAGCGTGCGGTCGACCCAACTGTTCTTGCGCAGCGCGGAGACCACGCCGACGCCCAGGCCCAGCAGCACCCAGACCACGGCCGCGCCGATCGCCAGCGAGACGCTGGTCGGCAGCCGGTTCATGATCAGGTCCCAGACCGGGGCGCCGCTCTGGAAGGAGTACCCGAAGCAGGGGAAGCCGCAGTGCACCGCGTACTGCCCGGTGCCCATGGTGCGGCCGGCGAAGATGGCCAGCACGTAGCGGGCGAACTGCACGACCAACGGGGCGTTCAGGCCCATCTGCTGGCGCACCTGGGCGACCCGGTCGGGCGGGCAGTCCTTGCCGCAGAACATCACCGCGGGGTCGGTGGGCAGCAGGTAGAAGATGACGAAGGTGATCGCGCAGATCACCAGCAGGGTGCCGGCGATGCCGAGCAGCCGGCGGACCAGGTAGCCGATCATCCGCGCCCGCCCTTCGGGTCCAGGGCGTCGCGCAGCGCGTCGCCGAGCAGGGTGAAGGTCAGCACCAGCAGGAAGAGGCAGGCGCAGGGCAGCACGAAGAACATCGGGTCGACCTTGTAGTAGAGCACCGAGTCGGAGATCATCTGTCCCCAGGACGGGGTGGGCGGGCGGACCCCGACGCCCAGGTAGGTCAGGCCGGCCTCGGCGCCGATCAGGTTCGGGATGGCCAGCGTCAGGTAGACGATGATGGTCCCGGTCAGGTTGGGCAGGATCTCGGTGAGCAGGATCCGGACGCTGCCGGTGCCGCTGGCCCGGGCCGCCTCGATGTACTCGCGGTGGCGCAGCGAGATGGTCTGACCGCGGATCACCCGGGCGATGTAGGGCCAGGTGAAGAGGGTCATCACCAGGATCAGCAGCAGCACCCGGTTGGCGTCCTTCACCACCGAGAGCAGCGCGATCATGAAGATCAGGCTCGGGAAGGACATCATGACGTCCATGAACCGGCTGATCACCGCGTCCACCCGGCCGCCGAAGTAGCCGGCCAGGCTGCCGAGCAGCACGCCGATCGCGGTGATCAGCACGGCGGCGCTGAACGCCACCAGCAGGCTGACCTGGGCCCCGTAGAGCAGCCGGGCGAAGATGTCCCGGCCCAGCATCGGCTCGACGCCGAGCCAGTGCGAGGGGCTCATCCCGCCCAGGCTGCCGCGCGGCAGCCCGCCGAGATAGGGGTCGATGGCCTTTCCGTCGGTGTCGGCCGGCCCGTGGCCGCTGATCCCGGTGAGCACCGGGGCCAGCAGCGCGGCCAGCACGAAGAAGGCGATCAGGCCCAGGCCGAACAGCGCCGCCTTGTCGCGGCGCAGCCGGCGCCAGGTCAACGTCCAGGGTGAGAGTCGCTCCTGACTCTCCGTCAGTTCGACCGGTTCGCCGGTCTGGAGTACAGCGGTCATCCGTGGGATCCCCGTATCACTTCAGCGACTTGAGGCCGACGGTGGCGTAGTCGATCTGCGCCGACCAGACCGGCGCGCCGAACGCCCCGGCGATGTTGGAGCCGACCAGCAGCGGCTTCTTCTGCCAGGTGAGCGGGACGGCCGGCGCCTCGCCCATGATCTTGGCGTCCAGCGCCAGCCAGGCCTGGTTGGCCGCGGCGACGTCGGTCAGGCCGGCGATCCGGTCCATCTCGGCGTCCACCGCCGGGTCCTTGAACCGGGTGATGTTGCCCTGGTTGCCGGTGTCGGTGATGATCCGGCTGTCGAACATCATCGGCAGGAAGGTGCTGGCCGACGGGTAGTCGGGGCACCAACCGGCCAGCGAGAGACCGGTCTGGGTGGTCTTGCTGCCCTCCACCGAGTAGGCGACCGAGGCGTCCACCGCGTTGATGGTGACGTTGATGCCGACCCGCTTGAGCGAGGCCTGCAGCGACTCGGCGCGCTGCTCCTGGCTGCTGGCGACGGTGAGGGTGGTGGAGAAGCCGTTCGGGGCGCCGCCGGCCGCCAGGTACTGCTTGGCCTTGTCGACATCGCCGTTCACCGGGATCTTGAGCTGGTCCACCGAGGAACCGCCGGTGAGCTCCGGCGGCAGGTAGGTGGTGGCGATGTCGGCCAGCGCAGGGCCGCCGACGGCCGCCTGGTACGCGCCCTTGTCCACCGCGTACTCGACCGCCAGGCGCAGGTTCTGGTTGTCGAACGGCGGCTTGCTGGTGTCCATGTCCAGCAGCGCGTCGCAGTTGGAGTTCTCGCTGACCAGCCGGGCCTTGACGGTCGGGTCGGTGACCACGCTGCCGACCTTGGAGGGGTCGAGGTCGGCGTAGGCGATGGCGTTCTGGTCGTCGCCCTGGTTGGCGATCATCCGGTCGGCGACGTTGGTGGGGCTGAGCGTCTGGTCCACCACGATCTTGTCGGGGTAGGCCTTGCGGACCGGGTCGGTGGACTGGTCCCAGTACGAGTTGCGCACCAGCACCAGCTGCTTGCCCCGGTCATAGCTCTGGATCTTGTAAGGCCCCGAGGAGAACGGGTGGTTGGCGTAGTTGGCGCCGGTGTCCTTGGCGATCGGCACCGGCGCGAAGGTGGGCAGCGTGACGGTGTAGCCGAACTCGGCGACCGGGCGCTTGAGGTGGAAGACGATCGTCTTGGCGTCCGGCACCTCGATCGCCGAGGGGCCCAGGCGCTGCCCCTTCAGCGGGCCCTGGTAGTCGGCCGGCGCGTTCAGGTACGTCTTGGCGTAGTCCGGGCCGCCGGGCAGGTCGGGCGAGAAGGAGCGCTCGACGTTGTACTTGATGTCGTCGGCGACGATCGGTGAGCCGTCCTCGTACTTGAGGCCGTCCTTGAGGTGGAAGGTCCAGGTCTTGTCGCCGTCGCTCGGCTCGCCCAGGTCGGTGGCCAGGTCCGGGGCGATCTGCAGGCCGCCCGAGCCCGGCTCGGCCTTGAAGGTGGTCAGCGTGCGGTAGAGGGTGCGGATGCCGAAGTCCATCTCCGGCTCGACCCAGTTGCGGGTCGGGTCGAGGTCGGAGAAGTCCTGGTCGGCCAGCACGTGCAGGGTGCCGCCCTTGACCGGAGTGCCGCCGATGATGCCGTCGCCCGCGGTGGTCAGGCTCTTCTCGTCCGCGCCGGAGCCGCTCCCGGTGCTCGAACAGGCCCCGAGGCCGAGGGTGAGTGTCGCCGCGATCGCTGCCGCGAGGGCGGCGTGGGTACGCCTGGTCATGTGCTCTCCGCAAAGGGTTCTGGCGCGTGGTGTGGGCGGCGCGTTGGGGGCCGGGGCGCTGGGGGCTGGCCTCGTCCGAGGTGTGACGAGTAACATAGTAATGTGAAATTGCACAGGCAAGAGATCGACCATCCCGTTATCCAGCTGTGTCCGAACGGGGCGTCAATCTCCGGTCAGCGCAACGAGATCAGCGCAGCTCAACCCCCGTCGCAGCACCGCCCCGCAGCCCCGCCGCTGTGCTGCGGGCCGACCGCAGCGCACCCCGCAGCTCGACCCGCACCGCCCTCAGGCCGTCGAAGGAGCCCGCCCGTGACCCGTCCGATCCCCTCCGCCAACACCGGGAGCCACGACCAGCCCATCTCGCCCGCCCTCGCCGCCTTCATGGGCGCCTCCTGGGCCGCCACCCCGCTGCCCGCCTCGGCGCGGGTGCCCGGCTACCGGATGATGCCGGCCCGCCGGGCCAGACTCTCCGCGGCCTTCCCCGGCGAGCGGCTGATCGTGCCGGCCGGGCAGCTCAAGGTGCGCACCAACGACGTCGATTACCGCTTCCGCCCGCACAGCGCCTTCGCCTGGCTGACCGGCCTGACCGGCGAGGAGCAGGTCGGCAACGTGCTGGTGCTGGAGCCGGACGGCGGCGACGGCCACGAACCGGTGCTCTACCTGCGGCCGCGCGCCGCACGGGACGGGGTCAGCGACGAGTTCTACCGCGACCGCCGGTACGGCGAGTTCTGGACCGGGCGGCGCCCCGACCTGGCCGAAGCGGCGCAGCTGACCGGCCTGCGGACCGAGCACGCGGACGCCCTGGAGAAGGTGCTGGGCGACCGGCACGGGGTCGTCCGGGTGCTGGGCGGCGTCGACCCGGTGGTCGACTCCCTGGTCGAGGGCGACGGGAATGCCGAACTCGCCACTGTGCTCGGCGAGTTGCGTCTGGTCAAGAACGCCTGGGAGGTCGAGCAGATGCAACTGGCCGTCGACTACACCACGCTGGCCTTCGAGGACGTGGTGCGCGCGCTGCCCGCCGCGCTGCGCCACCGGCGCGGCGAGCGGTGGATCGAGGGCGTCTTCAACCTGCGGGCCAGGGCCGAGGGCAACGGGATCGGCTACGAGACCATCGTCGCCTCCGGCGCGCACGCCGGTGTGCTGCACTGGATCCGCAACGACGGCCCCCTCGACCCGAGCCAACTGCTGCTGCTGGACGCCGGCGTGGAGACCGACACCCTCTACACCGCCGACATCACCCGCACCCTGCCGCTCGGCGGCACCTTCACGCCGGTCCAACGCCAGGTCTACGAGCTGGTGCTGGCAGCCCAGCAGGCGGGCATCGACGCGCTGCGCCCCGGCGCGCGCTACCGCGACTTCCACGAGGCGGCCATGGTGGTACTCGCCGAGGGGCTGGCCGACTGGGGCGTGCTGCGGATCTCCGCGGAGGAGGCGCTGCGCCCCGACAGCGGGCTCTACCGGCGCTACACGCTCTGCAGCAGCGGCCACATGCTGGGCCTGGACGAGCACGACTGCGCCAAGGCCCGCGCCGAGACCTACCTGGACGGGGTGTTGGAGGCCGGCCAGGTGCTGACCGTCGAACCCGGCCTCTACCTGCAGCGCGACGACCTGACGCTGCCGGCCGAGCTGCGCGGGATCGGGGTGCGGATCGAGGACGACCTGGTGATCACCGAGGACGGGGCGCGCCTGCTGTCCAACGGGCTGCCGCGCACGGTGGCCGGGATCGAGACGTGGATGGGAGAGCTGCTGGGGTGACGGGAGGGGCGCTGGCCGGCTCTCCCTGACGCCTCGTCAGATCACTGACTGCCAGGACGTCAGCAGGTACGCCCCGTACCAGCTCCCCACCAGCAGCACCGCCCCCGCGACCGCCCAGGCCACGCGCGGGCGGGCCTTGGCCAGGGCGACCGCGGCGGGCAGCAGGAAGAGCAGCCCCGGGACCAGCAGCCGCGGCTTGCACGCGGCGAACTCGCTCTGGCCGAGCGCCAGCCCGGTCACCAGCACCCCGTAGAGCGCGAGCGGCGGCCACGGCCGGCGCAGCAGCGCGAGCAGGCAGCCGCCCAACGCCGCGACCACCAGCAACGCGACGCTGACGTCCACCCACCCGGTGCCGCCCGCCAGTTGGTCG
Source organism: Kitasatospora sp. GAS1066B (assembly GCF_041262605.1). NCBI lineage: Bacteria > Bacillati > Actinomycetota > Actinomycetes > Kitasatosporales > Streptomycetaceae > Kitasatospora > Kitasatospora sp. GAS1066B. Next base: position 392,213 of record NZ_JBGCCO010000001.1, read on the forward strand.
GTGACGTAGTCCCAGCTGTGCGCCCCCCAGTCCAACTCGGCACCCCAGCCGGCCCGCTGGATCCGGAACCAGCCGTCGGGCCGCCCGGTGCGCAGCCCCACCCAGAGCAGGTACCCCGGGGTGGCGCAGCAGGCGAGCAGCGCGGCGAGCAGCGGTCGCCACGACCAGCCCTGACGCACCGTCAAAACAGCTGCCAACCCGAGCGCCAACCCGACCGCGAGCCCGCCGGGCCGAGTCAGCCCCGCCAGCACCCCGAGGAGTCCCGCCGCGCCCCACCGACCCCGATGCGCGGCAAGCAACGCACCCACCGCACAGGCCAGGAACACCGCCTCGCTGGAGGCCATCCCGAGCACCACCGCCAGCGGCTGCGCCAGCACCAGGGCCAGCAGGAAGAGCCCGGTCCACCGGTCGTACAGCCGCTCGACCAGCCGGTAGAGCAGCACCGCGGCCAGCGCCCCCGCGGCGCGCGAGACCAGCAGCGCCGCGTCCCCGAAACTCAAGGCGGTCACCAGGTGGACGAGCCGGACCAGCGCCGGGTAGAGCGGAAAGACAGCCAACTCACCCGCGTCACGCGGCGCCCCGGCCGCCGGATACCCGTGCTCGGCCACCGCCAGCACCAACCGCCCGTCCCCGCCGAGCAACAGCCGCCCCAGCGGCGCCGAACCCGGCCGGCGCAGCACGGCGAGCAGCCCGAGCTGAAGCGCGCAGACCACACCGTAGAGCAGCAACGGCGGCGCCACCTCCCTCGCCCAGCGGCGCACCCGGGCCAGCGAGGCCCGCTCCGCCGCGGACAGCCCGGGGTGCGGATCGAGCACGTAGTCGGTCATGGACGCGACGGTACGGTCCAGCCCCGACCGGACTCGACCGGACGCCGAGGAGTTCCGCCGAACGGCAGCGGGCACTACGCCGAACGCCTGGAAGGTGTGGCCTCGCCGGATGAACCCGAAGGTCCCAATCACCCGGTGGGATCGGTCAGTCCCACCATGCGCTCGTTCTGAGGGGGCTCGACCTCACCGGTCGTGCAGGAACCAGCGGATGCCGTCCGCTGGTTCCTGCACGGGCCTTGATCGCCGCGCGCCGCGCGTCCGCTGGCCCGCGCGCTCGGCGTTCCGTCAGGATGGCCCCATGACGATCATGACCGAGGACGCCTGGCGCGCCTTCCTCAGCTCCGGCACCCGCACCGCCAAGCTCTCCACCGTGCGGGCCGACGGGCGCCCGCACGTGGCGCCGATCTGGTTCCTGCTCGACGGGGACGAGATCGTCTTCAACACCGGCCGCTCCACCGTCAAGGGTCGCAACCTCGCCCGCGACCCCCGGGTGGCGATCTGTGTGGACGACGAGCAGCCGCCCTTCGCCTTCGTGCTCATCGAGGGCCGCGCGGAACTGAGCGAGGAGCTGCCCGAGTTGCGTTCCTGGGCGACCAGGATCGCCGCCCGCTACATGGGCGAGGACCGCGCCGAGGAGTACGGCGCGCGCAACGGCGTGCCGGGTGAGCTGGTGGTGCGGGTGCGGATCGAGCGGGTCAACGCCCAGGCGGGCGTGGCCGACTGAGGCCGCCAGGAACCGGAGGCCGCCCGGCCTCGCGCCCCGCTACCCCTGCCCGAACGCCCCGGCGGCGACCGCCACGGTGAAAGCGGCCCACGTTCCCCCGGCGAGGTGACCGTGGGTGGGGCCGCCGATCGCGCTCGGCGGCCCCACCCACGGTTCAGCCCTCCAACGAGATGTACAGCCGCGTCCCCTGCGGCCGGAACCCGACCCGCTCGTACACGCGCTGCGAGCCCTCGCCCGAGTACTCCAGCCACACCGACTCCGCCCCGGCCGCGAACATCGTCTCGGCCAGGGCAGCCGTGACGCGGGCGGCGATGCCCCGACCACGGTAGGCGGGGCGGGTGCCGACTCCGGCGAGTTCCGAGGTGCCGACAGCCGGTGCGGAGGTCATCGCGCCACCCGCGCAACCGCCGTCGGGGGAACGGACGAAGCGGACCGCGCCGCCCATCTCCTGGGTGCGGCGCAGGCGGGCCGCGCCCTCGGGTGAGGAGGTGAACTCGCCGGCGAAGGCCTCGGACAGGGCGGCGTCGACCGCGGTGTAGTCCTCGTCGGTGGCCGGGGTCTCCACCAAGGGCGCGCCTGGACCGGCCGGCGGGACGGCCAGCGTGGCCGGGGTGCAGACCAGGTACTCGTGCACCGCCTCAGTGCTGAAACCGACTGCGCGCAAGGCGGGTTCCACGGCCGGCGCGGCGTCGGGGGCGAATTCCAGGCGCGGCTTGAGACCACGTTCGCGGAAGGCCGCGATCAGCGCCGCGACGTCCCGCGCGGTCGGCTCGGCGCCGGGCAGCGGCGTCGCGTAGTTGATGAACGGGCTGGTGGTGCTGGGGTCGAACCCCGCGACGAAGCCTGCGGTCTCGATGACCACGGGGCGGCGGCGGAGGTTGGCGACGGCAAAGCTCTGGACATTGGTGTCCACGATGATGATGACCTCACGTTGATGACATGGTGAAGCGCGCTCCGTTGAGCTGCGCCTGCTTGTCGAAAGCGGTGCCGAAAACACCGCACGTGGGGCCGCCGTGCGAAGACGGGCGTGGTACCGATCGAGGCGATGCTGCCGGGGAAGGCAGACCGCTCAGTACCGACGGCGGCCACTGAAGGGCGCCGAGACCATGGACTTCAATCCTCTGTCTGATGTGTGTGCGTGCTGCACAGCGGGTCCAACCCTTCCATGAAGATCGAGAGTTCACAAGGGGTTGGGACGATCGCTGCGACCACACCCGCGACCGATCAGTGCCGCGCGTCCCGCCAGAGCCGCGCCGTCAGCTCCCCCGCGCCACCGGGCCGCGCCTGGCGGAACGCCGTGCCGGCCCACAGGTGCATGGTCTGCGTGTCCCCGCGCCCGGTGGCCGCGGCGCGCAGCGGGGCGGTGAGGTGGTGCACCTCGGGGTAGGCGTGCGGGGCCTGGTCGGCGTGACGGTCGGTGAAGGAGTTCCGCAGGCCTCGGGCCACCCGGCCGGTGAAGGCGCGGGTACGGACGGTCTCGGTGAAGGCGGGATCGGCGAGGGCGGCGCGGTGCGGGGCGGAGGTGCCGGCCTCGTCGGTGAGCAGGTAGGCGGTCCCGAGCTGGACGGCGGCGGCGCCGGTGGCGAGCGCCGCGGCGATCCGGGGGCCGTCGCCGAGCCCGCCGGCCGCGATCAGCGGCAGGTCGGCGGTGACCCGGACCCGCGCCAGCAGGTCGAGCAGGGGCAGGTCGCGCAACGGCTCGGTGCCCCGCTCGGCCTTGACGGTGTGCGTGCCGCGGTGCCCACCGGCCTCGGGACCCTGCACGCAGAGCCCGTCCATGCCCAGTTCGGCCGCCGCCCGGGCCTCGGCCACGCTGGTCACCGTGGCCACCTGAGCCGTGCCGGCCGCCCGCAGCGCGCCCGCCTCCTGACGAGTCGGCAGGCCGAAGGTGTAGGAGACCACCGGGACCGGGTCGGCGAGCAGCGCGGCGATCTTGGCCGCCCAGTCCTCGTCGTCCGGCGCGATCCGCTCGGGCAACGTGACGTCCCAGCGCTCGGCCTCGGGCAGCAGTTCGGCACGGTAGGCGGGCAGCGCGGCGAGCTCGGCCGGGTCGGTGGCGGTCGGCACGAAGAGATTCACGCCGAACGGGCGGTCCGTCAACTCGCGGGTGCGGGCGATCTGCTCGGCCATGGCAGCCGCCGTCCGGTAGCCGGCGGCCAGGTAGCCGAGCCCGCCGGCGGCGTTCACGGCGGCGACCAGTTCGGGGGTGGAGGCGCCGCCGGCCATCGGGGCGGCGATGATCGGCAGGGCCAGCTCGTCGAGAGTGAACACGGCTCCACTGTACGGCGGCAGTGATCGTCGTCCGAGACGCCTTCGACAGGCCCTGGGGCCGAGCGGAGTAACTCCCCAGGCCGACCCGTGGCGGCCGTGCATAACTTCGTGATCGAACGACGACGTTCACCCACCACCCTCCCACCGGAGTACCCCGATGCGGATCCCCGCCCTCCTCACGGCTGCCCTGCTGCTGCCGCTCCCCCTCGCCCAGACGGCCGCGGCCGCCGCCGTCCCCCGACTGCACGGCGCGAGCCACGGCCCGGCCCTGCGCGGCGCCACCACCGCCGCCGGCCACCGCTCGACGTTCGCCAAGGACCTCAGCGTGCAGGTCAGCCCGCCGTCCTTCCCGACCGCCCCCGGCGCGGTCGGGAAGGTGCTGGTGACCATCTGCAACAACGGCACCGAGACCCCCACCTCCGCGACGCTGGTCGTCAACGGCCCGGCCAATCCGGGGCTCACGCTGGTCCCCGGCCCGTTCCAGTCGGGACCGGTCGACGGCGGCTGGAACTGGACCCGCTTCCCGGTCGCGCAGAACCTGAAGCCGGCCAGCTGCGAGACCGACACGATCTTCGCCAACACGATCAGCACCACGCCGGGGCCGGCCGGCTACCCCGGCGGCACCGCCGTGGTGACCTGGGACCCGAGCCAGAACCCGAACGACAACTCCACCACCTGGAGCTTCGACACCTCGGCCCCGGTGAACAACGCGGTGCTGGAACTGGTCCGTCCCCCCAAGCCCGCCGCCCCCGGCAACCCGGCCGACTTCGAGGTGCTGGAGCGCAACCTCGGCCCCTCCAGCGGCTATCCGGTGCCGGGCAAGGTGGTGGCGACGCTGCCGGCCGGCTCGAAGTTCCTGAGCAGCGCGCCCGACTACCGGCCGTGCGTGATCTCGGCCGACGGCACCACGGCGACCTGCGACGACGACGTGCTCAACACCTGGGCCAACGTCAACCGGGGCTTCGCGCTCCAGGTGGACCCGCACGCGACGCCGGGGACCAGCATCCCGGTGACGGTCACTCAGCTGGCGCCGGGCAACCCGGCCCCGCACCGGTTCACGCTGACCGTGCTGATCCCGGTCTGCTGATCAACCCACCGAGTCGCCCCCAGGGGCACTGAACGGCCCGCATCAGATTCTGCTGATGTGGGCCGTTTCGTCAGCAGATCGTCCCGCTGATCGATGACGTCTCCGTAAAATCTGTCGACTTGTCATGTCCGAGGTATGGACGGTTCGCGAAGCAGCTGGTTGGGTTGCGCGCGGCACCACGTAGGTCCTCCGATTCCCGCGCGACCCCCACCTTCGGGAAGGACTCCCCATGCCCATCCGCTCCCTCGCCGCCGCCGGCGCCGCCCTCGGCGCCGCCGCACTCGCCACGGCCACCCTCGGATTCGCGGGCCCGGCCTCGGCCGGCGTCAGCCACTTCGGCGTCAAGCCGCTGCACCCGGGCGCGCACGCCCAGGCGGCGACGGCGACCTCCACCAACACCCTGTCGGTCGACTCCAACGGCACCCAGGGCGTGGTCTCGCCGACTCCGAAGGTCTACCTGGTCTTCTGGGGTTCGCAGTGGTCGAAGAGCGACCCGGCCGGAGTGGCGCCCGACATGCAGGCACTGTTCAAGGGCCTCTACGGCAGCCAGGACACCTGGGGCACCATCCTCGACCAGTACTGCGAAGGCGTCGCGAAGGGCACCAGCACCTGCGGCACCAAGGGCACCCACGTCCAGCACCCGACCAGTTCCCCGCTGGCCGGCGTCTGGTTCGACAACGCGGCCGCCGAGCCGACCAGCGCCACCGCCGCCCAGTTGGTCGCCGAAGCGGTCAAGGCCGCCGGGCACTTCGGCAACAAGACCCAGGCGCCGAACCTGAACGCCCAGTACGTGATCCTCTCCGACACCGGCATGCACCCGGACGGCTTCCCGAGCAGCGGCTTCTGCGCCTGGCACGACTTCACCACCTCGGCGTCGTACGGCAAGATCGCCTACACCAACATGCCCTACGTCCCGGACACCGGCGTCGACGGCTGCACCACGCTGACCGACGGCCGCGCGCTGTCCGGCATCGAGTCGACCGAGACGCACGAGTACGCGGAGACGGTGACCGACTTCTGGCCCAGCATCGGCTGGAACGGCACCAACGGTGAAATCGGCGACGAGTGCGAGAACATGGACGCCTTCGTCAAGCTGAGCACCGGCAGCTTCGACCTGCAGGGCCTCTGGTCCAACTCGGCCAACGCCTGCGTGACCTCGACGGCCGCCAAGCACTGACCGCCACCCCGCCCCACACTCCGGGTGGCCCGGCCTGACGTACGGTCAGGCCGGGCCACCCGGCCACCAGTTCCCACAGAAGGGCCGGACCCGTGCCGGGTCCGGCCCTCACCGCACCTCGCCTCGCCCTATCGCACCTCGCCTCATCGCGCGCAGAGCCGACCGAACGGCGAGCCCGGCAGCACTACTTGGGCGCCGGTCCGGTCGAGCCGCGCACGACCAGCTCCGGCTCGAAGAGCAGCTCGTCGTGGGTGACCTTGGCGCCGGCCAACTCGCCGATCAGCAGCCCGACCGCCGCGCGCCCCATCGCCTCGATGGGTTGCCGGATCGTGGTCAGCGGCGGATCCGTGCAGGTCATGAAGGACGAGTCGTCGTAGCCGACGATCGACACGTCGCCCGGCACGTCCATCCCGCGGCGGCGAGCCGCCCGCACGGCGCCCAGGGCCAGCGGGTCGGAGGCGCAGACGATGGCGGTGACGCCGCGCCCGAGCAGCCGCGCCGCGGCGGCCTGACCGCCCTCCAGCGAGAACAGCGCGTGCTCGACGTCGGCCTCGCCGAGCTCCAGCCCGGCCCGGCCGAGGGCCGGCCCCGCGGCCGCCAGCTTGCGCCGTGAGGGCATGTGATCGGGCGGGCCGAGCACCAGGCCGATCCGCCGGTGCCCGAGCGAGACCAGGTGCCCGACCGCCTGCTCGACCGCCACCGCGTCGTCGCAACTGACCTGCGGGAAGCCGAGTTCCGGGATCGCGGCGTTCATCAGCACGGTCGGCAGGCCTCGCTGGGAGAGCAACTCGTAGTGCTCGTGCACGGATTCGGCCTGCGCGTAGAGCCCACCGAAGAAGACCACGCCCGATACCTGCTGCTGGAGCAGCAGTTCGACGTAGTCGGCCTCGGAGACGCCGCCCGCGGTCTGCGTGCAGAGCACCGGGGTGAAGCCCTGCTGCGCCAGCGCGCCGCTGACCACCTCGGCGAAGGCGGGGAAGATCGGGTTCTGCAGCTCCGGCAGCACCAGCCCGACCAGCCGCGAGCGTTCGCCGCGCAGCTGGGTCGGACGCTCGTAGCCGAGCACGTCCAAGGCGGTCAGCACCGCGCCACGGGTCTGCTCGGAGACGCCGGGTTTGCCGTTGAGCACCCGGCTGACCGTCGCCTCACTCACCCCGACCTTCTTGGCCACCTCGGCAAGTCGTCGTGTCATGGCGACCAGCCTAGGGCATCCACCGCAACCCGCTTGCTTCTTCTTGCAAAAATCCAGCACCGCTTGCCGCAAGCGATCTGCCGCATTTCGCGGGGAAGACGGCCGGCAGGCCGACTCGGCCCACTTCAGATCTTGCAAGTGAACGTCGCGATTCGACAGTCTTGCGTCTAGATATTGCACGCACGTGTCAGAGCAGTTACGGTTCCCCTCGCGTCGGCACCATGTCCGCCCGCTCACCCAAGCCCGCGGACCACCTCGCCGCTCTGCCACGCACGGACCCAGCGAGGCGCATTCCCCGCCCCACTCCCCCACCCCACCACATCCCGCTCCGCTCGCCCGGTGGTGGTGCCGACCGCGCTCACTGGCATGTCCATGCTGAATGGAGCAAGAGATGTTCCACCCCATCAGGAACCTGACCCGAGACCTGAGACGAGCGCTCGCCCCGGCGGTCGTCACCACGCTGCTGGCCGCCACCGGCGTCCTGGCGGTGGCGAACCAGCCGGCCTGGGCCACCACCACCGCCTCCACGACCACCGCCGCCGCCACGGGCACCGCCGCCACGGCCACCGGAGGCAGCGGCGCAAGCCTGCCGTACGTCGAGGTGCAGGCCGAGAACTCCGCCACCAACGGCACTGTCATCGGCCCGAGTTACACCCAGGGCCAGCTCGCCGACGAGGCGTCGGGGCGCAAGGCCGTGACGCTGCAGGGCAGCGGCCAGTACGTCTCGTTCACCACACCGGTGGCGACCAACTCGATCGACTTCCGGTACAGCATCCCGGACACCTCGGACGGGTCGGTCTACACCGCGCCGCTGTCGCTCTACATCAACGGCACCAAGCAGAGCGACTTCACCCTGACCAACGCCTACAGCTGGTTCTACGGCGGCTACCCGTTCACCAACACCCCCGGCAGCAACCCGCACCACTTCTTCGACGAGACGCACCGCCTGCTCCCGACCAGCTATCCGGCCGGCACCACCTTCAAGCTCCAGGTCGACCCGGGGGACACCGCGTCCTCCTACACGATCGACTTCGCCGACTTCGAGCAGGTCGGCCCGGCCCTGACACAGCCCGCGGGCTCGGTCTCGGTGACCAGCGAGGGCGCCGACGCGACCGGCGTGAACGACGCGACCAGCGCGTTCAACGCGGCGATCAGCGCGGCCGGCGCCGGCGGCACGGTGTGGATCCCGCCGGGCACGTTCAACATCCCGGGCCACATCAGCGTGAACAACGTGACGATCGCGGGCGCCGGCATGTGGTACTCGACCGTCACCGGTTCGGCCCCCGGCTTCTACGGCAACTCGGCGCCCTCGCCGAGCAGCAACGTGCACCTGCAGAACTTCGCGCTCTTCGGCAACGTCCAAGACCGCAACGACGGCGCCCAGGTCAACGGCATCGGCGGCGCGTTGAGCGCCTCGACCGTCTCGAACCTGTGGATCGAGCACGACAAGGTCGGCGCCTGGATGGACGGGCCGATGGACAAGCTGACCTTCAGCGGCATGCGGATCCGCGACACCACCGCGGACGGCATCAACTTCCACGGCGGCGTCACCAACTCCACCGTCACCAACAGCGATATCCGCAACACCGGTGACGACGGCATCGCCACCTGGGCGGACTCCAGCATCGGCGCCGACGCCAACGACACCATCTCCAACAACACGGTGCAGTTGCAGATGCTCGCCAACGGGATCGCGATCTACGGCGGCCACGACAACACCGTCACCGGCAACCTGGTCCAGGACAGCGGGATCACCCAGGGCGGCGGCATCCAGGTCGGGCAGCGCTTCACGTCCACCCCGGTCGGCACCACCACCATCTCGAACAACACCCTGATCCGGGACGGCGACCTCGACCCGAACTGGCAGTTCGGCGTCGGCGCGCTCTGGTTCGACGGCAGCCAGGGGTCGATCACCGGACCGATCAACGTGAGCAACGCACTGATCGAGCAGAGCCCGTACGAGGCCGTGCAGTGGGTCGAGGGCACCATCAGCGGGGTCTCGCTCGACAACGTGACCATCGCCGGCACCGGAACCTTCGCGCTGCAGGAGCAGACCGGCGGCGCTGCGAGCTTCAGCAACGTCACCGCGAGCGGCGTGGGCGCGTCCTCGCCGGTCTACAACTGCGAGGGCGGGAACTTCACGGTCACCGACGGCGGCGGAAACTCGGGCGTCAGCGGCACGCCGCTCTGCGGCCCGTGGCCCGCCCCGGTCTACCCGCCCTACCCGGCCACCGGCGTGACCGCCACCCCTGGCGCGCTCAACTTCGGCTCGGTGGCGACCGGTTCGACGGGCGCCGCGCAGAGCGTGACGGTCAGCAACCCGACCGGTTCGGCCGCCGCCGTCGCCTCGATCGCCACCAGCGGCGACTTCGCGCAGCGCAACACCTGCGGCTCCAGCATCGCGGCGAACGGCTCGTGCACAGTCAACGTGACCTTCACGCCGACCGCGACGGGCGCCCGCAGCGGCACCCTGACCGTCAACGCCGGTGGGAACACCGACACCGTCAGCCTCTCCGGCACCGGCACCGCGCCCGGCCCGGTGCTGAACGCCGCCCCGGCGAGCCTGTCGTTCGCCGGCACCGTGGTCGGCTCCTCGACCGCCGCCCAGGCCGTGACGGTGACCAACTCGGGCACCACCTCGGCGAGCGTCTCCGGCGTCGCGGCGACCGGTGACTTCAGCCAGACCAACAACTGCTCGACCGTCGCGGTCGGTGCGTCCTGCACCGTGAACGTCACCTTCACCCCCACCGCGGGCGGCTCGCGCACCGGCAGTCTGACCATCACCGGCAACGCGAACAACAGCCCGACCACCGTCGCGCTGACCGGCAGCGGCATCGACAGCAGCACCGACATCGCGGCCGGCCGGCCGGCTGCGGCGAGTTCGGCGAACAGCCCCTACGTCGCCGCCAACCTCACCGACCCGGATCCGTCGACCTACTGGGAGAGCCAGAACGGCTCGTTCCCGCAGTGGGCCCAGGTCGACCTCGGCCAGAGCTTCCGGATCGGCAAGGTCGTCCTCAAGCTGCCGCCGTCCACCGCTTGGGCCACCCGCACCCAGACCCTGTCACTGCTGGGTTCGACGGACGGCTCGACCTTCTCGACGATCGTCGGCTCGGCCGGGTACACCTTCGACCCGAACGCCAACAACAACACGGTGACCATCACCTTCAACGCCACCACGGCCCGCTACGTGCGGGCGAACATCACGGCGAACACCGGATGGGCCGCCGGTCAGCTCTCCGACTTCGAGGTGTTCCCGAGCGGCGGCGGCACCAACTCGGCCACGCTGGCGGCCAACCCGAGCTCGCTGGCCTTCGGCGGACAGACGGTCGGCACCGGCAGCGGCGCGCAGACCGTCACGGTCAGCAACACCGGCACCGCGGCCGCCACCGTCTCCGGCATCACCGCCACCGGTGACTTCGCGCAGAGCAACACCTGCGGCGCCTCGATCGCACCGAGCGCGTCCTGCACGGTCAGCGTCACCTTCACGCCGACCGCCACCGGCACCCGCACGGGCAGCGTCACGGTCAACGGCAGCGCGGGCAACAGCCCGCTCACCATCGGCCTGACCGGGAGCGGGAACCCGTCCTCGACCACCAACCTGGCGCTGGGCGCGACCATGACCGCCAGCGGCTACACCCAGACCTACGTGCCGTCCAACACCAACGACGGCAACACCAGCAGCTACTGGGAGAGCACCGACAACGCCTTCCCGCAGTGGCTCCAGGCGGACCTGGGCACGAGCCAGCAGCTCGGCTCGATCACCCTTGACCTGCCGCCGTCCACCGCCTGGGCCGCCCGCACCCAGACCCTGAGCGTGCTGGGCTCCACCGACGGCAACACCTGGACGACGCTGGTCGGCTCCGCCAACTACACCTTCGATCCGGCGACCGGAAACTCCGTCGGCATCACGCTGCCGAGCGGAACCGACGACCGCTACCTGCGGCTCAACTTCACCGCGAACACCGGCTGGCCGGCCGGGCAGATCTCCGAGTTCCAGATCTTCGACTGACCGGCTACTGAACCGGCTCACTGGGCGGTTCAGGAGGAAGGGGGTGGGGCCGTCGCTACGTGCGGCGGCCCCCACCGCTGTGGAGGTGACTCTGGGAGTGGCTCCGGGAGTGATTCTGGGAGTGGCTATAGGCTGCGGAAAAGTAAGGAGATATGCTATTGATAGCTACAAGCAAAATGTCACCTCCTGAAGGCGTGATCGCCATGGCGAACCCCACTTCCCAGTCCTCTCCGCTCCCGGCCGCCGATCTGAGCGTCGGCGCCTGGCACCTCGACCCAGCCGCTTCCTCGGTCCGCATCCAGCACAAGGCGATGTGGGGCCTGGTCAACGTGAAGGGCGCCTTCACCAAGCTCAGCGGCGAGGGCGAGCTGCTGCCCGACCGCTCCGCGCACGGCACGCTGACCGTCGACGCCGCCTCAATCGACACCAAGAACGCCAAGCGCGATGTCCACCTGCGCTCCGCCGACTTCTTCGACGTCGACAATCACCCGACGTTCACCTTCACCGCCGACAGCGTCACGGCGGACAACGCCGGAATCGCCCAGGTCACCGGCCACCTCACCGTGCTCGGCACGACCCGCCCGCTGGAGTTCACCGCCCAGGCCGCCGCAGCGACTCCCACGGATGTCACGCTCACCGGCGAGGTCGCCGTCGACCGTGTCGACTTCGGCATGGGCTGGAACAAGGGTGGAATGCTCAAGGGCCTCACCACGGTCACCCTCAGCCTGCGCTTCACCCGCCACTGAGCGGGGCGCAACCCGGCATGGCCGATCACGCGTAGCGGCTGTCGGGAGCGCCGGCCTGCTGGACGGCGCGGTCACCCGGGCGCGGGCCGGCCCGGCGAGGGCCGCCCCGCGGTCCGGCGCCCAGCGCCCACCCCGTTACAGCTGCAGTACTAGCCGGCCCGGATCAGGCCGCTGCTGAGGCCGGCCGCGATCGCGGAGGTGCGGCTGTCGACGCCGAGCTTCTCGTAGATGTGGACCAGATGGGTCTTGACGGTGGCCTCGCTGATGAAGAGGCGTTTGGAGATCTGACGGTTCGCCAGCCCCTCGGCGAGCAGCTGGAGGATCTCGGCCTCCCGCGGTGACAGGGTGGGCCGGCCGGCCCGGACTCGCCCGAGCAGCCGAGCCGCCACCGGAGGAGCCAGCACCGTCTCGCCCCGCGAAGCAGCCTGGACGGCGGCGACCAGCTCCTGGGGCGGCGCGTCCTTGAGCAGGTAACCGGTCGCGCCGGCCTCGACCGCGGCCAGGATGTCGGCATCGGTGCTGTAGGTGGTCAGGATCAGCACGGCGGGCGGGTCGGGCAGCGCGTTGATCTGCCGGGTCGCCTCGACGCCGTGCATGCCGGCGCCCATCTGAAGGTCCATCAGCACCACATCGGGCCGCTCGGGCCCGGGCAGGGCCGCCAGCAGGCGCAGCGCCTCGGCGCCGTCGCCGGCCTCGCCGACCGCTGACAGCTCGGGGAGTTCGTCCACCATCGCGCGCAGGCCACGGCGCACCACGGGATGGTCATCGACCAGCAGGACCCGGATCATCGCCCGCCCTCCGCACTGTGGTCGGGGCTGAGCGGGCCGACGATCACCCCGGAGGTGATGAACGCGGCCGGCGCGTACTTCTGCCGGTTGGGCCTGCCCCAGCCGAAGCCGTATGTGCCGAGGCTGTCCAGGTCGACGTCGTCCAGGCCGATGTTGCCCGGTCCGACGCCGTCCGGGCCGAACTCGGCAGTGCCGAACTCGGCGGTGCCGAACTCGGCGGTGCTGAACTCGGCGGTGCCGAAGCCGTCGACGCCGAGGCCGTCCGTGTCGAGGCCGTCCGTGTCGAGGCCGTCCGCCGGGAGCTCGCCCAGCGGCAGCGAGACCGCCACCGCCGTACCCTCGCCCAGGGCGGACTCGACCGTGAGGCTGCCGCCGAGGGCGGCGATCCGCTCGCGCATCCCGTGCAGGCCGAAGCCGCCGGTGCCGGTCGGATCGGCCAGCTTGAGCGGGTCGAAGCCCACGCCGTCGTCGAACACGTCGAGCGTCACTTCGTCGTCCAGGTAGCTGAGAGTCACCGCGATCCGGCCCGCTGCGGCGTGGCGCACCGCGTTGGCCAGCGCCTCCTGGGTGAGCCGCAGCAGGGCGACCTCGGCCTCCACCGGCAGCGGGTAGGGCTCGCCGTCCAGATGGAAGACGGCGCCGCGCCCGGCCGAGAGCCGGCGCAGTGCCTCGGCGAGGGTGGCGTCGTCCAGTGCCGGCGGGGTCAGCGCCCGGACGAAGCGGCGGGCCTCGGCGAGGTTCTCGGAGGCGGTGCGGCCCACCTCGCCGATCCGCTCGGCGGCGGCCTGCGGATCGGCGGGCAGCGCCGCCTCCGCCGCGCGGGCCAGCATCACGATGCTGGACAGACCCTGCGCAAGGGTGTCGTGGATCTCCCGGGCCAGCCGCTGGCGCTCCGCCAACCGTCCGGCCGCGCGCTGGCTGGCCACCAGTTTGCTCTCGGTGCGCACCAGGTCCTCGATCAGGCGCTGGCGGGCGCGGCTCTCCCGGTAGAGCGCCGCGTACCCGTAGGCGGTGAGCAGCGCGACCGCGGCGCCGGCCAGCGGGCCGAGCACCTTCGCCGTGCTGAGACCGCCCTCGGTGCCGGCCTGGGCGGCCACCACGATGCCGGTCAGCCCGAGCACGGCGGGCACCGCCCAGCGCACCGGCAGCAGGTGCAGGCAGACGAAGTAGAGCGGGAAGGCGAGATAGCAGAACTCGGGATGCAGCAGGGTGAGCGCCGTCCAGAGCACCACCACGGCGGCCAGCCAACCACCGGCCCAGCGCCGGTCGGTACGCACCCGCTGAACCCGGCCACCGAGCGCGTAGGCGGCGCCGAGCGCGATCGCGAGGAGCAGACCGGCCGGGCCCGGGCCGCCGTGGCTCAGCTCACCGGCCAGGAGACCGCGCAGCAGCAGCACTGCCAGCAGGACGAAGAAGAGCCCGTGCAGGGCAAGGTTCATCGTCCGCAGGGCAGGCGTGCTGGCGGCGTGTCCGGCGAGGACGGGGGCGGGGCGGCCGGCGTCGGCACGACCGTTCGCACGGTCCCGGTCGGCGCGGCCTGGGTGGTTGAGGCGGTTCACGCCTTCCGAGAGTACGGGCATCGGTGCGCCTGGCCATGCCCTGCGGCATCAACCGTTCGATGGATTCCCGCCTCCATCGAGCGAACGGCCCGCAAGCCGCTCCTCTCGGCGATGGCAAGCAGGGCGCCGATCGCCAGAGTTGGAGACGTCGGCAGCCGGCCGATGCCAACCGTCGCCCGTCAGCACCAGCCACCAACCAGCCACCGACCAGCCACTAACCACCAGCCACTAACCACCAACCACCAACCACCAACCACCAACCACCAACCACCACCGAAGAAGGTAGTCGTGTTCGTCGCCCTGCGGGACATCCGCTTCGCCAGCGGCCGCTTCGCCCTGATGGGCGCGGCGGTCACGCTGATCACCACCCTGGTGGTCTTCCTCTACGGACTGACCGGCGGGCTGGCCGCCGCGGCCTCCTCCACGGTCGCCGGGTTGCCGGCCGACCGGATCGTCTTCGGCGCGCCCGCCGGTGCCGCGCCGACCGTCTCGTTCAGCTCCAGCACCGTCTCGGCCGAGCAACAGGCCGGCTGGTCCGCGGGCCCGGGCATCTCCGCGGTCGAGCCGTTCGGCCTGTCGATGACCCGCCTGACCTCCGACGGCCCGGCCGCCTCGGTCAGCGTGCTCGGCGTCCCCGGCGGGCTGCTGCCGACGCTCCGCTCGGGCGCCGCCCCGAACGACGAACAGGTCGCCGTGGGAGCCGACACCGCCGCCCAGAACCACCTGACCGTGGGTCAGCAGGTTCGGATAGGGCCTAAGACGCTGA
Organism: Kitasatospora sp. GAS1066B; assembly: GCF_041262605.1. Taxonomy (NCBI): domain Bacteria; kingdom Bacillati; phylum Actinomycetota; class Actinomycetes; order Kitasatosporales; family Streptomycetaceae; genus Kitasatospora; species Kitasatospora sp. GAS1066B. Next base: position 407,362 of record NZ_JBGCCO010000001.1, read on the forward strand.
CCGTCAGCGCGATCACCGAGCCGCGCTCCTACGCCCACGCGCCCACCGTCTGGACCACGCTGCCCACCTGGCAGGCGCTCAGCGGCCAGAGCCGACCCACCGCACTCGCGATCACCACCGGCACGGGCGCCGACCTCAGCGCCCTCGATCAGGCCCAGAACACCAAGGCCGTCACGGTCGACGACGCACTGACGGGCATCGACGGCTACGCGGCCGAGCAGGGCAGCCTGCAGCTCATCCAGGGCTTCCTGTTCGCGGTCAGCGCCCTGGTGGTCGGCGCCTTCTTCACCGTCTGGACGATCCAGCGCAAGCCCGACATCGCGGTGCTCAAGGCAGTCGGCGCGAGCAGCGCCTACCTGGTCCGGGACGCCCTCGCCCAGGCCGCCGTGGTGCTGCTGGCCGGAGCCCTGCTCGGCGGCGCGGCGGGCGCGATCGGCGGGGCGGTCGCCTCGGCCGGAGTGCCCTTCGACCTGAGCCTGGCCAGCATCGCGGTACCCGTGGTCGCCATGGTCCTGCTGGGCCTGCTGGGCGCCGTGCTCGCCGTGCGCCGGATCACCGCCGTCGACCCGATCGCCGCCCTCGGCGCCAACCGATGAGGAAGCAACTGATGCCCTCCACCCTCGCCGCCCCGCGGACCCGCACCGGCCTGGCCCTGCGCGACGTCACCCTCACCTACCCCGACGGCGAGCAGCGCCTGACCGCCCTGGACGAGGTCTCCTTGGAGGTCGCGCCGGGCGAGTTCACGGCGGTCGTCGGCCCCTCCGGCTCCGGCAAGTCCAGCCTGCTCGCGGTCGCCGCCACCCTGCTGCGCCCCGACCGCGGCCAGGTCCTGCTCGCCGGTCAGGACGCGGGCACCCTCTCCGACCGGGCCCGCACCACCCTGCGCCGCGACCACCTCGGCATCGTCTTCCAGCAGTCCAACCTGCTCGCCTCCCTCACCGCGGCCGAGCAGTTGCTGGTCCTCGCCGACCTGCGCGGCGAGCGCCCGGCCCGGGCCCGCTCCCGCGCCGAGGAGCTCCTCGCTTCCGTCGGCCTCGACCCCGCCAAGCAGCGCCGCCGTCCCCACCAGCTCTCCGGCGGCGAACGCCAACGCGTCAACATCGCCCGCGCCCTCTTCGGTGAGCCCTCGGTCCTGCTGGTGGACGAGCCCACCTCCGCCCTGGACCACGAGCGCGGCGCGCAGATCGTGGACCTACTGGCCGAGGTCACCCGAGTGCACAGGACGGCGACGGTCATGGTCACGCACGACCGCGCGCTGCTGGGCGGCGTGGACCGGGTGCTGGAGATGGCAGACGGGCGACTGACGGTCGGTCAGTGAGAGTCCGGGTGGTCAGGCCTCAGGGCCCAGGACGCTGTCCACGTCGAGCTTCACGAGCGCACCGATCGACTCGGGGAGCTCGAAGGACTGCCCGGGGTGGTGGACGGCGTGGACGCGGTACTCGCCGTCCTGCGGGTCGGTGAGCACGCGCACGCGGCGGTTCTTCCAGTCGACGATCACGTAGAGGGGAATGCCGGCGCCGGCGTAGACCGTGGGCTTGGCCATGAGATCCATACGGTAGTCGGCCGACGTGACCTCGACCACGAGTCGGAAGACGGCGGGCTCGCAGCAGCCGTATTCGGCCAGGTGATCTCGGTAGTCCGCGTCGACGACCACGAGATCAGGGATGGCGTAGCCCGACGGACCGTCCGGGAGCCAGAGTCCGATGGCGTGCAGCACTCGTGCCTGCTCAGCATGCAAGCCGGCTGCCGCGAGCAGCAGCATGAGGTCAGTCAGTGATTCGGCGTGTGAGCCGTCGGCGGGCGGCGTCACGATGAGCTGGTTCCCGAGGATCTCGACGCGATAGCCCTCGTGATCCCGATGGAACTACTCAGCCAGCTCAAGCAGCGACGGCTGGTGAAGCGGGTGCTCCGCAGCAGCGGCAGACATCGGCGACCTCCGGTCGGGGCCAGGCATCGATGCCGTCATCGTAGGCCGCCCGCACCCACCGGAAGCGAAGCCTGCTCGTTCACCCGAACGAGTCCGTCCCCGCCCGGCCTCACCCCGCGGCCCGCGGCCCGCCGCCACCCGCACCTACCGCAGCCCGAGTCGCAGGGCCGGCTTCTCCTCCTCGTTCTCCCCCTGGCCCTCGGCCCAGAGCGAGCGGATGTGGCCCAGGTGGCGGGCCATGCAGGCCTCTGCGGCCGGCGCGTCGCCGGCCAGCATCAGGTCGAGCAGTTCCACATGCTCCTCGGCGGAGGAGACGAGTTCGCCGCGCTGGTCGAGCCGGGTCAGGCCGTAGAGGCGGGAGCGCTTGCGCAGGTCGCCGACCACCTCGACCAGGTGGGCGTTGCCGGCCAGGCCGAGCAGGGTGAGGTGGAAGCGGCGGTCCGCCTCCAGGTAGCCGATCAGGTCGTGCTGACGGGCGGCGGCGACGATCTCCTGGGCCACCGGGCGCAGCGCCTCCAGCTGCTCCTTGGTGGCGCTGCGGGTGACCCGGCCCACCGTGGGGACCTCGATCAGCGCGCGGATCTCGGTGAAGTCGTCCAGATCGTGCTCGGTCATCTCGGTGACCCGGAAGCCCTTGTTGCGCACCGCCTCGACCAGGCCCTCGCGGGCCAGGTCGAGCATCGCCTCGCGGACCGGAGTGGCCGAGACGCCGAAGTCGGCGGCCAGCGCGGGGGCGGAGTACACCACGCCGGGGCGCAGTTCACCGGAGATCAGCGCGGCCCGCAGCGCGTGCGCGACCTGGTCGCGCAGACGCTCCTGGACGGAGATGAGGGGGCGGGGCTTGGGCTCGGTCACTGCGGTCCTCCGAAAGGTGCGGAGCACCAGCGTACAATGTCACGTTTTGGCTGGCCCGTAGGTGGGCCGAACCATCATGCCCCCTGACGGTGGGTCACGGGAACGGTCCGGTCACTTCTGCGAGCACGACCTTCAGCGCGCCCAGGCACGACCCGGGGTGACCCTGGGCCGCCCGGGCGCCGACCCTGAGCCGGGTCAGCACAACGCCCCGTACCGCCGGTGCAGTTCGGCGGCGACCGCGAGGTCCTGCCAGGCCATCCCGACGCTCTTGAAGAAGCGCGGCCGGTCACCCGGCACCACCTCCCCCGCGACCAGCTCGCCCAGGTTGGTCCACCGCTCGGGCGCGGTCGCCTCCCCCGCCAGCAGCAGATCGCCGGCCTCCCGCCGGGCCACCGCCCGCGCCTCCACGTAGCAGGCGGCCCGCGCCACCAGCGCGGTGTCCACCTCGCGCCCGGTCGGTGAGTGCGAGCCGACCGCCGCCACCACGGCGTGGTCCGGCACCAGGGCACCGGCAAAGAGCGGCTCGCTCGCGGTGGTGCAGCAGACCACCAGGTCGGCCTCGGCTACCGCGTCCGCCTCCCCCACCACCGCCGCCAGCCCTGCCGCGCGGGCGTACCGGGCCAACCGCTCGGCCGGCTCGGCCCGCCGGGCCACCACGGTGACCCGCTCCAGCGGCCGCACCTCGCGCAACGCGTCCAGATGCCCGTAGGCCTGCGGCCCGGCCCCGAAGAGCACCAGGTGCGCGGCCTCGGCCCCGGCCAGCCGGTCGACCGCCACCGCGGTCACCGCAGGTGTGCGCAGCGCGGTGAGCGCGGCGCCGTCCAGCAGCGCGACCGGGACCAGGGTGGCGCCGTCCAGCAGCAGGTAGCTGCCGGTGATCCGGGGCAGTCCGCGCCCGGGGTTGGCCGGCGCCACCCCAGCGATCTTGACCCCGGCGTAGCCACCCAACGCCGCTGGCATCAGCAGCAGTTCACCCCCGGGCACGGCGATGTTGCTGCGGGCCGGACAGCCCTCCACGTCCAGCCCGGCCCGCAGCGCGGCGGTGATCGCCTCACAGGCCTGACGGCAGGTCAGGTCGACCGCCAGCTCGGCGATCACAGCAGGAACCCGGTGCCGAGCGCGTCGGCGGGGTCCAGCACGAACCGGTGCAGGCCCGTGCGGTGGGCCTGCCCGGTGACCTCGGTGAGCACCCCGCCGGCCCGGTGGCCGAGCAGGCGGCCGGTGAAGACGGTGCCGACGATCGATTCGTGGCGCAGCTCTTGGTCCGGGCCGAGGCGCCCGTCCTCGGCCAGCAGGGCGAGTCGCGCCGAGGTGCCCGAACCGCAGGGCGAGCGGTCGATCTGGCCGTCCGCGAAGACGGTGACGTTGCGCTGGTGCGGGCCCGCCGGAGTGTCGGGCAGTTCCTGGTACAGGATCACGCCGTAGAGGTCGTACTCCCCGAGCAGCGCCGCCCGGATCTCGCGCCCGAGCTCGGTCAGGCGGGGCAGTTCGGCGGGCGTCACCGCCTCGACGGCGACCGAGGCGTAGACGGCGCCGGAGTCGGCCAGGTCGACTTCCAGCGTCCCGACCGAGGTGGCCACCGGGCGCTTGCGGGCCAGCACCCGGGTCGGCACGTTGCGGAAGGCGACGGCCGTGGTGCGCCCGCCTTCGCGGTGCACCAGTGCGGTGACCCGGCCGGAGGGCACATCGATCCGGACCCGGGCCGTGCCGTCGTCGGGCGCCGGGACCAGGCCGCTGTCCACTGCCCAGGCGCCCAGCGCGATGGTGCCGTGGCCGCAGGCGGTGGAGTAGCCGTCCTTGTGGAAGAAGAGCACGCCCAGGTGCGCTTCGTTGTCGTCAGGCGGCACCAGGAATCCGCCATACATCCCGGCGTGACCGCGCGGTTCGCGGGTGAGCAGCTGCCGCACGGTGTCCAGCGGGCCGGGCCGGGGATCGGTGGCACCGCGGCCCGCGCCGAGCGCGATCGCCCGGCGCTCGGCGACCGAGTCACCCGGCACCGCAGGCAGGCCGGCGACCACGATCCGGAACGGCTCGCCCGCCGTGTGGTAGTCGACCGTCTCGACCGCGCGCAGGTCCATCAGCCGACACCGCCGGCCGGCAGCAGCGAGACGGTGCGGCTGGCGGTGTAGAAGTCGAGCGCCGCCTGCCCCTGCTCGCGCGACCCGTAGGAGGCGGCCTTCGCGCCGCCGAACGGCAGGTGGAAGTCGACGCCGGTGGAGGGCGCGTTGATCCGGATCATGCCGGCGTCCAGCCGGTCCGCGGCGGCCAGCGCGACGTCCAGCTCGCGGGTGTGCACGGAGGCGGCCAGGTTGTGCCGGGTCGCGTTGGCCAGCGCGATCGCCTCGTCCAGATCGGCGGCGCCCAGCAGCACGGCGACCGGGCCGAAGAACTCCTCGGTCAGCAGCGGGTGCCCGGCCGGGACCTGTGCCAGCAGCGTCGGCTCGATGAACCAGCCGTCCCGCTCGGGCAGCTGACCACCCGTCAGCAGCTCAGCGCCGCCCTCGACGGCGGTGGCGATCGCAGCGGTCAACCGCTGCCGGGCGGTGGCGGAGATCACCGGTCCGCCGTCCGCCCCGGCGGCCGCCAGCGCCTTCGCCAGCGCCGCCCGCAGCGGCTCCAGCGCGCCGCCCACCGCGATCACCCGGCTGGTCGCGGTGCACTTCTGACCCGCGTACCCGGCGATCGCGAAGGCCAGCTGGGCAGCGGCCTGCTCGATGTCGGCGTCCGGCAGCACGATCGCCGCGTTCAGCCCGCCCATCTCGGCCTGCACCGGCACCGAGCGCTCGGTCGCGGTGCGGATCACGGCCTGTCCGGTGCCGGTGGAGCCGGTGAAGGAGACGACGTCGGCGGCCGAGACCACGGCCGCGCCCTCCTCGGCGCCGCCCGGCAGCACGATCAGCACGTCCTCGGGCAGCGCCAGCAGCTCGGCCAGCCGCAGCGCGCAGGCGGTCGCCTCCGGCGCGGGCTTGAGCGCCACGGTGTTGCCGACGGCGAGCGCGGGCGCGGCCTTCCAGACCGGGATGGCGAACGGGAAGTTCCACGGCGTGATCAGCCCGGCCACCCCGTACGGGCGACGCCGGGTGAGCAGCAGGCCAGAGCCGGCGGCGGTCTCGTGCACCGCGCCGGAGGCCGCGAACGGCGCCTGCGCGTAGTAGCGCAGGATCGCCACCGTGCGGGCCACCTCGCCGCGGGCCTCGCCGAGCGGCTTGCCCACCTCGCGCACGGCCAGCGCGGCGAGCTCCTCGGCGTGCTGCTCGACGGCGTCGGCGGCCCGCCCGAGCGCGGCCGAACGGGCGGCCGAGCCGGCCGCGAGCCAGCCGGGCTGGGCGGCCCGGGAGCGCTCGACGGCGGCGGCAGCGGCGAAGGCGCCCGGTGCCGCGACCTCGATCACCAGGTCGGCGGGGTCGGCGGGGTTGTACGAGCTGACGGTGGCGCTCACAGCAGGAAGCCTCCGGGGAAGGGGTCGGTGGGGTCGAGGAAGTACTGGGCGGTGCCGGTCACCCAGGCGCGCCCCGTGACGGTCGGGATGACGGCCGGGTGACCGGCGACGGTGCTCTCCTCGATCAGTCGCCCGACGAAGCGGGTGCCGATGAAGGACTCGTTGACGAAGTCCTGCCCGAGCGGCAGCTCGCCACGCGCGTGCAACTGCGCCATCCGGGCCGAGGTGCCGGTGCCGCAGGGCGAGCGGTCGAACCAGCCGGGGTGGATCGCCATCGCGTGCCGGGAGTGCTCGGCGGTGGAGCCGGGAGCCAGCAGGTTGACGTGGTGGACGCTGTGGAAGGACGGGTCCTCGGGGTGCACCGGACGGGCCTCGGAGGCGTTGATGGCGTCCATCAGGGCCAGTCCCGCGGCGAGCATCTCCTGCTTGCGCTCGCGTTCGAAGGGCAGCCCGAAGGCGGCCAGCGGCAGGATCGCGTAGAAGTTGCCGCCGTAGGCGAGGTCGTAGCCGACGGTCCCCCAGCCGGGGACCTCGATCTTCTGGTCGAGCGCCACCGCGTAGGAGGCCACGTTGCGGATGGTCACGGCGGTGGCGGCGCCGTTCTCCACCCGCACCTCGGCGGTGACCAGGCCGGCGGGGGTGTCCAGGCGCACCGTGGTGACCGGCTCGACCACCGGCACCATGCCCGTCTCCACCAGCACGGTGGCCACGCCGATGGTGCCGTGCCCGCACATCGGCAGCAGGCCGGAGACCTCGATGAAGAGCACCCCGTAGTCGGCGTCCGGCCGGGTCGGCGGCTGCAGGATGGCGCCGCTCATCGAGGCGTGGCCGCGCGGCTCGTACATCAGCAGGGTGCGGAAGTGGTCCAGCTGCTGCTGGAAGTGGACCCGGCGCTCGGCCATCGTGGCTCCGGGGATGACGCCGAAGCCACCGGTGATCACCCGGGTGGGCATGCCCTCGGTGTGGGAGTCGACGGCGTGGAAGACGTGCCGGGTGCGCATGGGTGACCCTTCGTCAGCTGGCGGCAGGGGACGGGTGGGGCGCCGGCCGCCACCTAGGTCCTGTCCGGCCGATCTTGCCGGGCGCGCGACGCCGGGCAAGATCGGCCGGGCAGGACCTGGGCGACCGGCGGCGGTTCAGCTCAGGCCCTCGGCGAGCGCCTTCTCGGTGGCGGCCCGCACGGCTGCCTCGACCTGCGCGGTGAGTGGGCCGCGCGGCGGGCGGACCGGGCCGCCGGGCAGTCCCGCGATGTCCATCGAGAGCTTGATCGCCTGCACGAACTCGGTCTTGGAGTCCCAGCGCAGCAGCGGGTGCAGCGCCTTGTAGAGCGGCAGCGCGGTCTCCAGGTCGTGCGCGACGGCGGCCCGGTAGAGGGCGACCGAGGCGTCGGGCAGCGCGTTCGGGTAGCCGGCGATCCAGCCCACCGCCCCGGCGAGGGCGAGTTCGAGCAGCACGTCGTCCGCGCCGATCAGCAGGTCGAGGCCCGGGGCCAGCTCGGCGATCTGGTAGGCGCGCCGGACGTCGCCGCTGAACTCCTTGACGGCCACGATGCTGCCCTCGGCGTGCAGTTCGGCCAGCAGTTCGGGGACCAGGTCGACCTTGGTGTCGATCGGGTTGTTGTACGCGACCACCGGCAGGCCGGCCCGGGCGACCTCGGCGTAGTGGGCGCGCACCGCGGCGGCGTCCGCGCGGTAGGCGTTGGGCGGCAGCAGCAGCACGGAGCCGGCCCCGGCCTCGGCGGCCTGCTCGGCCCAGCGGCGGGACTCGGCACTGCCGTAGGCCGCCACGCCCGGCATCACCCGGGCCCCGTCGCCGGCCGCCTCGACCGCGGTGCTGACCACCTTGGCGCGTTCCTCGGCGGTGAGTGTCTGGTATTCGCCGAGCGAGCCGTTGGGCACCACGCCGTCGCAGCCCGCGTCGATCAGACGGCGGACGTGCTCGGCGTAGGCGTCGTAGTCGACGGAGAGGTCCGGGCGCAGCGGCAGTGCGGTGGCGACCATGATGCCGCGCCACGGACGGGTGCTGTCGTGCTGAGGGTGGGTCACGAGCATTTCTCCTTGGTGAGGTGTGACATTTTATAAATGAACGGCCGGGCGGCGCAAGAGGGCACACGCGCGCGCCCACGGCATGCTGCTCGACCGGGGGACACGGCGGGCCCGGGGCCTCTCCTGCGTCCAGGCGTGATGCCCGGCGTCGCGCGCCCGGCAAGATCCGTAAGAGCGGCCCTAGGGCCGGCCCGGCGAGGGTGCGCCGAGCCGGCCCGGTCGACCCGGCCTACGGCAGCTGTGCCAGATCGCCCAGCCGGACGGGACAGGAGAGCGGACGGCGGTCGGCGGCCGGCTCGGGCGTCCCGGCCAGTGCGGCCACGGCCGGACCGCACATCCGGCCCTGGCACCAGCCCATGCCGGCCCGGGTGAGCAGCTTGACGGTGCGGGCATCGGTGGCACCCAGCTCCTCGACGGCCTCGGTGATCCGCTGCGCCGGCACCTCCTCGCAGCGGCAGACCTCGGTGTCCGGGCGCAGCCACCCCGGCCAGCCGGCGCCGGGCCGATGAGCGGCGGCCATCAGCTCGGCGAAGCCGCGCAGCCGCCGGCGCCGGGCCAGCAGCGCGCCGGACGGCGCCGGCTCACCCGCGATCGCCAGTGCGGCCAACTCCCCCTCAGCCAGGGCCAGTTCCGCACCGCCGACGCCGCAGGTCTCCCCCGCCGCCCAGAGCCCGGGCACGGTGGTGCGCTGGCGGGCGTCGACCCGCAGCGCCAGGGTGCCGTCCGGCACCGTCCGGGTCTCGGCGCCCAGCTCGGTGGCCAACTCCAGCTGCGGCACCAGCCCGTGGCCCACCGCGAGCGCGTCGCAGGCGATCCGGCGCTCGGTGCCGGCCACCGGGCGCCAGTCGGCGTCCAGCCGGGCCACCGTCACGGCGGTCACCCTCTCGGTGCCGTGCGCCTCGATCACCGCACTGGCACGGCGCAGCCGCACCGCGTGCCGGGCCAGGGCCACGCCGTGCGTGAGGCCCTCGCCCAGCTTGCCGGGGACGGCGGCGAGCACGCCGGGGCGGCGGGCGTAGCCGAGGTAGTCGCCGGCCTCGACCACGGCGGGCACCTGGGCCCCGGCGGCGGTCAGCGAGGCGGCCGCCGCCAGCAGCAGCGGGCCGCTGCCGGCCACCACGATCCGGCGACCGGGCAGCACCAGGCCCGCCTTGAGCATCGCCTGCGCGCCGCCTGCCGTCACCACGCCCGGCAGCGTCCAGCCGGGGAACGGCAGTTGGCGCTCGTAGGCACCGGTGGCCAGCAGCACGGCCGCGGCCCGCAGGTGGCCGGTCCGCTCACCGGTGGTCACGTGCAGCCGCCAAGCCGACCGCCCGGCCGCGTCACCGCCCTGCTCGGCTTCCAGCAGGAAGACGTGCCGGCCGCTGAGCAGCTCGATCCGACCGGCCTGCCGGTGCGCGGCCAGCCGGTCGGCGAGCCCGATGAAGGTGGACCAGTGGTGGTGCAGGCGGTCGGGACGGGCCGCCCGCAGCTCAGGGGCCGGATGCCGGTAGTACTGGCCGCCGGGACGGGCCCCCGCGTCCAGCAGCGCGCAGCGCAGCCCCCGGTCGGCGGCGGCCACCGCACCGGCCAGCCCCGCGGGGCCCGCGCCGATCACGGCCAGGTCGTAGCCGGTGACGTCAGGCGAGGTCGGCATGGCCGTGGCCCTCCTGGGTGGTGACGACGGTGCCGGGGTCGGCCGGCAGCAGGCAGGTGCGCTGGTTGGGCCGCCCGTCGACGGTGGCCAGGCAGTCGTAGCAGGCGCCGATCCCGCAGAACGCCCCGCGCGGGCGCCCTGCGATCCGGGTGGTGCGCCAGGCCAGGATGCCCTGCGCCCAGAGCGCGGCGGCGATGCTCTGACCGGGCAGCGCGGGGATCGGGCGACCGTCGAACTCGATGGTGTGGGCCGGTCCGGGGTCGGCCGCGGCCAGGGAGGCCGGGGTACGGCGCATGGGTGGGGTCCGTTCTGCGCGGAGGTGGGCAGGAGAGGGCGGGGTGGACGCCGTCAGAAGCGCTCGGGTCGAAACGGCGCCAGGTCGATCTGCGGCACGGCGCCGGTCAGTTGCCCGGCGATCAGCAGCCCGGTGGCCGGCGCCAGCCCGATGCCCGCGCCCTCGTGGCCGCAGGCCTGGTACAGGCCCGGCACCCGGGGGTCGGCGCCGATCGCGGGCAGGTGGTCCGGCAGGTAGGGGCGAAAGCCCCGGTAGGTGCGCAGCACCTTGACCCCGGCCAGCACCGGGAAGAGCGCGGCCGCCTGGGCGGCCAGCCGGCGCAGCGCCTCGGTGGAGACCCGGCGGTCGAACCCGACGCGTTCCCGGGTCGCGCCGATCAGCACCGAGCCGGCCGGCGTGCCCTCCACCACGCCCGAGCTCTGCAGCGCGGCCGAGCCGCTGGCCACGTCGGCCACGTAGTCGGCGGCGTAGACCTTGTGCCGGACCAGGCGCGGCAGCGGCTCGGTGACCAGGACGAAGCCGCGCCGGGGCAGCACGGGCAGCTGCGTGCCGGCGAGCTCGGCGACCTCCCCGCCCCAGGTGCCGGCCGCGTTGACCACGGCGCCGGCCGCCAGCGTGCGGCGCGGGGTGCGCACCCCGCGCACCGCGCCGCCCGGTCCGGTGAGCACGGCGATCACCTGCTCGCCCAGGTGCAGTTCGGCGCCCGCGCGGCGGGCGGCGCGCAGCAGGTGGGCGGCGGCCAGCGCCGGCTGCACCTGGGCGTCCTCGGGGTAGTGGAAGCCGCCGGCCAGGCCGGGGGCCAGGTGCGGCTCGTACTGCGCCAGCTGCTCGGCGGCCACCTCGTGGGCCGTCACCCCGGCCGCCGCCTGCCTGGCCGCGAAGGCCCGCAGCGCCCGGTGGCCCGCCGGGTCGGCGGCGACCACCAGGCCGCCCTTGGCCTCGTACTCGATGGCCGCCGGCAGCTCCTGGGCCAGCTCGTTCCAGAGCCGGGCGGAGAGCTGGGCGAGTTCGAGCTCCGGCCCGGGCGCCTTGTCGGAGAGCAGCAGGTTGCCCTCCCCCGCGCCGGTGGTGCCGCCGGCCACCGGGCCGCGGTCGACCACGGCGACGGTCAGCCCGGCCCGGGCGGCGTAGTACGCGCAGGCGGCGCCGACGACACCGGCGCCGATCACCACGACGTCATGGGAGGGGTTCGTGAGCACGTCAGTAATATGTCACATTGCCGCAGCTCTGCCAAGCATGTCCACGCAGGCGGTCTATACCACCCGACCGTCCGCACCCCCGCGATACGCCGGTGCCCCGACCCGCAGAAGCGTCTGCGGGCCGGGGCACCGGCGGATCAGGGCTGACGCCCCGTCAGGTGATGTCGTCGTCGACCTGCTCCCCGCGCGCGCCGGGGACCGAGGCGACCGGAGTGGGCGAGGCGAGCTCGGCAGCGGAGGCGGCCACCGACTCGGCGCCGTCGACCGCGGCGACCGACAGGTCCAGGTGCGAGGCCTCCTCGTCCGACAGGTCGGCGTCCGGGTTGCGGCGGCGCCGGCGCCGGTCGTTCAGCAGCGAGAAGCCGACCGCCAGGAAGTACAGGATCCAGATCGGCGAGGCCAGCGCCAGCATGCTGACCGGGTCGGCGCTCGGGGTGGCGACCGCCGCGAAGACCGTGATCGCCATCACCATGCCGCGCCACCAGCCGAGCATCCGCTTGCCGGTGAGCACCCCGCCGATGTTCAGCATCACCAGCAGCAGCGGGAACTCGAAGGCCAGGCCGAAGACCAGCAGCATCCGGGTGGCGATGTTCAGGTAGTTGTCCACCGGCAGGATCTGCTGCGCCCCGATCGGGGTGAACGAGCCCAGCACCTCGAGGGTGGTCGGCAGCAGCAGGTAGGCGCAGGCGACGCCGCCCAGGAAGAGCGGGGTGCCCAGGCCGAGGAAGGTCAGCGAGTAGCGCCGCTCGTGCCGGTGCAGGCCCGGCGAGATGAACGCCCAGGCCTGGTAGAGCCAGACCGGGACGGAGGCCACCAGACCGGTCAGCAGGCAGACCTTCAGGGTGAGGTTGAACGGCTGGGTGACACCGATCACCGCCACCTGGGCGCAGTGCTTCACCCCGGGCCTGGGCTGCCCGTCGGGCAGGCAGCCCGGCAGCGGCTTCATCAGGAAGTGCAGCAGCTGGTCCTTGAAGAACGCCGCCACGATCATGCACACCACGATCGCCAGGACCGACTTGACCAGCCGGTTGCGCAGCTCGCGCAGGTGATCCCCGAGGGACATCCGTCCGTCGGCGCTCTTGGGCGGCTTGGAAGACTTGCTCAACCCCGGTCCTCGAAATCGTGGGTCGTGGCCCGCCGGGCGGCGGGCCACACGGTGGACCGGCCGGACGCTCAGCGCGTGCGGCCGCCTCGCTGCTCGTCGGTCGGCCGCGCCGAGGACACGCCGCCGGGCGCGGCCTTGATGGTCAGCGTCGGGTCCGGCACCGCCGCGGGCGGCTCGACCGGCTCCTTCGCCTCCTTGGCGAACTCCTCGCGCAACGCCGAGGTCTCGCTCTTCAGGATGCGCAGCGAACGTCCCACCGCACGGGCCAGATCGGGCAGGCGCTTACCGCCGAAGAAGACCGCCGCCATCACGATGATGATCAGGAACGCCAGGATCCTGCCCATGGACGACTACCTTCTGACTCGACGCGGTGCCCGGGGATCCGCGCGGGACCCCGGCCGCTGGGTGGACGGGACAGTGTGAGCACCCCGCCGGATGGAGGGCGGCCCTGGGAGAGCCTAACCCGCGCGCCGTGGCCGCAGGAGCCCCCAGGGCGCACGAGCGGGTGAAGTTTGTCCGTCACCGGTTGCACTCCGCCGCGCGGTGCTCAGCCCCGCGCGCTCTCGCCCAGTTCCTCGGCCGCCCCGGCCAGCGCCCGGGAGGCCGTGTCGACCTGCTCGGCCAGCCCCCGCACGTCCAGCCAGAGCCGCAGCCCGAGCATGCCGAGCACCAGCAGGCCCGCGGTGGCCAGCCCCACCGCCGCCATCAGCAGCCAGGTCACGGTCATCCCTCCACCACCTGGAGCAGCCGGATGGTGGAGACGCCCGCGCCGGTCAGCGCCTCGACGATCTTCTCCCCCGCGGGCTTGCGCACCGCAGCCCCGCAGGCGGGGCAGGTGAAGCTGTAGAAGGTGCGCTCCTTGGTGCGGCCGAGCGCGAGGCGGAACTCGGCGGCGGCCAGCTCCACCTTCTCGCGGCACTGCGAGCAGTAGACCTTGAATCTGGTGCCGGCTTCGGCGTCCTCGGTCATGGCTGCTCCGGGTAGCCGGCCAGGGCCGCCAGCGCCGCCGCCTTGGCCTGCTCGGCCAGCGGGGCAGGGGCCACGATCCGCCCGTCCCGGCCCAGCCGCAGCGCCAGGGTGCGCAGGCCCAGCGGGTCGGAGCTGCGCAGGGTGATCCGCAGGCCGCCGTCCGGCAGTTCCTCGGCCAGGTCGTGGGTGTAGTACTCGGCCACCCAGCGCCCGGCGGGGCCGACCTCGACCACCACCTCGGGGTCGTCGGCCCCGGGGTTGACCAGGCCCTGGGAGAGGTCACGCGGCTCGAGCCGGGGCGGGTCGGCCGGCTCGTCCAGCACCTTGATCTCGGCCACCCGGTCCAGCCGGAAGAGCCGGCGGTCCTCGGAGCTGCGGCACCAGCCGTCCAGGTAGGTGTGACCCTCCGTCAGCAGCCGGATCGGGTCCACCTCGCGCTCGGTCATCCCGCCGCGCCCGTGCGAGTAGTAGCGCAGCCAGATCCGCCGGCCCTCGCTGAGCGCCCGGTCGATGTCGGCGAAGACCTGGCCCTCGGCCTCGAAGGTCACCCCGACCCGGGCGCTGCCCTCGGCGCTCTCCCCCGCCGCGTTCTCGATCTTGACGACGGCCCGGGTGAGCGCCTGCCGGTCCCGCTCGCGCAGCCCGGGCAGGCCCGCCACCGCCCGCGCGGCGACCAGCAGCGCGGTGGCCTCGTCGGCGGCCAGCCGCAGCGGCTGGGCCACGTCGTCGACGTTGTGCCACCAGATCCGCTCGCCGTCGGTGTCGATGTCCAGCAGGTCGCCGCCGCGGAAGCTGGTGCCGCACATCGGCAGCACGTTCAGGTCGGCGATCAGCTCGCGCTCGGAGATCCCGAAGGCCCGGGCCACCTCGGCGACCTCCGCGCCGGGGCGCTCCCGCAGGTAGGTGACCAGCGAGAGCATCCGCCGGGTCTGGTCGATGGCGTTGCTCATCGCAGTCCTCCCTCAACAGCCAGGCCCTGGGCGGGCAGACCGGCCACCGCGCGCAGCCGGTCGATGACGTCGGCCCGCAGCTCCTCGGGCGCCAGCACCACCAGGTCGGGCCCGTACTCGGCCAGGTCCGCGCCCAGCCCGTGCCCGTAGGGGATCTCCAGCTCGTCCCAGTCGCCGTCCAGCTGGCGGGCGCCCAGCGCCTTGGTGCGCAGCGGGAACCCGGCGCCGCGCCGCAGCCGCACGGTGGCGGAGGCGGTGGCGCCCTCACCCGCGAAGGCGGCCACGGCGGCCCGCACGTCCACGTGCTCGGGCACGGGGGCGGTGAAGGCGGCCGAACGGGAGCGGACCTTGCCGGTGATCCGGCTGAGCCTGAAGACGCGCACCGCGCCGCGGTCGCGGTCCCAACCGGCCAGGTACCAGTGGCCGCGCCAGCACTCCAGCGCCCAGGGCTCCACCGAGCGCGGCTCGGTGAGGGCGGCGCCGGCCTTGCGGTAGTCGAAGGAGACCGGGCGGCGGTCCCGGGCAGCGATCAGCAGCGGCTCGAACGCCGCCTCGCGGACCGGGATGTAGGGCTCGAGCGCGGTGCGGCCCTCGGCGGCGTCCTCGGTGAACGGCACTCCGGCCGCGCGCAGCTTCTGCAGTGCGCCGCTGGCCGCGCCGGAGAGCCGGGCCTGCTGCCAGACCTTGGCGGCCAGGCTCAGCGCGGCGGCCTCCTCGGCGTCCAGCGCGATCTCCGGCAGCCGGTTGCGGTCCCGGCGGGCCAGGTAACCGGCCTCGCCGTCCAGGGTGTTCTCGTCGACGTCGATCACCAGGCCCAGCTCGCGCAGGTCGTCCTTGTCCCGCTCGAACATCCGGTTGAAGGCGTCCTCGCTGCCGGACTGCCAGGCCTCCCGATAGGCCTCGACGGACTCCCGCAGCTCCCGCTTGGAGAGCGGCCGTCTGGTGTTCATCAGGCACAGGGCGAGGTTCATCAGCCGCTCTGCCTTGGCGATCGCCATCGCTGACCCTTCATCGTCGTTGCGTCCCGGGAATCCCGGCGGACCCGACCGTACCGGTAGCGAGTCCTGCCGCGAAAGCCGAGACGGCCGCACCCCCGACCCGGGAGTGCGGCCGCCTCCACGCGGCGGTCCGACGGACCGTCAGACGCCGATCAGGTCGACCACGAAGATCAGGGTCGAGTTCGCCGGGATCGCCGGGGTCGGCGACTGCTTGCCGTAGCCCAGGTGCGGCGGGATGGTCAGCTTGCGACGGCCGCCCACCTTCATGCCCTGCACGCCCTGGTCCCAGCCCTTGATGACCCGGCCGCCGCCCAGCGGGAAGCGGAAGGTCGAGCCGCGGTTCCAGCTCGCGTCGAACTCCTCGCCGGTCTCGAAGGTCACGCCGACATAGTGCACCTCGACATTGGCGCCGGCCTTGGCCTCGGCGCCGGTGCCGACCTCGATGTCCTCGATGAGCAGCTCGGCCGGAGCCTCGCCACCGGGGAAGTCGATCTCGGGCTTCGTCTTCTGGCTCACAACTACCTCTTCTCATCGGCCGCCTGAGGCGGCCTCACATCAGTCCACACAGCACGGCGGCGGATCCGCCGCACGAGGGCTCCGCCAGGAACCACCGTACGGGCATCCGCCGCCCGCGCAGATCAGGCCCGGCCGCAGGTCGCCCCGCCGGCCGGAAGCCACCATCCTGCCATCACTGGCCGCCGGACCCCTGACCCGCGTCCAGAATGTCGATCACGAAGACCAGCGAGGCGTTGGCCGCGATGCCACTGCCGGCCGGCGGCTGCGCACCGTAGGCCTGCGCGGCCGGGATCACCAACTCGATCCGGCTGCCGACGTTCTGGCCGACCACACCCTTGTCCCAGCCGGCGATGACCTGGCCGCCGCCGGTGACGAAGCTGAACGCCTGGCCCTTCTCCACCGAGGAGTCGAACTTCTTGCCGTCCTTCAGGGTCACCCCGGTGTACTGGACGACGACCTCCTCGCCGCTCTCCACCTTCGGGCCCTTGCCCTGGATCAGCACCGCGGTCTTCAGGTCGGTCGGGTCGGTGACGCCGGCCGGCGGGGTGATGGTGTCGGCGGTCTTGCCACCGTTCACCTTGACCTGCGGGAAGTCGGCCGGCGGGGCGGTCATGTCACCGCTCACCCGGGCGTCCGGCGCGCTCACCCGCTGGATGTCGATCACCAGGACCAGGGTGTCCTTGGCGCCCAGGCCCAGCTGCGCGTTGCCCTGGTCGCCGAAGGCGGCCGCCGGTGGAGCGACCACCAGCAGCCGGCTGCCCGCCTTCTGGCCCACCAGGGTGGCGTCCAGCGCCGGGATCACCTGTCCGGTGCCGGGCTGCAGGATCAGCGACTTGCCCTGGTCGTAGGAGCCCGGGATGTCCTTGCCGGTCTGCCAGTCCTTGAGGGTGAAGTCGGCGGAGACCCAGTCACCCTTGTTGATCTTGCTGCCGTCACCCTCGGAGATCGGCTTGACCACGAAGGTGCCGTCCGGCGCCTGCTGCGGCACCGTGATGTTCGCCTTCTTGCCGAAGTCGCCGGCGACCGTCGGCAGCACCTTCGCGTCGGTCTTGATCGGCGGCACGGGGGCCTGGCTCGGCGAGGGCGGGGTGCTCGGCGTGGCGGTGGCCGCGTCCGAGGCCTTGGCCGCCTTGTCGTTGTGCTGGTTCACGGCGTAGAGCCCGACGCCGCTGCCGACCAGCAGCAGCGTGATCACCACGCCGAGGATCACGCCCAGCCGGCCGCCGCCGCCCACGTTCTCGTAGTCGGCCTCGGAGATCTCCTGCTTGCGCACGGTGGAGGCGAAGACCTGCGGCTCCTCCGGCTTGGCGGCGCCCGGGATCGGCGGCGCGCTCTCACCGGGCTTGGTCCAGCCCGCCTGCTGCTTGAGAATCGACGGCGGAATCACGATCGACTCACCGTCGCCAGGCAGCGGGCCTCCGGGCCGGGGCGCCGCCGGGTCGGCGACAGGGGCGCTCGCGGTGTCGGCCTCGCTCGGGCCCGACGGATTCTCAGCCATTTCTCCCCATCCTCGCCATCAGATCGCTCGCCGCTGTGCGAATCGGCAGCAGTATGTCAGCTTGCCATGAGCGCGGGCACTCATTGGGTGTGCATGACACACCAGGAGTACCCGCGCGCGTGACAGAAGCACCGCCGGCCGAGCAGCCGTGGTCAGACAGCTTCCAGGATGTCGATGACGAAGACCAGGGTGGAGTTGGCCGGAATTCCGCTCTGCGCGGTCGACCCGTAGCCCAGCGACGGCGGGATCACCAGCATCACCCGGCTGCCCACCGGCTGCCCCACCAGCCCCTGGTCCCAACCCGCGATCACGCTGCCGGTGCCCACCTGAAGCGCCTGCGCGCCGCCGTGGCTCCACGAGGAGTCGAACTGCTGCCCGTTGCTGTAGAGCACCCCGGTGTACTGCACCAGCAGGGTCTGGCCGGACTGCACCGGCTTGCCGTCGCCCTTGATCAGCACCGTGGTCTGCAGCGAGGTCGGCGCGGGCTGCCCGGCCGGGATGGTGATCGTCGGCGCGGCCTTGCCGTTGTCCTTGACCTGCGGCTGGTTGGCCGGCGGCTCGGTCTGCGTCCCGGTCACCACCGAGTCCGGCGGCACCGCCTCCACGATGTCCAGCGCGAACACCACGGTCTCGTCCTTGCCCACCCCGAGCTGCTGGTTACCGGTGCTGCCGAAGGCCGTCGAGGGCGGCGCCACCACCAGCACCCGGCTGCCCACCTTCTTGCCCACCACGCTCTGGTCGAAGGCCGGCACCAGCTGGCCGTTCCCCGCCTGGTAGAGCTGCGGCTTGGCGCCCGCGTCGTAGGAGCTCGACAGGTCCTTGCCGGTGGTCCAGTCCTTGGCGGAGTAGTTGACGGTCACCCAGTCGTTCTTGTTGACCGTCGCCCCCTCCCCCTCGGAGACCGTGGTGACCACGAACTGGCCGGTGGGCTGCCCGGTCAGCGTGATGGTGGCCTTCTTGCCGAAGTCCCCGCTGACCGTCGGCATCGGCGAGGCGGAACCCACCGGGGCGGGCACGCTGGGCGAGGCGCTGGTCGGTGCCGCGGACGGCCCCGCCTTCGTGGGGGTGCTGCTGCTGCACGCGGCGAGCACCAGCATCGGCAGGAGTACGAGCAGTCCGGCTCTGCGGCGCACGGCGATCCTCACGGTCGGTCACATTTACGGATCAGTAAACGTGATCAGCCTAGAACCAGCGCGCCCCGCCTCCCGAGGAGGCGGGGCCGCAGCGATCGGATCAACCCTCTTCACTCAGCCGATCAGGCCTCTCAGCGGCCCGCTCAGCCGGCCGCTCACCTGCCCGCTCACATGCCCGCGATCAGCTTCTCCACCCGCTCGTCCACCGAGCGGAACGGGTCCTTGCAGAGCACCGTGCGCTGCGCCTGGTCGTTCAGCTTCAGGTGCACCCAGTCCACCGTGAAGTCCCGCCGCTGCTCCTGCGCCTTGCGGATGAAGTCACCGCGCAGCCGGGCCCGAGTGGTCTGCGGCGGCACCGACTTGGCCTCGAAGACCTTCAGGTCGGTGGTCACCCGCTGCGCCTGCCCCTTGTTCTGCAGCAGGTAGAAGAGGCCGCGGCGGCGGTGGATGTCGTGGTACGCGAGATCGATCTGGGCGACCCGCGGGTTCGACATGCTCATCTGGTGCTTCTCCCGGTACCGCTCGATCAGCTGGTACTTCATGATCCAGTCGATCTCGGTGCCGACCTTGGCCAGATCCTCGGTGCGCACCGCCTCCAGGGTGCGGCCCCACAGCTCCAGCACCCGACCCACCGTGCCGGTGTTCAGCCCCTTGCGGTCGGCGAACTCCAGCGCCTTCGAGTAGTACTCCTCCTGGATCTCCAACGCGCTCGCCTCCCGCCCGTTGGCCAACCGCACCTGGTGGCGGCCGGTCAGGTCGTGGCTGACCTCGCGGATCGCCCGGATCGGGTTCTCCAGCGTCAGGT
The DNA here is from genome assembly GCF_041262605.1 of Kitasatospora sp. GAS1066B. Taxonomy (NCBI): domain Bacteria; kingdom Bacillati; phylum Actinomycetota; class Actinomycetes; order Kitasatosporales; family Streptomycetaceae; genus Kitasatospora; species Kitasatospora sp. GAS1066B. The sequence goes on from NZ_JBGCCO010000001.1 coordinate 426,732, forward strand.
CGCGCATCACCACGCCCGCCTCGATCAGGCGCAGCACCAGATCGGTGGCGCCCACCTTGAGCAGCGTGGTGGTCTCCGACATGTTGGAGTCACCGACGATCACGTGCAGTCGGCGGTAGCGCTCGGCGTCCGCGTGCGGCTCGTCCCGGGTGTTGATGATCGGCCGGGACCGGGTGGTCGCCGAGCTGACGCCCTCCCAGATGTGCTCGGCCCGCTGGCTGACGCAGAAGACCGCGCCGCGCGGGGTCTGCAGCACCTTGCCCGCCCCGCAGATCAGCTGGCGGGTCACCAGGAACGGGATCAGCACGTCCGCCAGCCGGGAGAACTCCCCGTGTCGGGCCACCAGGTAGTTCTCGTGGCAGCCGTAGGAGTTGCCGGCCGAGTCGGTGTTGTTCTTGAAGAGGTAGACGTCCCCCGCGATGCCTTCCTCGTGCAGCCGCCGTTCGGCGTCCACCAGAAGGCCCTCGAGGATCCGCTCGCCCGCCTTGTCGTGCGTCACCAGTTCGGTGACGTCATCGCACTCCGGGGTGGCGTACTCCGGGTGCGAACCGACATCGAGGTACAGGCGGGCGCCATTGCGCAGGAACACATTGCTGCTGCGGCCCCAGGAAACTACGCGGCGGAAGAGGTACCTGGCCACCTCGTCCGGAGACAGACGCCGTTGTCCCCGGAACGTACACGTGACGCCGTACTCGTTCTCCAGCCCGAAAATTCGGCGGTCCATGCCTGGACTTTACGCTTTTGGCGGGGATCTGAAACCGTTTCGGAGAGGCCAATCGGATCACGATCCGTGCCGGCCCGGTCACCCACGGGTCACCCGCGAGCACGCCGGTGGGGTGCGGCGGTCAGCCCGTCGCACCCCACCGGCGACCCGCCGTCACTCCTCGGCGCCGGGCTCCTCGGTAGCGGAGGTGGCGTCGGAGGTGGCGTCGGAGGTGGCGTCGGACGTGGTGTCGCCGGACGTGGCCGCAGCCGTGTCGGTACCCGTCTGCGGCTCCGCGTCCGAGTCCGCGTCGGTCGTGGCGTCGCCGCTCAGCAGCCGGCTCAGCTGGCCGCCCAGGATCCGCTTGAACTTGCGCTGCTGGGGCCGCTGCCGGTCCAGCACCGCCACCTCCAACTGCTCGGGGGTGAGGGTGCGCGGCGAGCCGCCGTTGGGGTCACGGGCCAGCGACTCGACAGCCACCCCGAGCGCCTCGGACAGGCTCATCCCCACCCGGTGGCGCTGCCCGAGGTAGTTCCCGATCGAGTCGGCGTTGCCACCGACCACCACCGAGTTCTGCTCGTCGACCACCGAACCGTCAGGGGTGAGCCGGTAGATCTGGTCGTCCTCGGGGCCCTTGCCCACCTCGGCGACGATCAGCTCCACCTCGTACGGCTTCTCGCCGACCGACGAGAAGATGGTGCCCAGCGTCTGCGCGTAGACGTTGGCCAACCCACGGGCCGTCACATCGGCCCGGTCGTAGGAGTACCCGCGCAGATCGGCGTAGCGCACGCCGCCGATCCGCAGGTTCTCGAACTCGTTGTAGCGACCGACCGCGGCGAAGGCGATCTTGTCGTAGATCTCGGACACCTTGTGCAGCGCCCGGGAGGTGTTCTCGGCCACGAAGACGATGCCGTCGGCGTAGGTGAGCACGACCACGCTGCGACCACGCGCGATGCCCTTGCGGGCGTATTCCGCGCGGTCCGCCATGGCCTGCTGCGGCGAGACGTAGAACGGTGTGGACACCGGCGGGTCATCCCCTTCTGGTGGTGGACGGCGGAGTTAGAGGAGCGGAGCCTGGGGACCGTCGGGCTGGTTGCGGCGGTGTTCGGTGATCGAGATCGCGATCTCGCCCACCTCCTGCTCGGAGAGCCGGCGGAAACCGTCCGCGGTGATCAGCGAGACGATCGGGAAGATCCGGCGGGCCAGGTCGGGACCGCCGGTGGCCGAGTCGTCATCGGCCGCGTCGTACAGCGCCTGGACCACCAGGGTGGCGGCCTGATCCGCCGTCAGGTCACTGCGGTAGAGCTTCTTGAGCGAGCCTCGGGCGAAGACCGAGCCGGAGCCGGTCGCGGCGAAGCCGCGCTCCTCGGAGCGCCCACCGGTGACGTCGTAGGTGAAGATCCGCCCACGCCCCAGGTCCAGGTCGTACCCCGCGAACAGCGGCACCACGGCCAGCCCCTGCATCGCCATCCCCAGGTTGCCCCGGATCATGGTGGTCAGCCGGTTGGCCTTGCCCTCCAGCGAGAGCACGGTGCCCTCGATCTTCTCGTAGTGCTCCAACTCCAGCTGGAACAGCCGCACCATCTCGACCGCGAGCCCCGCGGTGCCGGCGATGCCGACCGCGCTGTACTCGTCGGCCGGGAAGACCTTCTCGATGTCGCGCTGGGCGATCACGTTGCCCATGGTGGCCCGCCGGTCACCGGCGATCACCACACCACCGTCGAAGACCGCCGAGACGATGGTCGTCCCGTGCGGCGCCTCGATCGTCAGCCCTTCGGGCAGGGCGCGGCGGCCGGGGATGAGTTCCGGCGAGTGCTCCGCCAGGAACTCCATGAAGGAGGAATGTCCGGGGGTGAGGAAGGCAGCCGGTAGACGCCCGGTGCCACGAGTGTTGGCTTCCACACGATTCCTTCCAGGTAGTCGGCAGCCCGCCGGAGCGCGTCGGGCCGGTCCCGCATCTGCCCCAGCGCCGCGTTGCACGCGAAACAGAGGATGCCACGGACCCTACCCGTTTCGTGGTCGTGATCCACATGCTCTGCGCGTTTGTCCTGGCAGATCGGGCAGATGTGGCACTGCTCCTTGAGCATGGCCCGGAGGTCGGCTTCGGTCATGCCGTAGGTACGGCGGAAATGGCTCTCGCGATTCCGGGCCGAACGACACGGCTTGCAGTACGGCGCCAGGCCGCTTGACTGCTTCGCGTTCCTGTCCCACTCGGAATGCGGTTTCACCTCGCCGCAATCAGGGCACCGCTTGTGACCTTTAGGCACTTCGACGCGCGGCCTCGGGATTCTCCCCTTCGCCCGCTGCCGCGCGTCGTAGTACTTCGCTGAACATTCACGACAATAGGCCTGCAGGCCGCTCCTCATCGACCTATTGCGCGCAAACTGAGCACGGCCCGGCCATTGCTGGCACCGACTGCACCATGCCCGATTTTCAAATTCGGACATCTGGGATTATTGCCCACCCTTCTGAACAAATCCCCGAACGAAGTCCTCTGCGTTGGACTCGAGCACTTCATCGATTTCGTCCAGCACGGAATCGACGTCCTCGCTCAGCTTCTCCTGGCGCTCCTTGAGCTCCTCGGACTGCTCCGCCTCCGCGGTCTGCTCCTCGACGTCCTCCGAGGAGCGGTTCGCCCGCTGCTGGCCGCCGCCGGTGTCCTTGGTCGCCATGTCCCTCACCCCGCTCGCAATCGTCTGGCACGGTTGGTCGGTCCGGGCTTGCTGCTCAGACCCTATACACCGGGTGGCGCGAGGCGCTGCCCGTTCGTGGTTGGTACTTGATGAAACGCCGGAACCTCACCCTGATGATTCCCATCGCCGGGGGCTTTCACCCGTGGTGACGGATCACTCACCCACCGCTCAGCACCCGGACCAGTTCCTCGGCGGTGCGGCAGCGGTCGAGCAGTTCCTTGACGTGGTTGCGGGTGCCGCGCAGGGGCTCCAGGGTGGGGACCCGCTGCAGCGAGTCGCGGCCCGGCAGGTCGAAGATGACGGAGTCCCAGGAGGCCGCGGCCACGTGCTCGGCGTACTGGTCGAGGCAGCGGCCGCGGAAGTAGGCGCGGGTGTCGTCCGGGGGCTGGTGGACGGCGCGCAGCACCTCTTCCTCGGTGAGCAGGCGCTCGAAGCGGCCGCGGGCGACCAGGCGGTTGTAGAGGCCCTTCTCGGCGCGCACGTCGCTGTACTGGAGGTCGACCAGGTGCAGCCGGGGGTTGTCCCAGTCCAGGCCGTCGCGCTGGCGGTAGCCCTCCAGCAGTTCCTTCTTGGCGACCCAGTCGAGCTGCTTGGACAGGCTCATCGGGTCGCGCTCCAGCTTGCCGAGCACGTCCTCCCAGCGGCTGAGCACGTCCTTGGTCTGCTCGTCGGCGTCGTGGCCGTAGCGGTCCTCGACGTACTTGCGGGCCAGTTCGTAGTACTCCATCTGAAGCTGGACGGCGGTGAGCTTGCGGCCGTTGCGCAGCGTGATCTGGTACCGCAGCTCGTGGTCGTGGGAGACCCGGTGCAGGGTGCGCACGGGCTGGTCGACGGCGAGGTCGACGGCGATGAAGCCGTCCTCGATCATGGCCAGCACCAGCGAGGTGGTGCCGAGCTTGAGGTAGGTGGAGATCTCCGAGAGGTTGGCGTCGCCGATGATCACGTGCAGCCGGCGGTACTTCTCCGCGTCGGCGTGCGGCTCGTCGCGGGTGTTGATGATCGGGCGCTTGAGGGTGGTCTCCAGGCCGACCTCGACCTCGAAGTAGTCGGCCCGCTGGCTGAGCTGGAAGCCGTGGGCGGAGCCGTCCTGGCCGATGCCGACCCGGCCGGCGCCGGTGACCACCGGGCGGGAGACGAAGAACGGGGTGAGGTGGCGCACGATGTCGGCGAACGGGGTGGCCCGCTGCATCAGGTAGTTCTCGTGGGTGCCGTAGGAGGCGCCCTTGTTGTCGGTGTTGTTCTTGTAGAGGTGGATGTTCTGCCCGTTGGGCAGCTCCAGGGCGCGGGCGGCCGCCTCGGCCATGATCCGCTCGCCGGCCTTGTCCCAGAGCACGGCGTCGCGCGGGTTGGTCACCTCGGGCGAGCTGTACTCGGGGTGTGCGTGGTCGACGTAGAAGCGGGCTCCGTTGGTGAGGATGATGTTGGCCAGGCCGATGTCCTCGTCGGTGAGTTGGCTGGCGTCGGCCACCTCCCGGGCGAGGTCGAATCCCCTCGCGTCCCGCAGCGGGTTCTCCTCCTCGAAGTCCCAGCGGGCGCGGCGCGCCCGGTGCATCGCCGCCGCGTAGGCGTTGACGATCTGGGACGAGGTGAGCATGGCGTTGGCGTTGGGGTGTCCGGGTACGGAGATCCCGTACTCGGTCTCGATGCCCATCACGCGCCTTACGGTCATGCGGCCCTCCTTGCCCGTCGCTCCGCCCCGAGCGGGCGGGGCACCGACGTCCCTGCTGTGCCACCGCGGCTGACGGACCATCGGGTCCGCCAGCCGCGTCTGTCGAGCCTGTCCGGCCTGCCGGGGCCGTGGGCGCTTGCTACAGGTACTGCCCGGTGTTGGCGACGGTGTCGATGGAGCGGCCGGACTCCGCGCCCTGCTTGCCGGTGACCAGCGTGCGGATGAAGACGATCCGCTCGCCCTTCTTGCCCGAGATCCGGGCCCAGTCGTCCGGGTTGGTGGTGTTGGGCAGGTCCTCGTTCTCCTTGAACTCGTCCACGCAGGCGGCGAGCAGGTGGGAGACCCGCAGACCGCGCTGGCCGTGGTCGAGGAAGTCCTTGATCGCCATCTTCTTGGCCCGGTCCACGATGTTCTGGATCATGGCGCCGGAGTTGAAGTCCTTGAAGTAGAGGACTTCCTTGTCACCGTTGGCGTAGGTGACCTCCAGGAAGCGGTTCTCCTCGCTCTCGGTGTACATCCGCTCGACCACGGTCTGGATCATGGCGAGCACGGTGGTGTCCACCGAGCCCTCGTGCTCCTTGAGGTCGTCGGGGTGGAAGGGCAGCGAGTTCCTGAGGTACTTGGAGAAGATGTCCTTGGCGGCCTCGGCGTCCGGACGCTCGATCTTGATCTTGACGTCGAGTCGGCCGGGGCGCAGGATCGCCGGGTCGATCATGTCCTCGCGGTTCGAGGCGCCGATCACGATGACGTTCTCCAGGCCCTCCACGCCGTCGATCTCGGCGAGCAGCTGGGGGACGATGGTGTTCTCCACGTCCGAGCTGATGCCGGAGCCGCGGGTGCGGAAGAGCGACTCCATCTCGTCGAAGAAGACGATGACGGGGGTGCCCTCGCTGGCCTTCTCGCGCGCCCGCTGGAAGACCAGGCGGATCTGCCGCTCGGTCTCGCCGACGAACTTGTTGAGCAGCTCGGGGCCCTTGATGTTGAGGAAGTAGCTCTTGCCCTGCGGGCGGCCGGTGACCTCGGCGACCTTCTTGGCGAGCGAGTTGGCCACCGCCTTGGCGATCAGCGTCTTGCCGCAGCCGGGCGGGCCGTAGAGGAGGACGCCCTTGGGCGGGCGCAGCTCGTACTCCTTGAAGAGGTCGGCGTGCAGGTAGGGCAGTTCGACCGCGTCGCGGATCTGCTCGATCTGGTTGGCGAGGCCGCCGATCTGGCGGTAGTCGATGTCCGGGACCTCTTCGAGGACCAGTTCCTCGACTTCGGCCTTGGGCACCACCTCGTAGACGTAGCCGGAGCGCGGCTCCAGCAGCAGCGCGTCGCCGGCGCGCAGCGTGATGTCACGCAGCGGCTCGGCCAGCCGCACCACCCGCTCCTCGTCGGTGTGTCCGACGACCAGCGCGCGTTCGCCGTCCTCGAGCACCTCCTTGAGGGTGACGAGGTCGCCGATCGACTCGAAGGCGAAGGCGTCGACGATGTTGAGTGCCTCGTTGAGCAGGACTTCCTGCCCGCGACGCAGCTCGTCCAGGTCGATGGTGGGGCTGACGTTGACGCGCAGCTTTCGCCCGCCCGTGAAGATGTCGGCGGTGCCGTCCTCGTTCTGCGTGAGGAAGGTGCCGAATCCGGCGGGGGGCTGGGCCAGCCGGTCCACTTCCTCCTTGAGGGCCACGATCTGGTCGCGGGCCTCGCGCAGGGTGGCTGCGAGCCGCTCGTTCTGAGCGGTCACGCCGGCCAGGTTGGTCTGAAGCTCGACGATCCGGTCTTCGAGAACTCTCGAAGAGCGCGGGGAGTCGGCCAGCTTGCGACGCAGCACGGCGATCTCCTGCTCCAGGTACGAGACCTGTGCGGCCTCGTCGGAACCACGGGCGGGCTTGCCGGCACTGCGGTTGTAGTCGTCATCGTGGGCTGCCACGGTCCTCACCTCCTCCGGGGAGCGGGATGCTTCCAGACCCTACCTGCACTAGGGGTCGCGTAAACCCCTAGATCAAGAAAGACGGAAGGGGTGTGTCCGATCTTCACCCGTGTGTGCTTCCCCTCGGCAAGCAGATACCCACCGCACACGCCCGGAAAGCGGGCGGAGGGTAGGGTCGAGCGAGTCAATATCCGATCGTGACCGTTTCTAGGCAGGAACCGATGTCAGTGACCAGTGGGGCGGGTGCCGCCGAGCCTCTCGAGGTGTGGATCGATCAGGACCTGTGCACCGGGGACGGGATCTGTGTCCAGTACGCGCCGGAGGTCTTCGAACTGGACATCGACGGTCTGGCCTATGTGAAGGGCGAGGACGACGAGTTGCGCCAGCAGCCGGGGGCCACCACGCGGGTGCCGCTGACGCTGCTTCAGGACGTGGTGGACTCGGCGAAGGACTGCCCGGGCGACTGCATCCACGTGCGACGGGTCGCCGACCGCGTCGAGGTGTACGGGCCGGACGCGGACTGAGCCGCGAGTGGCCCCTGACCGGGGCGAGTTGGCGCCCCGTCAGGCTGAGCGGTGCTGACCCTCGGTCAGGTCGCGGCGGTCGGGGCGATCTGCTGGGTGCGCTGGTAGCCGTCGGCGTGCCGGGTCCAGTTGAACTGGACGGTCAGGTCGGGGCAGCAGCGCGGCACGTCGGCGGTGGAGTAGCCCTTGGCGATGGCGGTGATGGTGCCGTCGGAGCGCAGCGCGAGCCGGGTCACGGTGAAGCCCTCCTGCCAGCGCAGCAGGGTGTCGCGCACGGCCGGGTGGCCGTCCTGGCCGGGGGCGAGGACGAAGACGCCGTCGGGGGCGGTGCCGCTGCCGGCCTGGCAGTGGGCGGCGACCACGGTGGCCGGGGTGCCGTCGCCCAGGTCGGCGGTGAAGCTGATCGACACGGCGGTGGGCATCGGTCCGCAGTCCAGCGGGAGCTGGGCCTGGGCGGGGTCCGGGGCCTGCGCGGTGGGCAGCGCGTGCGGGGTGTCGGTGGCGCCCTGCGCGCTGCCCGGGGCGCCGAGCGGGTGGCTCGCGACGCTCGGTGCGGCGGCCAGCGTGCCGGTGACCAGGGCGGTGCAGGCCAGCGCGACCAGGCCCCAGCGCCAGGGGCCCGAGCGGGCGGCGGCGGGTGCCGGCGCCTGGGCACGCTCGGTGGGTCGGGGGGTGCGCGCCGGATCGGGTGCCGTCGTGTCCGCTGCGTTGGCCAAGAGGTCCCCTCCACCGGCCCGGGGTGAACGTGTACGCGCAGATCGTCGCACATGGGCGCGGTGTGGTCGGCACCGGGGGCGCCGCCCGTCGAGCAGCCGGCCGAACGCCTCCGGGGCGGCGCTCCGGGCGGGAGCGCCGCCCCCGAGGGCGGACGGGCGGGACGGGTCGTCCCGGTCAGTCCTGGTCGATCACCGGCGTGGCGGCCTTGGCGGCGGCCCGGGCGGCGGCGCGCTCGGCCAGGCTGGTCTCGACCGAGCCGTTGTCGTAGTCCTCGCCGTAGGCGCCCTTGGCGGGGCGGCGGCGGCGCAGCGGCGGCTCGACGCCGTCGGCCAGCCGGCGGGAGGTGAGCAGGAAGCCGGTGTGCCCGATCATCCGGTGGTCGGGGCGGACGGCCAGGCCCTCGACGTGCCAGGTGCGGACCATGGTCTCCCAGGACTGCGGCTCGGTGAAGGTGCCGTGCTCGCGCAGCGCCTCGACGGTGCGCGACAGCTGGGTGGTGGTGGCCACGTAGCAGCAGATCAGGCCGCCGGGGACGAGCGCCTTGGCGGCGACGTCCAGGCACTCCCAGGGCGCCAGCATGTCCAGGATGATCCGGTCGACGTCGCTCTCCACCAGGTTGTCCTGGAGGTCGCCGACGGTGAGCTTCCAGGCCGGGTGGGCGCCGCCGAAGTAGCGCTCGACGTTGCTGCGGGCGATGTCCGCGAAGTCCTGGCGGCGCTCGTAGGAGGCCAGCAGCCCGGTGTCGCCGACGGCCCGCAGCAGGTAGGTGCTGAGCGCGCCGGAGCCGACGCCGGCCTCGACCACGCGGGCGCCGGCGAAGATGTCGGCCATGGCCAGGATCTGCCCCGCGTCCTTGGGGTAGATCACGGCGGCGCCGCGGGGCATGGACAGGACGTAGTCGGGGAGCAGGGGGCGCAGCGCGAGATAGGGGACGTTCCCGGTGGTGCGCACGACGGTGCCCTCGGGGGCGCCGATCAGCTCATCATGTGGGAACGCGCCCTTGTGGGTGTGGAAGTTCTTTCCACCCTCGAGCGTGAACGTGTAGTGACGGCCCTTGGGGTCGGTCAGCTGAACCTGATCCCCGACCGTGAATGGCCCCCGCCTGCGGGTGGCACCGGTCGGTTCGGACATGCCGACAATCCTATCCCGGCCCGGACACCGCTCGACGCCGGGCGATCATCACGGTCCGTGACCGGCAGCTGTGGGCTCAGCGGCCGGTGAGCACCGCGCTCAGCCGGCGTTCGACGTCGGAGACGGCGAGCACGCCGTAGGGCCGGCCGTCCTCCTCGACCACCAGGTACTCGCTGGCCGGGGTGGTGCGCAGCGCGGCCAGCAGCTGCTCGCCGTCCAGGTCGGCGGAGATCCGCAGGCCGGGTTCGAGCGAGCGGGCCAGCGCCCCGACGGCCACCCAGGGGCGGCGGTGCTCCGGGACCTGGAGCACGGCGGCCTCCTTGACCAGCGCGATCGGGTCGCCGTGGCCGTCGATCACCACCACCGCGCCGGCCTGGGCCTCGCGGGCCTGGCGCAGCGCCTCGGCGAGCGGGGTCTCGGCGGTGACCGAGACGGCCCGACGGGTCAGGCCGCGCACCGCCAGGCCGGGCAGCGCCTCCTTGAGTCTCGCGTTGCGCAGGGCCCCGCCGGCGCCGTTCCAGATCACCACGGCGAGCACCGCGGCCAGCACCGAGTCGAGCAGCGCCTGGCTGCCGCTCTGCTGGGCGCCGGCCCGGGCCGAGCTGATCGCGGGCAGGCCGAACAGCACGACCAGGGCGAGCACCCGCCCGGCCCAGGCGGCCGCGATGGTGCCGGTCATCTGGCGTCCGGTCAGGCCCCAGACCACGGCGCGCAGCATCCGGCCGCCGTCCAGTGGCAGGCCGGGCAGCAGGTTGAAGACGGCGACCACCAGGTTGGCCACCATCAGGCCGGCCAGCAGCACGCCGGGCACGGTCTCCAGCTCGACCAGGTCCAGGAAGAGCCAGCAGATCCCGCCGAGCACCAGGGAGAGCAGCGGCCCGACGAAGGCCAGCCAGAACTCCCGGCCGGGGGTCTCGGCCTCCTTCTCGATCTCGGAGATGCCGCCGAAGAACTGCAGTTGGATCCGGCGGACCCCGAGCTTGTAGCGCAGCGCGACCAGGGTGTGGGCCAGCTCGTGGACCAGGACGGAGGCGTAGAAGGCGATCGCGAAGGAGAGCGCCACCAGGTAGCGGGTGAAGCCGAGGCCGGGCAGCACGTTGGAGAGCTGGTCGCCGAAGAGCCAGGTGATCAGGGCGGCGATCAGGAACCAGGTGGGGGTGACGTAGATCGGCACGCCGAACGGACGGCCCATCAGGATCGCGCCGCCGGGACGCTCCGGCTCCTTGGCGGGGCCGTCGGGGCCGGCGGGACCGTTCTGGCGTGGCGGTTGCTGTGAGGTCTGCTGCCCTGTGGTGTCGCTCACCGTGACCCCTTCAGGTCGTCGTCCCCGCCTCGGCCCCGTCCCTGGCGGGCGGAGGCTGCCCACGCTACGTGATCTCGGACCGCGATGGCGTGAGTGCCCCCTGGTGAACGTTCTACCCAACTTGCGGGCGGTGAGTGGTCTGACAGCCGGATGACAGCCGGACCCCATAGGGTCTGGGTATGCAGCAGACCGAGACCGCCCGCCAGGCCGTGCCGCCGAGCGGGCTGTCCCCTTCGCGCGCCGGGGACTTCCTGACCTGCCCGCTGCTCTACCGGCTGCGGGTGATCGACAAGCTGCCGGAGCCGCCGAGCCAGGCGGCCACCCGGGGCACCCTGGTGCACGCGGTGCTGGAGCGGCTCTTCGACCACCCGGCCGGCGAGCGGACCCCGCAGCGCGCGCTGGAGCTGCTGCGCCCGCAGTGGGAGCGGCTGCTGGGTGAGCGGCCGGAGCTGGCCGAGCTGTTCCCGGGTGCGGACGCGGGCGCGGACGGGGAGGCGGACGGGGAGGCGGCCGAGCAGTTGGCGCGCTGGCTGGCGGACGCCGAGAAGCTGCTCGCCCAGTGGTTCCGGCTGGAGGACCCGACCCGGCTGGAGCCGGTGGAGCGCGAGCTGTACGTGGAGACCGTGCTCGACTCGGGGCTGAAGCTGCGCGGCTACATCGACCGGGTCGACGTGGCGCCCACCGGCGAGGTGCGGCTGGTGGACTACAAGACCGGGCGCGCGCCCTCGCGGGACTTCGAGGGCAAGGCGATGTTCCAGATGAAGTTCTACGCCCTGGTGGTGTGGCGCTGGAAGGGCGTGCTGCCCAAGCGGCTGCAGCTGGTGTACCTGGGCGGCGGCGGTGACGTGGTCAGCTACGACCCGGACGAGGCGGACCTGCGCTCGGTGGAGCGCAAGCTGCTGGCGCTCTGGGAGACCATCGGCCGGGCGGTGGCCACCGGGGAGTTCCCGGCCACCCGCAACCGGCTCTGCGACTGGTGCGACCATCAGGCGAGCTGCCCGGAGTTCGGCGGGACTCCCCCGCCCTACCCCCTGCCGATCACCGGGCTGCCGCCGCAGAAGACCGTGACGAGCATGACGAGCAAGGAGTCCTAGGTGGCGATCCGAGTGCTGCTGGTCGACGACCAGCCACTGCTGCGCACCGGTTTCCGGATGATTCTGGAGGCCGAGTCCGATCTGGTGGTGGTGGGCGAGGCCGGGGACGGTCAGCAGGCGCTGGAACAGGTGCGGGCCCTGCAGCCCGATGTGGTGCTGATGGACATCCGGATGCCCCGGATGGACGGGGTGGAGGCGACCAGACGGATCGTCGGGCCGGGTCGGGACGGCCCGGTGAAGGTGCTGGTGCTGACCACCTTCGACCTGGACGAGTACGTGGTGGAGGCGCTGCGGGCCGGGGCCAGCGGGTTCCTGCTCAAGGACGTGCCGGCCGAGGAGCTGGTGCAGGCGATCCGGGTGGTGGCCGACGGGGCCGCGATGCTGGCGCCCTCGATCACCCGCCGGCTGCTGGACATGTACGCGACCCGGCTGCCCTCGGGCGACGAGACGCCCTCGCCCGCGCTGACCGCGCTGACCGAGCGGGAGATGGAGGTGTTGCGGCTGGTCGCCAAGGGGCTGTCGAACGCCGAGATCGCCGCCGAGCTGTTCGTCAGCGAGACCACGGTGAAGACGCACGTGGGCCATGTGCTGACCAAGCTCGGGCTGCGCGACCGGGTGCAGGCCGCGGTCTTCGCCTACGAGAGCGGGCTGGTCCGGCCGGGCGCGGCATAGGCCCTGCCCTGCCCTGCGGGAAACGATTCGTCGATTCGTCGATTCGTCAGCTGGCAGCAGCCGTACGAGAAGCCCGAGGGGCCGTCCGGAGTTCCGGACGGCCCCTCGGCGTACCGCGCCCGGCTCAGCCGCGGCTGAGCTCGGAGAACCGGATGAGGGAGGTGGAGTCCACGGCGGCCTCCACGCCGTTGATGTCCTCGCGTGCGGTGTAGAGCGCCTTGCTCTGCACCAGCGGGACCATCGGGACGTCGACGGCCAGCTGGTTCTGGATGGTGCCGAAGGTGCCGGCGGACTGCAGGCGGTCGGCCTGGCGCTGGGTCTGCGGGAGCAGCTGCTGGCTGATCACCGGGTCGTCGAAGCCGTTGTGGAAGGATCCACCGTCGACCACCAGCGGCGCCACGAAGTCCTCGGCGTCCGGGTAGTCGGCGCTCCAGCCGGTGGTGTAGGCCTGGTAGCTGCCCTGTGCCCAGGCCTTGCGGTAGACGCTCCAGTCGGCCACCTGCTGGGTGGTGACCTGGAACAGCCCGCCGGCCTCCAGCTGCTTCTTCAGTGCCGCGGCCTCGGCGCCCGAGGCGGCGGCGCCGGTCCAGGCGAGGTTGAACTTGACCGGCGTGGCGATCTTCGCGGTTGCCAGGATCGCCTTGGCCTTGGCCGCGTCCGGCTGACCGTACTTGTCGAAGAAGGCGGTGTTGTGCCCGGCGACGCCCTGCGGGACGACCGAGTAGAGCGGCTGCACGGTGTTCGAGAAGACCTGGCTGCTGAGCTGGTCGCGGTCGACCAGCTGGGCGGCGGCCTGGCGCACCGCCTGCTGACTCAGCGTCTGGTCCTTGGTGTTGAAGACCAGGAAGCCGGAGTCGCTGCCGTCCACCTCGGTGACCTTGAGGGTGCCCTTGCCGGCCGTCTGGTCGGCCTGCAGCTGGGCGGCCACCTTCGGGTCCAGGCTGTTGTCGGCCAGGTCGACCTGGCCGCTGTCCAGCGCGCTCTTCAGCTGGTCGGGCTGGGTGAAGAAGCGGACCGCGATCTTCGAGGTCTTCGCCTTCTCGTCGCCCTGGTACTTGCCGTTGGCCGACAGGCTGACCTTGGCGGGGGTCTTGGTGCCGTCCGAGGCGGTGGTCTCGTCCACCGAGTCGATCTTGTACGGCCCCGAACCGATCAGCTGGTCGTTGGCCAGCTCCTTGTCGGCCGGGAAGACGCTGTGGTCCACGATCGAGCCGGCGCCGCTGGCCAGCTTGTCCGGCAGCACCGCGTCGGGCTGGGTCAGGTGGAAGACCACGTCGCTGTCGCCCTGCGCCTCGACCGACTTGACGGTGTCGAGGAGCGAGGCGGGACCGTTCGGGTCGGCGATCTTCTTCATCCGGTTCACCGAGAAGACCACGTCCTGCGCGGTCAGCGGGTGGCCGTTGGAGAAGGTCAGGCCCTGGCGCAGGGTGCAGTGGTAGGTCATCGCGTCAGAGCTGAACTCGCAGGACTGCGCGGCGTCGGGCTGCGGCGTGGTGGCGCCGACCGGGAACCGGAGCAGCCCCTGGAAGGTGTTCTCCAGGATCAGCCAGGAGCCGATGTCGTAGGCACCGGCCGGGTCGAGCACGGTGGTGCTGTTGACGGTGCCCAGGGTGATCGGGCTGCTGCTGCCGCCACCCGCGATGGACTTGACCGAGCCGCAGCCGGCCAGCGAAGTGGCGACCAGGGCCGCACACCCCAGGGTCGCGATGCGCCCGGGCACGCGTCGTATGGCTGAAGTCATGCGTTCCTTCTCCGTGCAGGCCGGCCGTGGGGACCGGTGGGCAGGCCGCTGGACGGCCCCGGATCAGGGATTCGCGCCGCACGCTCTGCCCAAGGCGTGTCGGGATAGACCGCGCCAGCCTGCCATATCCCGCAGGTCGCGCTCACCGCCGCCGGGGAACGGGGTATGCGAAGGACGTGCGCAGAGCCGACGAGTTGTCAGCCGATGTCCGGTTTCGCCCTACCAGGCCGGGCCGACTCGCGGCCCGGCGGGCGGGAAAAGGAGACGAGCGTCACATTCGGGCGGCGAAATCACAGGTGGTATCACACCTGGGCGGCGACCGCCGAGCGCAGCAGGTCCAGGTCGAGTTCGGCCAGCGAGCGCAGCACAACGCGCCCGGGAGCGGCGGCGATCGGCGCCACCGAAGGCACCGCGATCACCGGACAGCCGGCCGCCTCGCCGGCCTGGACGCCCAGCGGCGCGTCCTCGATCACCACGCAGCGGGCCGGTGTGGCGCCGAAGCGGGCGACCGCGGCCAGGTACGGGTCGGGGTGCGGCTTGGTGCGGGTCACCTCGTCACCGGCCACCGAGAAGGCGAACGGGTGGTCCCCGAGGTTCTTCAGGACCAGGTCGATGATCCGCCGGTGCGAGGCGGAGACCAGCGCGGCCGGGATCCGGTGCTCGGCGAGCAGCGCCAGCAGCTCGGCGGCGCCGGGCATCAGCGGCGCGCCACCGTCCAGCAGTTCGACGAAACGCTCGTTGATCCCGACGGCCAGCTCGGCCGGGCTCACCTCCAGGCCGGTGACGCCGAGCAGGTAGTCGATCACCCGGGTCATCGGACCGCCGACCACGTGGGCCCGGTGCGAGTCGTCCAGCGGGTGGCCGAGTTCGGCGAAGAGCGAGGCCTCGGCCTGCCACCAGTACTGCTCGCTGTCGATCAGCGTGCCGTCCATGTCCACCAGCACCGCCTGCGGGTCCGGGCCGCCGAGCGCGTCGAGCTGCACGGCTGCGGTGTCGACAGTGGTCATGCGGCACGCTCCTTCGCTGTTCGACCCCGCCCCTGCGGAGCGGGGTCGTCCAGGATACGCGCCCGGACACGAACGGCACGCGACCAAGGCGTTACCGCGCGTTGAAGTACTTCGCCTCGGGGTGGTGGATCACGATGGCGTCGGTGGACTGCTCGGGGTGGAGCTGGAACTCCTCGGAGAGCACCACGCCGATCCGCTCCGGCTTGAGCAGCTCGGCGATCTTGGCGCGGTCCTCCAGCTCGGGGCAGGCACCGTAGCCGAGCGAGAAGCGGGCGCCGCGGTACTTGAGCGCGAACATGTCCCGGACGTCCTGCGGGTCCTCGTCGCCGAAGCCCAGCTCGAAGCGGACCCGGGCGTGCCAGAACTCGGCCAGCGCCTCGGCCAGTTGCACCGACAGGCCGTGCAGCTCCAGGTAGTCGCGGTAGGCGTTGGCCTGGAACAGCTCGTTCGCGGCCTCGGAGACCCGGTTGCCCATGGTGACCACCTGCAGGCCGAGCACGTCGCGCTCGCCGCTCTCCTCCGGACGGAAGAAGTCCGCCAGGCACAGGCGGCGGCCGCGCCGCTGGCGCGGGAAGGTGAACCGGGTGCGCTCGGTGCCGTCCTGGTGGTAGACGATCAGGTCGTCGCCCTTGGAGTTGGCCGGGTAGTAGCCGTAGATCACGGCCGGCTCCAACCAGCCCTCGGTCTGCAGCCGGTCCAGCCACATCCGCAGCCGCGGCCGGCCCTCGGTCTCCACCAGCTCCTCGTAGGACGGTCCCTGGCCGGTGCGCGCCGCCTTCAGACCCCACTGGCCCTTGAACAGCGCGTCCTCGTCCAGCCAGGAGGCGTAGTCGGCGAACGGGATGCCCTTGACGATCCGGTCGCCCCAGAACGGCGGGGTGGGCAGCCGGTTGTCCACCGCGACGTCCGAGCGGATCTGGCCGAGGTTCGGCTCCTGCTCCTCCTCGACCACCTCGGTGCGGGCGTGCCGGCGCTGGCGCAGCTCGGGCAGGGCCGCGCCCGGCACCCCGCGCTTGACGCCGATCAGCGCGTCCATCAGCTTGAGGCCCTCGAAGGCGTCCCGGGCGTAGCGGACCTCGCCCTCGTAGATGGCGTGCAGGTCCTGCTCGACGTAGGCCCGGGTGAGCGCGGCGCCGCCGAGGATCACCGGGAAGTCGGCGGCCAGCTTGCGCTGGTTCAGCTCCTCCAGGTTCTCCTTCATGATCACGGTGGACTTGACCAGCAGGCCCGACATGCCGATCACGTCCGCCCGGTGCTCCTGGGCGGCCTCCAGGATCGCCGAGACGGGCTGCTTGATGCCCAGGTTGACCACGGTGTAGCCGTTGTTGGACAGGATGATGTCCACCAGGTTCTTGCCGATGTCGTGCACGTCGCCCTTGACGGTGGCCAGCACGATGGTGCCCTTGCCCTCGTCGTCGGACTTCTCCATGTGCGGCTCCAGGTACGCCACCGCACCCTTCATCACCTCGGCGGACTGCAGGACGAAGGGCAGTTGCATCTGGCCGGAGCCGAACAGCTCGCCGACCACCTTCATGCCGTCCAGCAGCGTCTCGTTGACGATCGCCAGTGCCGGACGCTCGGTGAGCGCCTCGTCCAGGTCGGCCTCCAGGCCCTTGCGCTCGCCGTCGATGATCCGGCGCTTGAGCCGCTCCTCCAGCGGCAGCGCCGCCAGCTCCTCGGCCTTGGACGCGGCGCTGGAGGCGGCCGAGACGCCCTGGAAGATCTCGAGCAGCTTCTGCAGCGGGTCGTAGGCCGGTTCGTCCCCGTGCTCGGGGCGGCGCCGGTCGTAGACCAGGTCGAGCGCGACCTGGCGCTGCTCCTCGGGGATCCGCGCGATCGGCAGGATCTTGGCGGCGTGCACGATCGCCGAGTCCAGACCGGCTTCGACGCACTCGTGCAGGAAGACCGAGTTGATCACCTGACGGGCCGCCGGCGAGAGGCCGAAGGAGATGTTGGACAGGCCCAGCGTGGTCTGCACGTCCGGGTGACGGCGCTTCAGCTCGCGGATCGCCTCGATGGTCTCGATGCCGTCGCGGCGCGACTCCTCCTGCCCGGTGCCCAGGGTGAAGGCCAGGCAGTCCACCAGGATGTCGCTCTCGGCGATGCCGTACTCGCGGCCCAACTGCTCGATCAGCCGCTCGGCGATGGCGACCTTGGTCTCGGCGGTGCGGGCCTGACCGCTCTCGTCGATGGTCAGCGCGATCAGCGCCGCGCCGTGCTCGCGAGCCAGCGCCGCGACCTTGCCGAACCGGGTGTCGGGACCGTCGCCGTCCTCGTAGTTGACCGAGTTGAGCACCGCGCGCCCGCCCAGCAGCTCCAGGCCCGCGCGCAGCACCTGCGGCTCGGTGGAGTCCAGCACGATCGGCAGGGTGGAGGCCGTCGCGAGGCGGCCGGCGATCTCCTTCATGTCCGCTACGCCGTCGCGGCCCACGTAGTCCACGCACAGGTCCAGCAGGTGCGCGCCCTCGCGGATCTGCTCGCGGGCGATCTCCACGCAGGCCTGCCAGTCGCCGGCCAGCATCGACTCGCGGAACTTCTTCGAGCCGTTCGCGTTGGTCCGCTCGCCGATCGCCAGGTAGGAGGTGTCCTGGCGGAACGGGACCGCCTGGTAGAGCGAGGCGGCGGCCGGCTCGGGGCGCGGGTGGCGCTCGGCCAGCGGGCGGCCCTGGACCCGCTCGACCACCTGGCGCAGGTGCTCGGGTGTGGTGCCGCAGCAGCCGCCGACCAGCGACAGGCCGTACTCGCGGGTGAAGGTGTCGTGCGCGTCCGCCAGCTCGGCGGGGCTCAGCGGGTAGTGCGCACCGTCCTTGCCGAGCACCGGCAGACCGGCGTTCGGCATGCAGGAGAGCCCGATCCGGGCGTTCTTGGCCAGGTAGCGCAGGTGCTCGCTCATCTCGGCCGGGCCGGTGGCACAGTTCAGGCCGATGTAGTCGAGGGACAGCGGCTCCAACGCGGTCAGCGCGGCCCCGATCTCCGAGCCCAGCAGCATGGTGCCGGTGGTCTCGACCGTCACCTGGGCCAGCACCACCAGGTCGAGGCCGGCCTCGGCCAGCGCGTCCTTGCAGCCCAGCACCGCCGCCTTGGTCTGCAGCAGGTCCTGGCTGGTCTCCACCAGCAGCGCGTCCGCGCCGCCCGCGATCAGGCCGGCCGCGTTCTGCTTGAAGCCCTCGCGGACCAGGTCGAAGGTGGTGTGACCCAGCGTCGGCAGCTTGGTGCCCGGGCCGATCGAACCGAGCACCCAGCGGGTGCGGCCGTCCTCGTAGGAGTCGGCCACCTCGCGGGCGATCCGGGCGCCGGCCTCGGACAGCTCGAAGATCCGCTCGGGAATGTCGTACTCCCCCAGCGCCGTGAGGTTCGCGCCGAAGGTGTTGGTCTCCACGCAGTCCACGCCGACCGAGAAGTACGCCTGGTGCACCCCGCGCACGATGTCGGGACGGGTCACGTTCAGGACCTCGTTGCAGCCTTCCAGGTCCTGGAAGTCCTCGAGCGTCGGATTCTGTGCCTGCAGCATCGTCCCCATCGCGCCGTCGGCGACGACGACCCGGCTGGCGAGGGCCTCGCGCAGCGCGGTGGCGCGGGCCTGGTGGACGGCGGTCTGGGTGCCTGCGGGGACACTGGTGGCCATGGGGCTACTCCCTGGATGCGACGGCTGTCGGCTATGCGCACCCTCCGGACGGGGGCGCACCCCGCCAGCGTATCCGGCCGGGCGCTCTGCGACGGAGACCATTCCGTATGGTGGGCCATCAGAGCTGACCCAGGGGCGGAATTCGTGGTCGAAGCGTGGCATTCGAGCAGGTGGCGGCAGGTCTCGGCGAGGTGGCGGCAGGTCCTGGCGGGCGGTGGGCGGCGGCTGCGGGCCGGGTGGCGGGGCTGGTCACGGCGACGGCCGATCGTCACGCTCACCGCGCTGGCGCTGGTGGCCCTGCTGGTGCTGCCACCGGCCGGGATCGCCACGGCGCTGCGGCTGGAGGCCGCCGGGACGCCCTCCGCGCTGGCCCGCACCCGGGGGCAGGACGCGGCCTGGCTCGGGCACGCCTGGGTGGACGGCCGCAAGGGCCCGGCTGACCTGGCCGGGCTGCCGCAGCTGATCCAGGGCGGCATCCGGGACCTGTTCGTACATGCCGGCCCGCTGAACGACGACGGCTCGCTGCCCGCCGACCGCTACCCGCAGGCCGGCGCCCTGCTCGCGGCGGTGCACCGCGAACTGCCCGGTGTGCGGGTGCAGGCCTGGCTGGGCGACCTGGTGGCACCGGAGGAGGTCGGGCTCCACTTGGACGACCCGGCGGTTCGCCGACGGATCACCGACTCGGCGGCGCAGGTGCTGGACGCGGGCTTCGACGGCGTGCACTTCGACCTGGAGCCGGTGCACTCGGGCGACGCCGGCTACCTCGCGCTGCTCGACCAGGTGCACGCGCTGACCGCCGCGCGCGGCGTGCCGTTCTCGGTGGCCACCCCGCAGATCGATCCGCTACCGGGGCTGCACGCCGTGGCGGGCACCCTCACCGGGCATCCCAAGTGGTGGTCGCAGGCCTACTTCGGGCAGGTGGCGCGGCGGGTCGACCAGGTGGCGGTGATGTCCTACGACACCGCGATGCCGCTGCCCTCGCTCTACACCGGCTACGTCGCGCAGCAGACCGCGCTGGCCTTGGAGGTCACCCCGGCCTCGGTCGACCTGCTGATGGGGCTGCCCGCCTACGACGCCGACCAGGTGGGCCACCGGGGCTCGGCCGAGACGGTGGCGGCGGCGGTGCGCGGGGTGCGCCTGGCGCTGGGGCGGCACGCGGCGGGGCGGCAGGCCTTCGGGGTGGCCGTCTACGCGGACTTCACGGCGACGGCGGCGGACTGGGCGACGTACCGGCGGGACTGGTGCGGGCTGGACTGACCGGGCGGTGAGCGGTGCGAGGGGAACCGGTGCTGCCGAGCAGATCTGACGATCCGTCACCCGAGCGCGCAAGCCGGCCGCTGGGCCCCGACCTCCCGGGGCCCAGCGGCGGGCGGGGCGGCTCAGTTGAAGTCGAGCTCGCCGGTGCGGGTGCGCTTCAGCTCGAAGAACTTCGGGAAGCCGGCCAGCAGCCGGGCGCCGTCGAAGAGCTTGACCGCATCCTCGCCACGCGGGATCGCGGTCAGCACCGGGCCGAAGAAGGCCACGCCGTCGATGTGGATGGTCGGGGTGCCGACGTCCTCGCCGACCGGGTCCATGCCCTCGTGGTGGCTGCGCCGCAGCGCCTCGTCCCACTCGGTGCTGGTCGCGGCCTCGGCCAGCTCGGCGGGCAGGCCAACGTCGGCCAGCGCCAGCGGGATGACCTCGGCGTAGTCCTTGTTGTCCTGGTTGTGGATCCGGGTGCCCAGCGCGGTGTAGAGCTCGCGCAGCACCTTGGGACCGTGCTGCTCGGCGGCGGCGATGCAGACCCGGACCGGGCCCCACCCACGGTCGAGCATCTCCTTGTAGCGCTCAGGCAGGTCCTCGCGCCCGGCGTTGAGCACGGACAGGCTCATCACCTTGAAGTCAAGGTCCAGGTCACGCTGCTGCTCGACCTCCAGGATCCAGCGGGAGGTGATCCAGGCGAAGGGGCAGATCGGGTCGAAGTAGAAATCGACCTTCGTGGTCGTGTTCTGCTCGGAAGTCGTCATGGGCCCAACCATAGGACGCCGCTCTGACACTCGGCAGACCCTTTCGCGATTGTCCGCCCGGCGGCCGCCGACTTCGTCGGGTACCCGGTCGGGCGGTCAGCCGGTGCGCTTTCTCCAGGTGGTCAACCGGGCGGCCGGCGCGCGCAGTTCGGTCCGCAGCTCGGCCGGGCGCGGCACCGTGTGGGGGCGGCCGGGGTGGGCCAGCTGGGTTCTCCGAGGGAACTCGCGAGGCCGACGCCATCCGGACGGGTTCCGTCCTGATTCGATCCTAGGGTCGGTGGTGAGCGACTTCGAGGAGGAGATTTCCGTGAGCACGTTCGTTCTTGTTCCCGGGTACTGGCTGGGCGGCTGGGCCTGGGACCGGGTGACCGAGCCGCTGCGGGCGACCGGGCACGCGGTGCACGCCGTCACGCCGACCGGGCTCGGCGAGCGGGCCGACGAGGGCGGCCCTGAGGTCGACCTGGAGACCCACATCGGCGACCTGACCGACCTGATCACCGCCGCGGACCTGCACGAGGTGGTGCTGGTCGCGCACAGCGGCGCCGGCGCGCCGGTGACCGGGGCCGCAGACCGGGTGCCCGAGCGGATCCGGCGGGTGGTCTACCTGGACAGCGGCCCGCTCCCCGACGGGCTGGCGCCGCTCGACCAGCAGCCGCCCGAGCAGCGGGCGCGCATCGAGGCCGCGCTGGTGGACGGCTGGCGCTACCCGCTGCCGTCCTGGGAGCAGCTGGCGGCGAACGGCGTGAGCCTGACCGGACTCGACGAGGCGGAGCTGGCGCTGTTCCGCGAGCGGGCCACCGACCAGCCCGTGGGGACCCTTCGACAGGCACTCGAACTCACCGGCGCGGCAGCGGGGGTGCCCAAGACGCTGGTGAGCTGCTCGTACCCGCTGGACGCGGTGCGGGCGATGATCGCGCAGCGGCACCCGTGGTTCGCGGCGCTCGGCGGGCCGGAGTGGCAGCTGGCGGAACTGCCCACCGGGCACTGGCCGATGTTCTCCGAGCCGGCGCAGACGGCTCGAGTGCTGGCGCGGGTGGCCGACGCCTGAGGGAGCGTCACCGATCCTGGCTCGTCGTGCCGGACGCTCAGACCTGTGCGCGCCCTTTCTGACTGAGGAGTTGAGAGACGCGTTGAGGGGTGATGCCGAGAACCGCAGCGATCTCACGGCCGGACAGGCCGAGAGCCTTGAGCTGCGCCGCGATCGTGCGCCGCTTCTCACTCGCGCGCTGCTGCGCGGCGGTCGCCTCGTCGTCGGCCGCACGCAGGACGACGAGTTCACCATCGACGCCGGCCCCGATCTCGGGCGTGACACGGACCTCGAAGGAGTCCTCGGGGATGTCCCGCTCCAGGGCGATGTAATCGCGAGCCATGTGCTCGGCGTCGAGCAGCGTGCGGGACTGCGTGACACCGACGCCGTCGATGTGCAGCTCCCAGCCGTGCCGCCACCGCTTGGCGACGACGGTGTACGAAGTCGGCTTCTCGGTCACTTGATCCATCCCTTCGGCAGGCAGGCGAGCTTCTTCGCCGTATCGTTCACAACCCCCGGCGACACCATGGTGTGCCGGGGGATGTGGGCCTGGTGTCGGCCACACGGGCAGATCCACTTGGTGTGACTGCCGAGGTCCGACTTGACCGTGCAGCCCTGGGCCATCAGCTTGCGCTCCAGTTCCCTGAGCTTCATTCCCGCTACCATGACCAATAATCTAGCCCCCTTGATCCTGAGATCTAGAGGCCCTTGATTAATCATACCGGACTCAATGATGGAAGAGCCGCAGCCCGGTGCGGGCTAGCGTGATCCCGTGCTCGCGGCAGGCCTGCTCCACCTCCGCCGAGCGGATCGAGCCGCCCGGTTCGGCGATCCGGGTGACGCCGTGCCGGGCCGCGAAGTCGACGTTGTCGCGGAAGGGCAGCGCGCCGTCGGAGGCGAACGAGACGCCGGTCAGTTCGGCCAGCCAGTCAGTCCGCTGACGGAACGTCAATTCAGCAACCGGGGTGGCCAATACGCTGGTGACGTCGGCCGGGAGGTCGCCCTCCAGGTAGCGCAGCTGCCAGTTGATCCGGTCCTGGCGGCGCACCTCGGGACGGAACTCCAGCGCCCGCACGGCCGGGTGGCGGCGCAACCACCACAGGTCGGTCTTGGCCCCGGCCAGCCGGGTGCAGTCGACCCGGGACTGCTGACCGGCGCCGATGCCGACCGTGACGCCGTCGCGCACGTAGCAGACCGAGTTCGACTGGGTATAGCGCAACACCGCGAGACCGAGCAGCAGATCGGCCACGGCGGCCGGCGACAGCTCCTCGCCGACCGACAACCGGAGCAGGTCGGCGGAGAGTTCGGCCTGATCGCGGTCCTGCTCCAGCCGCAGGCCGTAGAGTTCGCGGACCTCGCGGGCCGGCGGGCGGTAGCCGGGGTCGGCGGCCAGCACCAGGAACCGCCCGCCCTTCTTGCGGCTGAGCCGGTCGACGGTGCCGGGGTGGTAGTCGGGGGCGATGATGCCGTCGCAGACCACGGTGGCCAGCAGCTCAGCGAGTTCGGCGTCCACCGGGTGCGAGACGGCGGCGAAGTCGCCGTAGGAGGACTTGGGGTCGGCGTCCCGGGCCCGCAGGTAGGCACTGGTGACCGGGCCGAGGCCGGCCGCACTCACCCCGTACAGCTCGGCCGCCGCCTGGTCCACCGGGCCCGCCAGCGCGGCGCCCGCCGGGGAGACGTGCTTGAACGAGGCGGCGGCCACCTGCCCGCCCAGCGCCCGGCTGGCCTCGCTCACCAACTGCCAGGCGTTCAGCGCGTCCAGCAGGTTGATGTAGGAGGGGGTGCCGCTGAGCAGGCGGACCGGCTCATCGCCCGGACGGACCGGTAGTACGGGGGCAGCGGCCTGGTGGGGATTCATGCCATAACGCAGTCGCATGGTGACTCCTCGTCAGCGAGATCGTCGGAATTCGCTGATGGAGGCGCCCAGGCGGTCGACGCTCGCATCGGATCACCGGCCGCTCCCCGGTGGTGGCCCACCTTCGCCAGTCGCGGCCGGGTCGGAAGTATAGGCCCAGCACCGATGCGCGATGATCGGCTCGGGGGGCCGTCCGGTACGGCCACACTGGACCAAGGGAGCTCGACCATGGACGAGTCCGCGCCGCTGCTGGTGCTCTGGGACATCGACCACACGCTGATCGACGCCGGCACGGTCAACCGCCGCGCGTACGCCGCCGCGTTCAACCGCGCCACCGGGCAACCGCTCACCCGGGCTTGGCAGTTCGACGGCCGTACCGAGCTGGCCGCGGCCGCCGAGGTGCTCCGGGCGCACGGCTTCGACCCCGGGGACGGGCTGCTCGACAGCTTCCTGGAGCTGGTGGTGGCCGAGATGCACGACCGGGCCGCCGACCTGACGGACGAGGGGCGCGTGCTGCCCGGCGCGGTGGCCGCGCTGGCGGCGCTCGGCGCGCTGCCCGGGGTGTGGCAGTCGGTGCTGACCGGCAACCTGCGGCCGCTGGCCGAGTTGAAGCTGGCCGCCTTCGGCCTGGCCGGCCGGTTGGACCTGCGGTTGGGCGCCTACGGGGACGACGCGGTCGACCGCACCGACCTGCCGGAGTTCGCGTTCGCCCGGGCCGAGCAGGTGCTGGGCCGGCCCTTCACGGGCAGCCGGGCGGTGATCATCGGCGACACCCGGCGCGATGTGGCCACCGCGCTGGCGGCCGGCGCCCGCAGCGTGGCCGTGGCGACCGGGGCGGCGTCGGCCGCGGAGCTGGCTGCGGCCGGCGCGGACGTGGTCCTGCCGGACCTGGCGGACACGGCGGCGGTGCTGCGCGCGATCACCGGGGAGCGCTGACCGGCGGGGCCGGGGCGGCGAACAAACCGGTTGCCACCGCCCGGTGCGCCTGCTCAGCTGGGCGGATGGCACTGGAACTGGATGCGGCGCAGGTACTGGCGGAGTACGACCGGCAGGCGCGCCGGGAGCGGGGCCCGGACGGGCCGGACGCGGTGGTCGAGCGGGTCGGGTCGGTGGTCCGGCAGGACGGCGGGGAGCACGGCTGGTCGGGCGTGCTCTGGTCCGAGCTGGACGAGCGGACGGCGGATCCGGCGATCGCCGAGCAGCTGCGCCACTTCGGTGCGCTCGGCCGGGAGTTCGAGTGGAAGCACTACAGCCACGACCGGCCCGCCGACCTCGCCGACCGGCTGCGCGCCGCCGGCCTGGTGCCCGAGCCGCCGGAGACGCTGATGGTGGCCGAGGCCGCCGCGCTCACCAGTGCGGTCGAGCTGCCGGCCGGTGTCCGGCTGCGCACCGAGACCGACCGGACGGCGATCGAGTTGCTCGGCCGGGTGCACGAGCAGGCCTTCGAGAACGACGGCTCGCGGCTCACCCGCGAGCTGCTGGACGTGCTCGACCAGGCACCCGAGACGCTCGCCGTGGTCGTCGCGATGGCCGGTGACGAGCCGGTCTGCGGGGCCCGGCTGGAGCTGCTGCCCGGCACCTCCTTCGCCGGTCTGTGGGGCGGCGGCACCGCACCCGGGTGGCACGGCAAGGGCCTGTACCGGGCGCTGATCGCGCACCGCGCGCGGCTGGCCGTCGACCGCGGCTACCGCTACCTACAGGTGGACGCCTCCGACCAGAGCCGCCCGATCCTGGCCCGGCTGGGCTTCACCGCGCTGAGCGTCACGACACCTTTCACCTACGAGCCGTAATCGCCTGAGCACCTGCCGTCACGGTTCGCGCTAGCATGCGTCGCCATGATCACTCTGCGCCACCGGACGGGCACCGTCCTCGCCGCCCTGCCGCTCCTGCTGCTCGCCGTCGCCGCGCCCGGACCCGCCGCCGCTGCCACGACGGCGGGCCGGCCGGGCTATGTCGCGCTCGGCGACTCCTATGCCGCCGGCGTGGCGGCCGGCTCCTACGACCCGGCGAGCGGCGACTGCCACCGCAGCACCCGCGCCTACCCGGCACTGTGGGCCGCCGGCCACCCCGGCGGCGACTTCCTCGATCTCGCCTGCGGCGGGGCGGACACCGCGGCCGTGCTCTCCGGCCAGCTGCCCCGGCTGCCGGCCGGCACCGCAATGGTGACGCTCACGGTGGGCGGCAACGACCTGGACTTCTCGGACGCGGTGGTGGACTGCCTGCAACCGCTGACCACCGAGGGCAGGTGCACCCAGGCACTGGACCACGCGGCCGAACTGCTGCACGACCAGCTGCCCGGCCGGCTCGACCGGCTGCTCGGCGCGATCGGCCAGGCCGCCCCCGGCGCCCGGGTGGTGATCACCGGCTACCCGCACCTGCTGCAGGAGCACGCGGCCGCGACCTGCTGGGCCGGGACCGACGACCGCCGGACCCGCTTCAACCAGCTGGCCGACCAGCTGGACGAGCTGATCCAGCGTCAAGCGGCCGCCCACGGTGCCCAGTTCGCCGACCCGCGCGCCACCTTCGCCGGGCACGGGATCTGCGCCGGGCGCGGCGGCGAGTGGATCACCGGCATCGTGCTGCCGAGCCTCTGGGAGTCCTTCCACCCGACCGCTGACGGGCAGTCACAGGGCTACCTCCCGGTGGTCGCGCAGGCGCTGGCCGGATAACCGCTGGCCGCCGGGCCCTCCCCCGGTCGAGACTGTCCCGGTCGCACCCACCCGGCCGGCGCCTTCCACACGTGCGTCCGGACGGTCCGGGACGGGCCCCGGCGGGCGGGCGGCCCGTCGGGGTCGGCGCGCATCAAAGCCCGTAGGCTGGGCAGGTAGGGTCCGTGGAACGGAGCGTTCCACGTGGTCAGGAGAGCAGTCGGCAGTCGGCCGGCCGCGACCGTCCCAGGGCGGGGAGCGCGGCCGGATCGGCCGGAGGGAGACGCTGGGTGATCGAGCTGGAAGATGTTCCCGAGTTGATCGACCCGGTCATGGTCTGTGCCTTCGAGGGCTGGAACGACGCGGGCGACGCCGCCTCCACGGCGGTCGGACACCTGGAGGAGACCTGGGGCGGCAAGGTGATCGCCGCCCTGGACGCGGAGGACTACTACGACTTCCAGGTCAACCGGCCCACGGTCTGGCTGGACGGCGGGGTGCGCCGGATCACCTGGCCGACCACCCGGCTCTCGGTCGTCCGGGTGACCGAGCCGACCACCCGGGACCTGGTCCTGGTGCGCGGCATCGAGCCCAGCATGCGCTGGCGCTCGTTCTGCAACGAGCTGCTGGGCTTCGCCCACGAGCTCGGCGTGGAGCTGGTCGTGATCCTCGGCGCGCTGCTCGGCGACACCCCGCACAGCCGCCCGGTGCCGGTCAGCGGCGTCACCTCGGACGCCGAGCTGGCCCGCCGGCTGGACCTGGAGGAGAGCCGCTACGAGGGTCCGACCGGCATCGTCGGCGTGCTGCAGGAGGCCTGCGCGCACGCCGGGGTGCCAGCCGTGACCCTCTGGGCCGCAGTGCCGCACTACGTGGCGCAGCCGCCGAACCCCAAGGCCACGCTGGCCCTGCTGAACAAACTGGAGGACCTGCTCGACCTGCGGATCCCGCCCGGCGAGCTGCCCGAGGACGCCCGGGCCTGGCAGCTGGGGGTGGACCAACTGGCCGCCGAGGACAGCGAGGTGGCCGAGTACGTCCAGCAGCTGGAGGAGGCCCAGGACACCGCCGAGCTGCCGGAGGCCAGCGGCGAGGCGATCGCCCGCGAGTTCGAGCGCTACCTGCGCCGCCGGGACAACCAGGGCCCAGCCGGCGAGAAGCCGGTGGCCGGGCGGGCGATCACCGAGCGCGCCACGGACGGCCCGGCGGGCGGGGCGGGGGCGACCGAGGCCGAGACGGGCGTGGACACGGACGCCGACGCGGATGCCGCGCAGGACGGCGGCGCGACCGGGTCCGACTCGGGCGCCGGGCCCAACTCCGGTGCGGCGGACGGGAATCGCGACGAGGACGGCGACGGCGCCGACGGTCACGGGGCCGATGGCCGCGGGGCCGACGGCAAGGGCACGGCGCGCTGACCCGTCATCAGCCGATCATGATCAGATGATCCGGCGACCAGGCGGTCCGGTGGTCAGCCGATGACCGGCGTCGGGCAGCCGCCGGTCATCGGCCGCCACCAGTGCACCCGTCAGGACCGATACCTGTCAAGGGTCTAGACCATTCTCCGCCCCGCTCTCCGCCAAACCCACCCATCCCACGCCAGGGCCCAGTTCTCCCTCCGGCGGCCGCCGCCGCTCCCGCGTCCGCATCCACGTCCACGTCCGCGTCCGCGTCCGCAGCTGCGGAGTACCGTGGAGGTTCGGAGCCGGTGCGGGCCGAGGTGATCAGCCATGGTTGTCCTGGATGTGGTGTTGGGTGTGCTGGGCGGACTCGCCGCGTTCGGCGCGGTCTGGACCGCGCTGAGCGTCCGGGTGGTGCAGCAGTTCCAGCGAGGCGTGGTGTTCCGGTTCGGCCGGGTCCGCGACGAGGTCCGCGACCCGGGCCTGGTGATGCTGCTCCCGGTGGCCGACCGGATCCGCCGGGTGAACGTGCAGATCGTGACCATGCCGGTCCCCGCCCAGGAGGGCATCACCCGCGACAACGTCACGGTCCGGGTGGACGCGGTGGTCTACTTCCGGGTGGTCGACCCGGTGCGCGCCACCGTCAACGTGCAGGACTACCAGTTCGCGATCTCCCAGGTCGCGCAGACCTCGCTGCGCTCGATCATCGGCAAGAGCGAACTGGACGACCTGCTGGCCAACCGCGAGCCGATCAACCAGGGCCTGGAGCTGATGCTGGACAGTCCGGCGCTCGGCTGGGGCGTGGAGATCGACCGGGTCGAGATCAAGGACGTCGCGCTGCCCGAGTCGATGAAGCGCTCGATGGCCCGGCAGGCCGAGGCGGACCGCGAGCGGCGGGCCCGGATCATCACCGCGGACGGCGAGTTCCAGGCGTCCAAGAAGCTCTCCGACGCCGCCAAGATCATGAGCCGGACCCCGGCCGCGCTCCAACTGCGGCTGCTCCAGACCGTGGTGGAGGTCGCCGCCGAGAAGAACTCGACCCTGGTGCTGCCGTTCCCGGTCGAGCTGCTGCGGTTCCTGGACAGCGCGACCAAGACCAGCGACGCCCAGCGCGGCGAGGAGCCGGCTGAGCTGGCTGAGCCGGTTGAGCCGGCGGCGAGCGAGCTGCCCGGGATGCCCGAGGTGCCCGAAGTACCTGACGTGCCCGACGTGCCCGACCTACCGGTGCCCGAGCTGCGTGCCGCGACCGAGGTCCAGGCGCCCGAGATCCCCGGTCAGGAGGCGCTGGCGCTGGAGGTCCCGACGGTGTCCGTCAACGGCACCTCCCCTGGCGGCACCGCGGCGTCCGGCGGGGCGTCCGCGAGAACGTGAGAACGCCGAGGGCCGCCGACCCGGTATCGGGTCGGCGGCCCTCGGCAGTGGTGACGGCACGCGCTGTTACAGCGCGACGCCCAGCAGCGCGTCGACCGTGCGCGAGACCAGGCCGGGCGCGCCGGTGTCCTCGCCGCCGGTGGCGGCCTGCTGCTCGGCCCAGCGATCCACGGCGGCCAGCGCGGCCGGCGCGTCCAGGTCGGCGGCCAGCGCCGCGCGCACCTCGGTGAGCAGCTGCTCGGCCGGCGGCCCGTCCGGGCGGGAGACGGCGGCGCGCCAGCGGGCGAGGCGCTCGACGGCCTCGTCCAGCGTGTTCTTGGTCCACTCCCAGTCACTGCGGTAGTGGTGCGACAGCAGCGCCAGGCGGATCGCCGCCGGGTCGACGCCATCGCGGCGCAGCGCGGACACGAAGACCAGGTTGCCGCGGGACTTGGACATCTTCTGACCGTCCAGCCCGACCATGCCCGCGTGCACGTAGGCCTTCGCGAACGGGTGCAGGCCGGTGGCGGCCTGGGCGTGCGCGGCACCCATCTCGTGGTGCGGGAAGGCGAGGTCGCTGCCGCCGCCCTGGATGTCGAAGGACATGTCCAGGTACTCCAGCGCGATCGCGACGCACTCGATGTGCCAGCCGGGCCGGCCGTGACCCAGCTCGGTGTCCCAGGCCGGCTCGCCGGGCCGGGCGGCCAGCCAGAGCAGCGCGTCCAGCGGGTGGCGCTTGCCGGGCCGCTCGGGGTCGCCGCCGCGCTCGCCGAAGACCGGCAGCATCTCCTCGCGGCTGAGCCGGGAGACCTCGCCGAACCGCGGGTCGGACTCGATGGAGAAGTAGATGTCGCCGTCCAGCTCGTACGCGGCGCCGCTCGCCAGCAGCTTCTTGACCAGCGGGACGATCCACGGGATCGACTCGACCGCACCGATGTAGTGGGCCGGCGGCAGGATCCGCAGCGCCGTCATGTCCTCGCGGAACAGCGCGGTCTCCCGCTCGGCGAGTTCGGTCCAGTCCTGTCCGGTGGCGACCGCGCGTTCGAGCAGCGGGTCGTCCACATCGGTGACGTTCTGGACGTACCGGACGTCGAGTCCGGCGTCCCGCCAGACCCGCTGGATCAGGTCGAAGGCGTTGTAGGTGGCGGCGTGGCCCAGGTGGGTGGCGTCGTACGGGGTGATGCCGCAGACGTACAGACGAGCGGTCGGGCCGGTGGGCACGACCTCTCTGATCGCACCCGCGGCGGTGTCGTGGATGCGCAGGGGGAGTCCCTGACCAGGCAGGGCGGGAACCTCGGAGGCGGGCCAGGCATGCATGAAAATGACTCTAACCTTGCGATCATTTGAAAGGCTAACCAGTATGC
This sequence comes from Kitasatospora sp. GAS1066B, assembly GCF_041262605.1. NCBI lineage: Bacteria > Bacillati > Actinomycetota > Actinomycetes > Kitasatosporales > Streptomycetaceae > Kitasatospora > Kitasatospora sp. GAS1066B. Next base: position 457,155 of record NZ_JBGCCO010000001.1, read on the forward strand.
GGAATCGGCTGAAATGAGCGCGCGCTCACACCGGGCCGCAGCAACACCAGGGCGCAGCAACACCGGGCCGCAGCAACACCAGGCCGCAGCCAGGATGCCGGGCCGCGCTCACCCGGAGCACGGGGTCAGACCGGCGGCCAGGGGATCGAGGGCCACTCCTGGGACGGCACCGGGTGCCGTGCGCTGTGCAGCAGCCCGCCGACCCGCTCCCGAGTCGCCGTCACCTCAGCCTCCGTCAGATGCGGCCGCAGCCGCTCCCCCAGCGGCCCCGCCAGCTCGCCGCGCAGCCGCTCCAGCATCTCGACCGCCTCCCCGGTCAGCGGCTGCCGGGCCCAACCCCAGAGCAGGGTGCGCAGCTTGCCGGGGACCGCGAAGGTGACACCGTGGTCGATCCCGTAGATCCGTCCGTCGGCGGCCGGCAGCAGGTGACCGCCCTTGCGGTCGGCGTTGTTGAGCACCGCGTCGACCACCGCGAGCCGGCGCAGCCGCTGGTCGTCCAGGTGCACCAGCAGCGCGGTGCGGCCCTCCCCCACCTCGGCCTCGATGATCGGCAGCCAACCCGCCTCGGGTCCGCTCGGGTCCTGCAGGGCCAGCAGCGGGGCGGCCTTCGGGTCCGGCTCGACCCAGATCTGCACCATGCCGGTGCCGAACGGACCCTCGCGCAGCACCGTGGGCGGGATCAGTGCCCAGCCGGTGGCGGCGGCCACCTCGTAGGCGGCCACCTCGCGCCCGGCCAACGTGCCGTCGGGGAAGTCCCAGAGCGGGCGTTCGCCGCGCACCGGCTTGTAGACGCAGAGTGCCGAGACGCCGTCCAGGGTGACCGAGCAGTAGAGCGCGGCGTTGGAGGCGTCGGTGAGCCGCCCGTGCAAGGTGAGCGTGCCGGCGCGCAGCAGCTCCAGCGCGGCGGGGACGTCGGCGGCCAGCGCCGCGCCGGCGACCGGGTCGGCCTCCGGTATGTCCTGCTCCTCCGGGTCCTGCTCGTCCGGCTCCGGCGGGTCCGGCGTGGGCTGCGGGTCCCGGTCGGTCTGCGGTTCGCGGTCGGCGTTCAGCGCTTGTAACCGTTCTGACGCGGGCACAGATGGCCCTCCGGGTCCAGCGGGAGGTTGCAGAACGGGCAGGGCTTGCGACCGGCCGCGACCAGGTCGAGCGCGCGCTTGGCGAACACCCGGGCCATCGCGCCGGTCAGCCGCACCCGCAGCATGTCCGGGCCGTTCTCGTCGTCCTCGAAGGCCAACTCGGCGGCGGCGTCCTCGTCGTCCTCGGCGTCCTCGATCACCGCCTGGGCCTCGACCACCAGGTAGCCGTCGGTGTTGTCCCAGGCCAGCGCCATGGTGCCGACCCGGAACTCCTGCTCCAGCGGCAGGTCGAGCGGGGCGGTGTCGACCAGTTCGGCCGGTGCCATGGCCGGGATCGGCGCCTGGCCGCCGCTGCGTCGCAGCGCCTCGTCCAGCACCTCCTCGACCCGCTCGGCGAGCGCGGCCACCTGCGTCTTCTCCAACAGCACGCTGGTGATCCGGCCGCGCGCGCTGGCCTGCAGGAAGAACGCCCGCGAGCCGGGCTGGCCGACGGTGCCGGCCACGAACCGCTCGGGCTGGTCGTAGAAGAAGACCTGTCGGGGCACTCTCTCGCTCCGGGGTGTGAAACGGATCGGGTTTTCGGTGGCGCGCCTTTTCACCCTACGGCTTCGGCACGGCAGTCAGTCGGCGCCGCAGGCAGTCCGCGCGCGGCCGTTCGCCGGTGCTCGGTCGGTGGCGCGCAGTCGGTCCTACGTTGCCGGTGGTCAGTCCGTGCCGGTGGAGCCGCCGACCACCGCGTCGCCGCTGCCGGCGGCACCCGCACGGTCGGCGGTCTTCGGGCGCAGGCCGCTCAGCTCGCCGGTGTCGCCCATCCGCAGCAGGAACGGGCGCAGCGGGGTGTAGCGGATCGCGGTGACCGTGCAGGGGTCCACGTTGATCCGCTGGAAGTGGTCCAGGTGCAGGCCGAGCGCGTCGGCCACGATCGCCTTGATCACGTCCCCGTGGGTGCAGGCGATCCACACCGCGTCGGGTCCGTGCTCGGCGGCGATCTTCTCGTCCCACTCGCGGACCGCCGCCACCGTGCGGTGACTCAGCGCGCGCAGGCTCTCGCCGCCGGGGAACGCGGCCGCCGAGGCGTGGTCCTGGACGGTGCGCCAGAGCGGCTCGTTGGCCAGCTCCATCAGCGGACGGCCGGTCCACTCGCCGTAGTGGCACTCGCCGAGCCGCTCGTCCAGGGTCGGCTCGCCGAGCTCGGGACGGGCGGCCAGCAGCGGGGCCAGGGTCTGCCGGCAGCGCTCCAACGGGCTGCTCAGCGCGACCGCCAGCGGCACCCCCGCCAGCCGGCCGACCAGCGCCTCGGCCTGCGTCCGGCCGGTCTCGTCGAGGTCCACGCCGGGCGTCCAACCGGCGAGGATCCCGGCGGAGTTCGCAGTCGACCGGCCATGGCGTACCAACAGCAGTGTGGGCATGCCCCAAGCCTACGGGGTCCGCTATTGCCGCCGGCCCGGGGCTGGGTCCAGGGGCCTCTCGGCCCTCCGGGAGGCGCTCAGTCCGGATGCGCTCAGGCCAGGCCGGCCAGCTCCAGCGCCTCGACCCCGGTGCGCAGCGCCGTCACCCGCTCCTCCAGGGTCCAGCCGGCCGGTGAGAGGGTCAGGGTGGTGACCCCGGCCGCCGCGTAGGCCTGCATCCGGTCGGCGATCCGCTCCTTGGTGCCGAGCAGCGAGGTCGAGTCGATGAAGCCCTGCGGCACCGCGGCCGCCGCGCCCTGCTTGTCACCGGCCAGGTAGCGCTGCTGGATCTCCTCGGCCTCCTGCTCGTAACCCAGCCGCTGCGCCTGCTGCTTGTAGAAGTTCTGCTCCTTGCTGCCCATGCCGCCGATGTACAGCGACGCGTAGGTCCGCTGGGTGTCGGCGGCCGCCGCCAGGTCGGTGCCGACCGAGATCGGCACGGTGGGGCAGAGGTCGAACCCGTCCAGGGTCAGCCCGGCCTTGGCCCGCCCGGCCCGCAGCCGGTCGACCGAGGCCGCCGCCTGCTCGGGCGCGAAGAAGAGGCCGAGCCAGCCGTCGGCGATCTCGCCGGCCAGTTCCACGTTCTTGGGCCCGATCGCCGCCAGGTAGAGCGGGATCCGCTCGCGCACCGGATGCACCGTCAGCTTCAGCGCCTTGCCCGGCCCGCCCGGCAGCGGCAGGGTCCAGTTGGCGCCCTCGTGGGTCAGCCGCTCACGCGACATCGCCTTGCGGATGATCTCCACGTACTCCCGGGTTCGGGCCAGCGGCTTGTCGAACTTGACGCCGTACCAGCCTTCGGAGACCTGCGGACCCGACACCCCGAGGCCGAGCCGGAACCGGCCGCCGGAGAGGGTGTCCAGGGTGGCGGCGGTCATCGCCGTCATCGCCGGGGTACGGGCCGGGATCTGGAAGATCGCCGAGCCGACGTCGATCCGCTCCGTCTTCGCCGCGACGTAGGAGAGCACCGTGGCGGCGTCCGAGCCGTACGCCTCCGCCGCCCAGCAGACCGAGTAACCGAGCCGGTCCGCCTCCTGGGCGACCGCGATGTTGTCGGCGTCCAGGCCGAGTCCCCAGTAGCCGAGGTTGATGCCGAGTCGCATAGCGTGCCACGCCTTTCGGGAGGGGAATGCCGTGGCCGAGCGTAGTCCCGGGGCGGCGGGCGATGCTACCGGCTGGTAGTGGTGGCGCGGGTCACATCACCGGCTCTGCTCGCGGGGTCCTGCGGGTCTGCGCGGCCGACCAGCGCCTGCGCACTACGCTCGATGCCATGGAGCAGCGTCAACTCGGCCGCACCGGTCTGCGGGTCTCGCGGTTGGGCCTGGGCACCATGACCTGGGGCCGGGACACCGACGAGCAGGAGGCCGCCGAGCAGCTCAAGGAGTTCACGGCGGCCGGCGGCACGCTGGTCGACACCTCCGACAGCTACGCGGACGGCGGCGCCGAGTACCTGCTCTCCCGGCTGATGGACAGTCTGGTCCCGCGCTCCGAGCTGGTGATCGCCACCAAGGCCGGCTGCGTCCCCGACGCCGACCGTCGTTTCGACGCCTCCCGTCACTTCGACACCTCCCGCGGGTACCTGCTGGCCGCACTGGACGCCTCGCTGCGCCGGCTCGGCACCGACCACGTCGACCTGTGGCAGGTGCACGCGTTCGACCCCGACACCCCCACCGAGGAGACCCTGCACGCGCTGGACCTGGCCGTCGGCTCCGGCCGGGCCCGCTACGTCGGCGTCTCCAACTTCAGCGGCTGGCAACTGGCCAAGGCCGCCACCTGGCAGCGCTGCGCGGCCGGCCGGGTGCCGCTGGCCGGGACGCAGATGGAGTACTCGCTGGTGCAGCGCGGCATCGAGCGCGAGGTGCTGCCGGCCGCGCTGGACGCCGGGGTCGGCCTGCTGGCCTCCTCGCCGCTGGGGCGCGGGGTGCTCACCGGCAAGTACCGGCACGGCGTGCCGCCGGACTCCCGCGGCGCTTCGCCCTACCTGGCCGGGTTCGTCCAGCCGTACCTCGGTGAGCGCTCGCGCCGGATCGTGGACGCGGTGGCGACCGCCGCCGACGGCCTGGCCAGCAGCCCGCTGGCGGTGGCGCTCTCCTGGGTGCGGGACCGGCCCGGGGTGGCCGCCGCGATCGTCGGCGCCCGCACGGCGACCCAGCTGCAGGCGGCGCTGTCGGTGGAGGCGCTTACGCTTCCGGATGAGATCCGCGGTGCGCTCGACGACATCTCGGCGCCGGTGCGTCGCTACCCTGATCAGGACTGGAACGAACTGTGAGTCAGACGCACGACCCGGACTCGGGTCCGCAGGAGGCCGCACTGCCCGAGCCGCGCGCGGAGGCGGGCGGCGGGGCCGGCAGCGAGCCGGACACCGGGGCCGGCAGCGCCCCCGGCGCCGCGGCGCCGGCCGGAGCACCGGCGGCGGCCGGTGACGCCGGGCGAGCCGCCGAGGTGGCCGCGCTGGCCGAGGCGATCCGGACCATCGGCGGCGGGACCGCCCGGGCGGACGGGGCAGCCGGCGCCGCCGCGCGGGCGACGAGCGGCGAAGACGCTCCGGCCACCGCCGCGTCCGCTGCTGCTTCCGCCGCCGCTGCCACGGCCGCGCTGGACGAGGCGCGGGCCGCCGCGCTGAACGCCGTGAGCGAGGTGCTGACGGCCGGCGGCGCGCCCGCCGCCGCTGTCGCCGGGCTCGCGGCAGCCGCCGTGGCCGCCTTCGGCGAGGCCGCGGCCACCGCCCTGCGAGAGGACCCGTGGGGCCTGCTCGCACTGCCCGGGGTGCGCCCCGAGCAGGCGGACGGCTTCGCCCGCGCGCTGCTCGGCGCCGAGGCCGGCCCCGGCGACCTGCGGCGCGGACAGGCGCTGGCCGTCTGGCTGTTGGAGCAGGCCGCGCTGCGCGGTCATTCCGCGCTGGAGGCGGGCGAGCTGCGCGAGGGCCTGGCCAAGCTCGGCTTGCCCGAGCCCGAACAGGCGCTGCAGGAGGCCGTGCTGGACGGGCGGGTGATGCCGTTCCAGGAGGAGGAGACCGGCCCCGGCGCCCAACCGGCCGAGGAGGACGAGGAGTCGCCGGTCCGGATGCTGCTCGCGCTGGAGCGGCTCGCGCTCGCCGAGGACAGCGCGGCGGACGGGCTGGTGCGGATCATGTCCACCTTCGAGGTGCCGGGCGATGAGGCGTCAGCCGACGAGGCTGCTGCCGATGAGGTGGCGCCTGACGAAGTTGATGAGGCGTCAGCAGGCCGGCAGCCCGTCGCGCCCGCGGCCGCGGTCTGGGAGGCCGCCGCGGCCGCGGCACCGTCCACCTCGGCGAGCGCGCTGATCCGGGCCGTCGCCGCGCACCCGCTGGTGCTGCACACCGGCGACGCCGCCGCGCGGATCGAGCTCGCCGCGCTGCTCTCCACCGCCGACGAGCTGGGCCTGCGGGCCTGGGCGGCCTCCTGGAGCGAGCACGGGCGGGACGCGTTGGCGGCGCTGCTCCCCGACGGGCGCGGCAGGTCGCTCACGCTGCCCGAACTGCTGCAGAACGGGCCGGGCGGCCCGGGCGCGCCGGGTGCGCCGACCGGACCGGGCCGGGCCGAGGACGGCTCGCTCGCCGTTGATCTGCTGATCGTGCAGGACGCCCCCCTGCTCGACCTGGAGCTGGCCGCCACCCTGGTGGAGGCGCTCGCCGACGGCACCCGGCTGGTGCTCAGCGGCGATCCTGGCCAGCTCTGGTCGGCCGGGCCCGGCCGGCTCTTCGCCGACCTGCTCGCCGCCAAGCCCGCTCCCGTGGTCGCCTCCCGCACCCCCGACCTCAGCCCGATCGGCGAGCTGGTCTCCGGGATCGGCATCGGCGAGCTGCAGAGCGTCGAGGCGCCGGAGAAGGAGGTGATGATCCTCACCGCGCGCGAGGCCGGCGAAGCCGTCCACCGGGCCGTCCAGTTGCTCACCGACTCGATTCCGCGTGCGCTCGGCATCCCTGCCGAGCAGACCGTGCTGCTGACCCCGGGGCACGGCGGCCCGGCCGGCACCCGCGCGCTGAACGCGGCGGCCAAGGCCCGGCTGAACCCCGGCCCCGGGCGGTTCGCCGGCTTCGATCCCGGCGACCGGGTGGTCTACTCCCCGCTGCCCGGGGTCAACCGCCCCGGCACCGTGCTCGGCGGCGACCCGGCCGGTCTGCGGCTCGCACTGGCCGGCGCGACCGACGAATTGCTGCTGCCGCCGGCCCAGGTCGACCGGCTGCGCCACGGCTGGGCGCTGACGGCGCATCAGGCCGTCGGACGGCGCTGGCCGGGCGTGGTGGTGGTGCTGCCCGAGGACGCGGCCGCCACGCTGACCCGCCAGTGGGTCTACACGGCGTTCAGCCGCGCCGAGCGTCACCTGTCCGTGGTGCACGCCGCGGGTCCCGCGCTGGCGCAGGCCGTCGCGGAACGTCCTGCCGCCGCACGGACCACCCGGCTGCGGGCGATCCTCGCGGAGCAAACCGAGCAGGCGTACTGACGCACGCACGGGGCGCGCAGCGGGCGCGTACGACCGTGGGGTGCGCCGGGTCGATCGACCCCGCGCACCCCACGACGGTTTGACCGGTCACCTGGTCACCCGGTCACCCCGGTCAGTCGTCCAGCTCGTCCTCGTCGTAGACCTCGCTGACGTCGAACCGGCAGAGCAGCAGGTGCGGATCCGGGCTGTCGAACGGCTCGGCGAGCCACTCCCCCGGCTCGCCCGGCTCCGTCGCCGTGACCCAGATCGTCGAGTCGCCCTCCTCCAGACCGAACTCCTCGGCGCGGGCCGCAATCTCGTCCGGCTCGTACTCGCCGAAGACCACGCCGACCGCGGCGGTCACCCCGTCGGCACCCTCCGGGACCGCGGGCAGCGAACCGTCCAGTCGCTCGGCCTGGCCGCGCAGCCGGCACGGGTCGGCGATCCGGTAGTCACGGCGGATCAGCACGCTGATCGCCTCCGGCTCCTCCGGTCCGCGATAGCTGCCCGGGCCACCGTCGCCGGGGACCTCGAACGGGGTCACCTCGTCGTAGACCTCGTACAGCAGCTGGTCGTAGTGGACGGCCGCCGCGGCCAACCCCTCGTACGCGGCGAAGACCGCAGGATCGTCGGCTTCGGTGGTGCTGGACACCGCTTCCAGATGGCGGTCGATAGCGGCCTTGACCGCCTCGGCGGCTTCGCGTACCTCGGTGCGGGTGAGCTGCGCGGCATCAGACATGAGGCAGACGCTATCCGTACCGGGGCCCGGGGCGCACAGGGGTTCCGCTCTCAGTTTCCGAAAGCCCGGCAACTTGACCCGTGATGTCCGAATGCGTGCGCTTCTGTGCCCGCCACCGTGCGCCCTTCCCGGAGCCTGCGGCCGGCGCATCCATGGCCTGCGAGCCGGGTAGGACTCCCCTCGAAGGAGGGCCGAGCACTCCGTCCGAGGACGGTCGGCGTGCTGGTGGGCGAGCCGTTCAGGGAATCGGCTCAGGGAATTGATCGACCATCAGGCGGCTTCTCCGAAGAGCATGGCGCTCGACCGACGAGAGGCCGGTCCGGCGGCTCGGCCGGACCGGTGTCATCGTCGGGGGCAAGTCGTAGGCTTGCCCGCAGACATCGCTGAGGAGGCGACCATTGACCCCACCGAAGCTGGTCCGACAGCCCGAGTACGAGTACCAGTCGCTGCGCATGCCGCGCGGCACCACGCGCAACGCGGCACGGCAGTTGCTCACCGAGCACGCCGAGTACGGGCACTGGGAGCTGGACAGGCTGCGGCTCTTCCCGGACGGCAGTCGCACGGTGCTGCTGCGCCGCCGGATCATCCGGCAGGTCCGCAGCTGGTGATGCCGGGCGGCGGGCGGCAGCGAGCGGTGGCACGGCTGTAGCGGCGGCGTGCCGCACGGACCGCTGGGGCAGCCAGGGCAGCTGGGGCAGCTGTAGGGGCGTCGCCCGCGTGCAGCCGTCACGACGGCTGCGCGGGCGACGCCCCTGGGTCGGTGACGTCCTTCGCTCTGTGACGCCCCTCGATCAGCGGTCCGGTCAGGCCGCCGCGCGCGAGCGGCGGTAGAGCACCCCACCCGCGATCAGCAGCGCGAGCCCGGCCGGGGCGAGCACGTCGATCCCGCCGGCGCCCGTGTAGGCGAGCCGGCCGACCGTGGCCGGGTGGCTCGCGGTCAGCGCCGGGGCGGCCGCCGGCGCGGCGACGGGCACCGCGGCCGGCACGCCCCCGGTGCGGGTGGTGCCGCCCGGCATCGACTGGGTGGGCGGCGTCTGGACCGGCGGCGCCTGCGGACCGGGCGCCGGGGTGACGACCGGCGCGACCTCGTGGTTGGCGCAGTCATTGCCCATCACCGGGTTGAGCAGGCCGATCACGTTGCCCGAGTTGCCGCAGAGGTTCAGCGGGACGTCCGTGGGGAGCTGCGCCGTGTTGCCGGAGCCCACACCGGGCGAGTGCGCGGCGACCCCGGACGCCGAGCTGCCGGCGGTGCCGGTGGGGCCGTTACCGGTGGGACCGTTGCCGTTGCCGGCGGTGCTGCCGTTGTCGCCGCCGGTGGGCGGGTTGACCACCGGGCCACCGGGGCTGCCCGGCAGCGGGGGCACACCTGGCATCGACGGGGTGCCCGGCCACGAACCCTGCTGGGGCGTGCCCGGACCGGTCTGCGCCCCCGAGCCGCCCTGGTCACCGGCGCCCGGCTGGCCACCCTTCTGGCCACCGTGCCCGCTGTGCTGATCACCATGCGGCGCGCTGTTCCCGCACTGGTTCCCGTACGCCGGGTTCAGCAGCCCGACCACGTCGACCGTGTTGCCGCACACGTTGATCGGCGCGTCCACCGGCACCTGCACCGCGTTGCCCGAGCCGACCCCCGGGGAGCCTGCCGCGACCCCGTCCGCGTTCGCACTCGCGTACGCATAACCCGCGGTGGAGGCCAGCACGCTGCCGGTGGCCACCGCCGTGAGGATCCCTTTTCTGGCAACCTGTCGCATAGGTACCCCTGACATGTGATGGTCGGAATTTCCGACGAAATCTTTTCCCGCCCACTAAGTAACGAGCCAACCCCCAAAAGGTTGGCCCAACCGGGCGCACCTCACTCGATCAGGTGGATTACGCCACGAAAAAGGGCGCCCCCACCGGGACGCCCCTCTTCCGAGTGCTGCTCTGCCTACCGAGCTGACGGCCCCGCAGGCCCCGCAGGGCCTACCGAACCTGCCCGCCCGAGGTGGCGGCAGCCGACCGGCACACCGTCAGCTGTTGAAGCAGGTGTCGCCGAACGCCGGGTTCAGCAGGCCGATCACGCTGATCGTGTTGCCGCAGACGTTCACCGGGATGTGCACGGGAACCTGGACGACATTGCCGGACGCGACGCCAGGCGAGTGCACCGCGGCACCCTCGGCACCGGCCCCACCGGTCGCGCTCGCGACACCCGCACCGGCCAGCAGCAGCCCACCGGCCGCAGCCGTGACCATGGCGATCTTCTTGGTGTTCATCTTTCCTCCTGATCATCTGAGCGGCCCGGTCCCCGAGCCGCCATAGGAGTGAACGAGGCTCTGCCAAATGGGGTACGCAGCCCCGGATCCATTCACCCGCAGCGGTGATGGTTCGCTCTGATGATCGATAGGCGAAAGAGCGGAAGAAACGATTCATCTCGCCGCCGATCACCGCGCCACTCTTCATCCCCTCAGATGGAAAAGCCCGCCCCGGAAGTCACTCCGACTTCCAGGGCGGGCCTGACCGCCTTCCAGCTGCCTGCCGCCGCCAGCAGGACTCACCGGGCGTCAGCACGCGTGAGCAGGTGTCAGCACGCGTGAGCAGGCGTCAGCAGGCGTCGAGGAACCGGTCCAGCACACGCACGCCGAACTTCAACCCCTCGACCGGCACCCGCTCGTCCACACCGTGGAACATCCCGGCGAAGTCCAGCTCCGGCGGCAGTTGCAGCGGCGCGAAGCCGAAGCAGCGGATCCCGAGGTCCTGGAACGACTTCGCGTCCGTCCCGCCCGACAGGCAGTACGGCACCGCCCGGGCGATCGGGTCCTCGGCCCGTAGCGCCGACTGCATGGCCTCCACCAGAGCGCCGTCGAAGCTGGTCTCGATCGCCTTGTCGGAGTGCAGGCTCTCCCGCTTCACCCGCGGCCCGAGCACGCTGTCCAGCTCGGCCAGGAACTCCTCCTCGTACCCGGGCAGGAACCGCCCGTCCACGTGCGCCGTGGCCTGCCCCGGGATCACGTTCACCTTGTACCCGGCGCCCAGCATGGTCGGCTGCGCGGTGTTGCGCAGCGTGGTGCCGATCATCTTGGCGATCCCGCCGAGAACGCGCAGGGTCTCGTCCATGTTCTCCGGGTCGAGCGGGACGCCCAGCGCATCGGAGAGCTCGTCCAGGAACGACCGGACCGTCTTGGTGATCCGCAGCGGGAACTCGTGCCGGCCGAGCCGGGCCACCGCCTCGCAGAGCTCGGTGATGGCGTTGTCGTCGTTCATCATCGACCCGTGCCCGGCCCGACCCTCGACCGTGAGCCGCATCCAGTGCATGCCCTTCTCGGCCGTCTCGATCAGGTACAGCCGCGCCTTGTCGTTGACCGTGAACGAGAACCCGCCGACCTCGCCGATCGCCTCGGTGACGCCCTCGAACAGGCCCGGGTGCTTGTCGACCAGGTAGCGCGCCCCGTAGGTGCCACCGGCCTCCTCGTCCGCGAGGAAAGCGAGCACCAGGTCACGCGGGGGCTTGCGCCCGGTGCGCAGGCGGTCGCGGACGACCGCGAGGGTCATCGCGTCCATGTCCTTCATGTCCACGGCGCCGCGCCCCCAGACGCAACCGTCCGCGACCTCGCCGGAGAACGGGTGGTACGTCCAGTCGTCCGCGTTGGCCGGCACCACATCGGTGTGCCCGTGGATCAGCAGCCCCGGCCGCGACCGGTCCTCACCCTCGATCCGCACCACGGTCGAGGCTCGCCCCTTGGCCGACTCGATGATCTTCGGCTCCAGCCCGAACTCGGCCAGCTGCTCCGCCACATACTCCGCCGCGGCCCGCTCACCGGGCCCCGACCCGTCCCCGTAGTTACTGGTGTCGATCCGGATCAGATCACGACAGATGTCGACGACCTCCGACTCCCCCGTCACCCGCGACCCGCCGGCCCGCTCCGCGTTCGACTCGCTCACGCCCACTCCTCGTCGTCTGGCCCCGCCCGGCACACCAGTCCGGACCGCCCCCGACCTCGCCGGGAACCTTTCGAGCACGGTCCCGCCATCCTCCCCCACTCCCCGCCCCACCCCAAGGAAATCCCCCCAGAACCTCTCCGAACCCTTCCGTCCACCCCCCAGCCACCCCCACTCCCCCAGGCTTTTGGGCCCCTGAGCCGATCTTTGCTACAGTTATGCATGTCAGCGAGGCCGACGGGCCGAGCGGACCACCTAGTCCGGGTGGCGGAATGGCAGACGCGCTAGCTTGAGGTGCTAGTGCCCTTTATCGGGCGTGGGGGTTCAAGTCCCCCCTCGGACACCAGATCGAATAGCCCCCTACCCGGGGCTTTCGTCATTTCTGGGATACCGCGTGACCAACAGCGCCAGCAACGACCTGCACCAGGGCTGACAGCCCTACCCGGTTCGTGTTGCTCGCGGCCAGCTTCCTGGCTCCGTCCTTACGACTGTGCCCGTACCCTCGTGCAACCGGGCCAGTGGTGCCGGACGTTCGCCGACACCTCTACCGGGTTCTCCCTCGCTTCAGGGCGTTCATCAGGTGGCTGTGTCGCAGGTCGTGAATCCGGAAGTCCTCCGGCAGCCCCCTGCGTCCGCGTGGCGGTGATCGTGAGCATGCATCGCAGGAAAGTCCGGTGCATCGATGAACTGCCAGCCCCTAGCATGCGTGGGTGAATCTTTCGCATCTCGGCGCGCCGATCAGGCCGATGATCCGCGTCCACGGCGGGTTCGCCAACCGGATGTACCGGCTCGACACTGACCAAGGGTCCTTCGCCGTGAAGGAGTTGAACCTCGTCGACCGCCGCTGGACCTACCACGTCGAGGACGTGTTCAGGTTCGAGCGGGCGGCCTTCGGCGCCGGCATCCCGATGCCGGAGCCGGTCTCGGCCAGCCACCACATGCTCGTCCACCGATGGGTCGAGGGAGAAACGGTGCCCGAAGCACCGGTGTCGGCGGCGTACGCGTTCGAGATCGGTGAGGTCCTCGCGCGCATCCACGCGCTCGACGTCCCGTGGACCCACGTGTCGGTCGAGGATCCGACGTCACGGGACTGGCCCGAGCTCGCCGAGCGGGCGGCGGCGACCGGACAGCCGTGGGCCGACGAACTCGCCTCCCACGTCGAGACGTTCCTCGCGATTGCCCACTTCGTCGACACCTGCGAACGGCCAGGCCCCGTCGTGCTGACCCATAAGGACATCCAACCGTGGAACCTGCTCGCTCGAGAGGGTCGGCCGGTGGTGCTCGACTGGGAGCTCTCGGGGATGCTCGACCTGGCCAGTGAGCTCGGCTCGACCGCGCTGAGCCTGGCGAAGGGACCTGGCTTCGACGACATCAAGCCCGCCATCTTCCGCTCGGTCCTCGACGGTTACGTCGCGGGGGGCGGGGCGCTGCCGCCGTCAGGGCCAAGCTGGTTCGTGTTCATGATCGGCGGCTGGCTGGGGCACACGAGGTGGAACGTCCTCCGGTGCCTCGCCGGTGTCGAGGCGAGCACCGGCCCTGACCTCGCGCTGTCGCACGAGTCCGTGCGCAACGGCGTGCGCGGCCTCCCCGACCTGTTCGGCCGACTTCCGGAGCTCGAGGCGCTGCTCGTGTGACAGCGACCCGCGTCTGTGCTTGGTATGCGGCGTAAGGCGCGCTCCCGACTCCTGCCCAGCCTTGTGCGCCGCGCCGTCCGCCGTCTCCCCTGCCGGCGAAACCTGAAACGCACCGTCCCGCACACGCTGGCGGCACGGCTCACGGCGAGGGCAGCGGGACGGCGTGCGGGGTCTCGTGACGTTGCGGGGTCAGGGTGCGGACTTGGGCGGGGAAGGCCTGCTCGGCCCAGATGATCTTGCCGTGCGGCGTGTAGCGGGTGCCCCAGCGCTCGGTGAGCTGGGCTACCAGGAACAGGCCGCGGCCGCCCTCATCGGTGCTCGCCGCGTAGGTCAGGTGCGGCGAGGTGTTGCTGCCGTCGCAGACCTCCAGGATCAGGCTGCGGTCGCGCAGCAGCCTGACCCGCACCGGGTCCGAGCCGTAGCGGATGGCGTTGGTGACCAGCTCGCTCAGGGCGAGCTCGGTGGCGAAGGACAGCTCGCCCAGGCCCCATTCATCCAGCGTCGCCGCGCTCCATGCCCGAATGTCGGCGACGGCGGCCGGGTGGGACGGCACGTCGCGCTCGGCGACCCGCTCCGGACCGAGCACCCTGGTCCTGGCGATCAGCAGTGCCACGTCGTCCTGCGGGTGCTCCGGCAGCAGCGCGTCCAGCACCGCCCGGCAGTTCTCCTCCGGATCCCGGTCGCGCTGCGACAGCGCCGCGCGCAGCAGGTCCATGCCGACGTCGAAGTCCCGGGTGCGCTCCTCGATCAGGCCGTCGGTGTAGAGCACGATCTGGGTGCCCTCGGTCAGCTCCAGCTGGGTCGTCTCGTACGGCATCCCGCCCGCGCCGAGCGGCGGGCCGGTCGGCAGGTCCGGGAAGACGACCTTGCCGTCGGGCTCGACCAGCGCGGGCGGCGGGTGGCCGGCGGTCGCGATGGTGCAGAGCCGGGAGGTCGGGTCGTAGATCGCGTACAGGCAGGTGGCGCCGGTGACGCCGGTGCCGGTACCGCTGTCGGCCTCCTCCTGGTCGATCCGGTTGACCAGCTCGTCGAGGTGGCCGAGCACCTCGTTGGGCGGCACGTCGAGCGTGGAGAAGTTGTGTACAGCCGTGCGCAGCCGGCCCATGGTGGCGGCGGCGTGCAGCCCGTGGCCGACCACGTCGCCCACCACCAGGGCGACCCGGCTGCCGGGCAGCGGGATCACGTCGAACCAGTCGCCGCTCACACCGGACTGCGCGGGCAGGTAACGGTGGGCGACCTCCAGTGCGCTCTGGTCGGGTAGGGCGCGCGGCAGCAGGCTGCGCTGCAGGGTCACGGCCATGGCGTGCTCGCGGGTGTAACGGCGGGCGTTGTCGATGCTGACGGCGGCCCGCGCGACCAGCTCCTCGGCCAGCGAGCGGTCGTCGTCGTCGAACGGCTCGGGCTTCTGCGACCGCCAGAAGTTGACGACGCCCAGGACGATGCCGCGGGCCTTCAGCGGGATGGTGATCAGCGTGTGGACGCCGTAGTCCAGGATGTGCCCGGTCCACGTGGGGTCCTGGGCCCGCCAGCCGTGCGCGACCTCCAGATCGGGGACGACCTGCGAGCGGCCGCTGTCGAAACCGCGGGCCATCGGGGAGGACGGGATGAAGGCGGTCAGTCGGCCGCAGGGGTAGAACGGGTGGTCGTCGCGGATGCCGTGGACAGCGGTGCGGCGCAGATTGACGGCGCCGCCGGTGGGCTCCTCGCCCTGCAGCACTGGGTCGGCGAGGTCGACGGTGACGAAGTCCGCGAAGCCGGGCACCGCGACCCCGGCCAGCTCCTCAGCGGTGCGCTCGACGTCGAGCGTGGTGCCGATGCCCACGCCGGCCTCATACAGCAGGGCGAGGCGCTGGCCGGCCACCTCGGCCTTGCCGGAGAGAGCGAGCAGCTCCGTGGAGTCGCGAATGGTGGCGACCGTCCCCATGGCGCGGCTCTGCGGGCCGGTCGGCCGCTGGTTGACCGCGACGAGCCGGCTGCCGACGTGGAGCAGTTCGTCGGTGACCGTCCGGCCCGACAGCAGCAGGTCGGCGGTCTCGGGGGTGAGACCCTCGATGTCGCCCACGTGCCGGCCCTCAGCCTGCGCGGGCAGACCCAGCAGCTCGCGCGCCTCGTCATTGGCCAGCAGCAGCTGCCCGTCCTGTCCGACGATGACCACCCCCTCCCGGACCGCGTGCAGGACGGCGTTGTGGTGCTCGTACATCCGGGCCAGCTCGCCCGGATCCATGCCGCGGGTCTGGCGCTTCACCCTGCGGGCGATCAGCGCGGTGCCGGTGGTGGCGACCAGGACGGCGACGCCGCCGGTGCCGAGGATCAGCGGCAGCAGCCGGTTGTCGGCGGCGGTGACGTTCTTGACCTTGAGCCCGGCCGACACCAGGGCGGGTACCGATCCGTCCGGGGCGGTCACCGGCACGGTCGCCTGGACCTCGTGGCCCAGCGGGCCGTGCACGCTCTCGGTGTAGATCTGCCCGTGGAGGGACGGGCCGATGGTGCCGACGAACCGTTGGCCGATCTTGCTCGGCAGCGGGTGCGTGTAGCGGATTCCCTGGTCGTTCATGACCACGATGAAGTCGACGCCGGCCACTTTGCGGGTGGCCTCGGTGATCGGCTGGAGAATCGCCGAGGGATCGGGCGATTTGAGGGCCGCGAGCAGGCCAGGAGAATGTGCGAAGGTTTCCGCGACCGCAATCGACCTGTTCTTCGCCTCGGCATCGCTGCTCCGCCGCGACTCCAGGACCTGCGCCAGGATCGCCCCGAGCACGAGGAGGACCACGACCACGAGTTCCAGAGCGAATACCTGAGTGGCTACGCTGCGTCGGTTTCTCGCGATCAGTGGCTTTCTGAATACGATCTGCGATCGGTCGCCATGTTCGACCATGCTGTCATGTCTAGCACCGTGCCCGGATTTTTCCGCCAGGCTTTCTTCGTTGTCTCACTCCTCGGATTCCTGCCGTCCGCGTTCTCTGCCCCGGACAGTCACGCTCGGTGACCGTGCTGAGCTCGCCAGACGAGCCGGCCTGCCGCGGTGCACCGCCGTGCTCGCGTGCCGCGCCGGGCCGTCTACGTCGCAGGTGGTCTGTGCGGTGGGTCGGCCGGTGACATCACCGTCGGGCGGCGCTGCGCGGGGGCCGCCGGAACGGGACCATGCTGCTCAGCTGAGGAAGTCGACGCGGTCGATGAGACCTTCGCGCACACGGTAGGCCACCAGGACGCGGATCGGTTCGTCGGCCAGGCCATGCGCGAGTTCGTGGTCGACCACCCAGTCGCCTTCGGTGAGCCGCCCCAGGATCTCCGCCCGGCAGCGGCCTTCGGCGAAGAGTCCGGCGTATGCGTCACGCAGAGCTTGACGGCCCTGCATGGGGCTGCCGTTGCGCCGCTGGACCAGGACGTCCTCGGCGTAGGTGGCGGCGAAGGCGTCCACATCGTGGCTGTTGTAGGCGGCGAGCTGCTGCTCGACCACTTCGCGGGGATCGGTCATGCCTGTGATCATTCCTCACCAACCCGCGAAGTGGTCGAGCAGCAGCTCGCCGCCTGTGATCCATCGGCCGCTCGTCGGGCCGGCCCAGGTCATGGCCTGGCTCAGCGTGGGACAACTGGCCACCACCGGAGCCCCTTGACTGGTGCTCACGTCTTCGACGCGTCCAGCAGCAGTCATCCGGTACGAACACGAAGACCGCACCAGCTGCGGGCCACGGCATATTCGTGGCTTCCGCCAATGCGACGCCCGGCCGATGGGAGGAAGACTTCCCGCCAAGGGCTGCGGCCTGTCCCGAAGGCCGACGCCAAGGACAGAGGGGGAACAGCACGATGAGCGGTCAGCTGTACGACGAGATCGGCGAGGCGTTCGAGGGCTTCAAGACCCTCCCTCTCGCGCGCTACGCGGAGGTGCCCGGCTTCCTCGCCCTCGTCGGCGATGTGAACGGCAAGTCGATCCTCGACCTGGCCTCCGGAACCGGCTTCTACAGCCGGGAGTTCAAGCGCCGCGGCGCGTCCCACGTCCTCGGCGTGGACATCTCCTCCGCGATGGTCGACGCGGCCCGGGGCCTGGAGGACAGCGACCCCCTGGGCGTGCACTACGAGGTCGGCGACGTCGCCGAACTGCGCACCTTCGAGCAGCGCTTCGACATCGCGGTTGCGGTCCAGCTGTTCAACTACGCCGAGGACGTCGCCACCATCGAGCGGATGTGCCACAACATCCGCCGCAGCATCGCGGAGGGCGCCGAGTTCTTCGTCTTCACGCAGAACCCGGACTTCCGTTTCGACGGGCCGTCCCTGGCCAAGTACGGCTTCCTGTGCGAATCGCTCGGCGAGGAAACCGAGATCGGCCCGCGCGAGCGGCTCACCGCGCTCCTCGACCCGCCGATCTCGTTCGTCGCGAACCCGCCCAGCCGCGAGGTCTTCGAGAAGTGCCTGCGGGCGGCCGGATTCAACGAGGTCACCTGGGTTCCCCTGGAGGTCTCCGCCGCCGGCGTGCGCGAATACGGCAGGGACTTCTGGGACGACTACGCCGCCAACCCCCCGCTGACGATGCTGCGCTGCCGCGCCTGACCCCGAGCGGCCGTCCCCTGTTCAGCCGAGGACGGGCCGCCATCCGGCATCAGGCACCAGGCACCAGGCACCAGGCACCAGGCACCAGGCACCAGGCCGGCCACCTCGAGTGCGGGCTGAATCCGATCGGCCGGTGCGCGTCGCGGCGGATCGCCGCGTACAGATCGACCTTGGGCTGCGGCAGCACCCGAGTCGGCAGCAGTCGGAAGGCGGCGAACACGTTGCTGACGATCAGGTACGCCAAGCGAAGCAACACGACTGATCATCCTGCGCCAGCCGCCCACAAGCCCTTGAACTGCACGGATGACATTCTCGGCAGGCGCGGACTCGTGTGCGGCTTTCGGTCCTGACAAGTCAATACGCCTGATCAAAATGACTCACAACTGGATTCGGCACTACGGAGCGTGAATCCGAAAGCGGTACCCGTACCGACTGTTCCCACACGACGACCGCTCGGCTAGAGTCAGCTGGCGCACCACAAACACGGGCCGACGTCACCGAGTTCAGGTCCGTGAGCCGTAGGGCAAAGACTCATCAGGGGGGTTTGGTGAGGGTGGGCTATCAGCGCCGGCTCCAGCACGATCCATTCGAGTATCTCGAGGAACTTCGTCGCCGCAGTTCAAACGGCATACTCCGACTGCCCTGGGGCGGCAGGTGCGTGAGTGACGCCGCTCTGGCACACACATTGCTACGCGACCCGGAGCTCAACGGCGACAGGTCGGGCTTCTTCGGGGACCTGCTGCCGACCCGTTCCGCACAGGTCGATGTCGGCCACGCGGTACGAGACCTCCTGCGAGCACACGTGGCGGACTACCGCGAGGTGCTCTCCGCCGAGATGGCCCGACTGCCGGCCGTCAGCCAGTGGCCGACCACGGCGACCGACCTTGTCTACCGTGCCCTGGCAGATCTGCTGTTACATCCGGACACTCCGCCGCAGATCCGGCACTTCATGGACAAGGCCGTCCATGGCGGCGTCGTATTCCAAGCTCCAGGCACGTGGCAGCGGGCGCGCGCGGAAATACTGCGCGCCAAGCTCATCGCGGCGATCACCGAACACGTCGGATATCGCCGAGAGAACCATGCGGGCGAGTCCCGCGATGTACTGGACGCCGTGCTCGGCGCCTGTCCGCACAATCTGGCGGATCGGACCGTGGCCGAGGTATTCCTGGTGATGTACCGTTCGATCGTGGCGCCCGTCAGCTCCTCACTGGCGTGGTCGGTTCTGCTGGCCTTCTCGCACCACACATCGGATTGTCCGCTGCCCTGGCCCGCGGACTGGATCGTGCGAGAAGCATTGCGGCACCGTCCGATGGTGTGGATGGTCGGCCGCACCTTCCCCCACCCGACTGAATTCGGCGGTATCCCCTTCCAAGCGGGCGAGATGCTCTCGGTCAGCCCCTACCTGCTGCACCACGACGAACAAGGCTGGACCGACCACGACGTCTTCCGACCCGACCGCTGGGCGGAACCGCACCAGCGCGGTCCCTACATACCGTTCGGCGCAGGCCCTTTCACCTGTGCCGGCGCAGCGGTGGCGCATGTGTTGATGACCGAAGCGCTGATCGCCCTCACCAGCGACTGCCGTATGACCGTCACTGGCGGCGACATGCGCGCCGTCATGGTCGAGGGCGCCATCCCTCGGCCCTTCACCGTCCACCGCACCGTCAGGCAGGTCCACGAGACCGAGAGGAGGTGAGCGAACATGGCAGCTGTACTGCACCGCATCCTCAACCGGAAGCCGGCCCGGAACTGGTTCTGGGTGTAAGCATCGATTGGTGAACCTCGGCTCGGTGGGCTCACACGGCGAACCGCACGTATGAGCCCACCGAGCGTTGCGTCACCGGGCACCTCCCCCACCCAGTGGTCCACCACCAGCCGCCCGGCCTGATAGGCAGCCAATTACGCGCCGGGATCAACGGGTTCGGCGGCCGCGAACGCCTCGAACCTCCGCGGGCACCTGCGCCTGCCGAATTTCTCATCCGCGCCGGGGCCGGCCCGGTGACGGCGCGTCCGCCGCCTACCTGCTATCACACGGGCCAAAACAGGTGTTCTAGGATGTCGGCCCATGACGGACACACGGGGGCCAGGACCGCTCTGGAGCGGCGAACCGATGGCGGCGACGACCGCCGAACCTGACTGGGCGGCTCTCGCCGAGACTTACCAGCGCTCGTCCCAGCGGCGCCAGCAGGTCCGCAAGGTGGCAGCCTGCGTCGCGGCCGCGGCAGCTGTGGGCGGCATCGTCGTCACCGCGGTCGAGGTCACCGGCTCGGGGCAGAAGCCCGGCCACAGTTCCGCCCTCGCGGGAGTCGGTCCCAGCGGCATAGCAGGTTGGCGCGACACCACAGCATCGGCCACCGATTCCGGCAACAGCGCCTCACCGTCGGCCAGTTCGAGCACCGGACCCGGCGCTCCCGCGTCAGCCGGTGCCAGCGCCACACCCGACGCTCCTGCGTCGACTGGTGCGAGCGTCCGACCCGGCGCTCCTTCGTCAACCGCTCCCCGCCCGTCGACCGCCACTCAGCCGGCCGACCCGATCGGGTCCACCAGCCACCCGGCCGCCCCGGCACCGGGCGGCTCGGCGGGAAGCACCGCACCAACAGCACCAGCCGCCCCCGCGCAGACTCCCGGCGCCGGCCCGACCGCCAAGGGGTCGCCGACGCCGACGCCTCCGGCCGCCGCCAACCCGTACAGCCCCGGTCAGGTGTGCGGCACCGGGTACGGCGTCATCGATTCGCACAGCCTCGGCGACGCCACCGTCTACCTGCTGTACAACAACGCCACCGGCGTCGACTGTGCGGTCACCCTCGCAGCCCACCCGAGCGGCGCTGTCCCGATGAACGCCACCCTCGCCGTCCAGGGCGGCGCCTCGACGAGCAACCCGGGCAACTTCGCCGACTACGCCGGCCCGGTCACCGAGCACGCCCCGCACATCTGCGTGTCCTGGGGCGGCTCCTACCGCGGCACCTCCTGGACCAGCGGCTGGAGCCACTGCGGCTGACCCCGACCCTGCCGCAGGACAGCGCGGCGGCGCGGGCACGCCGCGCGAGGGCGCGGGCGACTGAACGGCGGCGCGGTAGTCTCCGGGCACACCTCCGCCGGCGCGGCGGACCGCCTCGCGGGCCACGGCGCGGACCTGGCCCGACGGGTCGTCAAGGTACGTCGCGGCCTCGGCTGTCTTTCCCGCTCGCATCAGTCCTGCGAGTGCCAGGGCGCGGACCTCGCGATGACGGCTTACGGCGAGTCTGCACAGCAGGTCGAGCCGTTCGGTCCACACCGCTTCGCGAACGGCGGCCTCAGCCGCCATCGCCGTACCCGCTGGTCGCCGTCGCCCTCGGCGAGGGCGACCAGCTTTCTTCAGCCGCCTGGAACCAATACTGAATTTCGCAGTGAGACAAGCGAGTTGGACATGCTGCAGTCGATGGGAGTGGGGCTACCTCACGCCACTCGAGATCCGCCAGCGGCACCAGCAAGGACACACCCTCACGGCGTAAACGGATAGTGTCCAACCACAGGGTGGAAGCCGGTCGTCCTCGCGCGATAGCCGGCCATCCCCGTCAGTGGAGGGCGATTGGGCCGGTGGGCAGGTCGACGGGGTTGGTGCACGCGAGTGGCTTGGTGGCCGCCTGGCGGGCAAATGCCACCACTAGTTCGGCGGTCGTCGGGCCGCCGGGGCCCTGATACGACTTGTCGCCGGGGTCCTTGAGGTTGAGGGTCGCCAGGTAGTACCAGGTCTGCTCGGTGCCGTCGGCCGGGGACTTCGTGACACAGGTGAAGCGCACCACCCCCACGCGGGCGTCGCCCTCGCCGTCCGGGAACTTAAGGAAGTCCGACGGCGCCTGCCCGTACTCCTCGTGGACGCGTTCGGGATCGGTGGCCCAGCCGGCTGCGGTGACGGTCAGGGTGCGCCGGCCCGACCCCTGCACCGAGCAGGAGAGACTCAGCGGGTCCGACGGCTGGCCCTTGGTGGACTGGGAGTGCACCGACACCGTTCGAGCGGAGCCCAGTGTCGCACCGAAGCGCGGATCGTCGAGCAGACCTTGGCACTCGCCGTGCGAGAGGCTCACGGCCGGTGGCCGAGCCTCGTGGGCATCGAGGTACTGGTGCCAGCCGAACAGGCCGCCGGCGAGTACCAGCGGCACGGCGGCCATCGCCCCCGCACGGCGCGTTCCGCTCCAGCGGACGGTCATCCGCACACCCCATTCTTCTGTTCGGGCAGGACCGCGGCAGCGATGGCTTCGAAGTCGGCCCGACCACCGTCTGGTTCAGCCGTCCGCGCCGCCTCGCCGGCCGTGACCTCGAGCTCCACGTGCCCGTTGCTGACCAGGCAGTAGTCCGCGACGGCGGCTCCCCGGCTCCAGGCGGCCGAGACCCTGCCCACATCGAAGCTCTGCGTCCCGTCCTGCTTCGCCGCTGAGGCGGGAAGCGCCGGTTCGCCGTCGTGGTGTCCAGCGCTGATGACCAGTACCGGGCGGCCGTCCACCCGGACCGTGCAGGAGCGCGAGGTTGCGTCGGCATCCCGCACAACCCCGTACTCTTCCTGCTCTTGGTCACCGGCGGGCAGCAGCCGGCCCAGTGGTGTGTCGCGCCCGGTGGGCAGACCGCAAAGGGTCGCGGCCCGCCCCGATCGCTCATCGGCTTGGTGAGCACGCCAGTCCAGGTACCCACCGACCCCGCTCGCCACGACCACCATCGCAAGTCCGCCGAGCAGCAAGCCCGTTCCACTTCGCCTCACCGTGCGATCAGCCTCCATCGGCGGTGCTGTTCGCGTCGCCGCCGACGGCTCCGCCCTGTGCCGCCTCGTGGCCGACCCGGGCAGCGAGCTCCTCGACCTGGCTGTTGGTCAGACCGGTGCCTGCGGCGGCGTCCCTGACCGCCTGGGCCGCGCTGATCGCGTTGGCGTTGCGTCCCGCATCCGACTGCTGGCCGGCCTGTTCCTGGGCCAGTGCAGTGGTGTCCTGTTGAGAGTTGCCCACGACGCTCTGCAGGATCTGGTCGACGATGAAGTCCGAGCCCGCGGACACCCCCGGAGTCTCTCCCGCCAGGGCGCCGATCGTGGTGCTGAACGTGGTCTTGACCCACCAGGAGCCCTGCTGCACACCCTGGTTGTAGGCCTGGTCCGAGGCTTCGTGCGTCTTGAAGACGGCGTCCGCCCGAGCTTGGTTGAGGACACCGGCGACGATGCCCCCTGCCGAGGCCGCGTTCTCCGTCGGGAGGGCGAGCTTCGCGGTGTCGGTCTCCCCGCTCGCGAAGGCGCCGTGGATCAGCGCGGTGGTGTACGCCTGCTGGGCGTTGATGACACTCCCGTACGCCTGCGGATCTCTCCCCAGGACGTTGAGGACGGCGCGGACGTCGGAGGTCGGGAGGTTCGCCGGCACCCCGTTGACAGGCAGGGTGTGATCCCAGGGGGACATCGCTCCCTGGACATCGCCCATGTAGTCGGCGGTCATGTGCCCAAGGCTCGCCCGCAGCGGCGCGAGTGGCGCGTTCGGCCCGGTGATCCGGGCCAGGCTGCCGCCCGTGTTCTGGCCGAACTCGGTCATCACCTTGTTCATGACGTCCGCCTGCCCGGGGGTGTGCTGGGCCGGCTGAGCGGGCGCGGCATCGTACGGGTGACCGCTGGTCGCCGCCTCCAGCGCGTGGCCGAACGCGGTGGGTCCGCTCGCGAGGCCCTTCGCGATCAAGCTGTCCTGCTGGGAGAGGGTATCGGCTGTGAACTGCTTGTCGTGTGCCAGGTAGTGCAGATAGTCCGGGGGGTTCGGCACGCCGTTCGGGTTGACCGTGCCGTCGGCGTTGTAGGCGGTCGGCTTGTTCTCGAAAAAGTCGGTGGCCGCCTCCGGGCTGTGGCCCAGTGCCTCCAGGACACCCGTCACCGGATCGAAGCCGGCCCCGCCGTCTGGCCCCAGGATGTTGAAGCCGCGCCGCTCAGGGTTGCTGCTCAGGGCGGGATTGGACCAGTCGACCTTGTGACTGGCGTCGAGCTGAACGACGTTTTCGGCGATCGGGTCGAGGAAGTGAGGGTCGTAGTCGCCGGTGCGCAGGATGCCGGAGAGCACCTGGTAGCCGTACGGCACGTACGGGCGGTCGTAGATCATCTGCGGCGGCACGTCCCACAGCGGCTGGGCCCCCGCCTTGCGCAGGTCCGCCTCCCACTGATCGGACAGGTGCGGCTGGTTGGTGCTGCGGGTGGCGGTGGCCAGGGCGGTGCCGAGGTTCTTCTGCAGTTCCTGGTACTGCGCCCAGCGGGCGTCGCTGGCGTTCGCGACACTGTCCTCGTCGTCCACCATGCTGTTCCAGGACATCAGGAGACCCTTGGGCCCGAGGTTCTGGTAGAACGTGGTCGTGAACACCGGGTCGTTGCCGTATGCGTGCAGCAGACTGTTGAGTTCGAGGAGTTCGGTGTCTGACAGCTTGTTGCCCTTGGCCGCGAGTTGGGCCGCCCGCCGGGCATCCGCCTCCGGGCCGGCGCCGATGGCCTGGGCGTTGAAGGAGCCGTCCTTGTCGGAGGAGGCGTCGGAGCGCAGGGCGAAGCAGGCCCGCTGGTCCGCCTCGGTGGCATCCTGGACGGCACTGTCGATCCGGCTGCGAACGTCGTCGGCTTTGGGGCGGTACTGGTCGTCGTAGTCCTGTGCCGCCTGCGGATCGTGCCGAGTCGCGTTGTCCTGCGGGGGCCAGCTGACGGTGCCGTCGGGGCTGACGGTGAGTCCGGCGCTCTTGGCGCCCGCGAGCGCAGCGTCGATCTTGGTTTTGGCGGCCTGGATCTCGCCGGCTGCCTCCCGCAGCACGGACGCGATCGCACTGGCTTCGGTCGCCGCAGCGGCGAGCTGGTCATTGCCGCGGCTCAGCGCGGGCTTGGCCTGGTCGGCCGCCGGGCCGGACCAGCCGGACCCGTTGACTTTGGCGACAACGACGCTGTTCCACTCGGCGTCCATCGCCGTGAGTTTGGTGGCGATCTGGTCCCAGGCATCGGCGGCACCGGTGAGCACGTCCACCTTGGCGTTGGTCAGATCGTAGAAGTCGACCATGATGTCTCCCCTCAGCCCTGGAGCCCGCTGGCAGCAGCGGATTCGGCATCGCGGTAGTTCTTCGCAGTCGTCTGCAGATTCTGGGCGAGCCCACCGATGACCTTGTTGAGGGCCAGGATCTGCTGGTCCCAGGTGGTCGACGCATCCGCGCACGCGGCACCCAGACCGAAACCGGTCAGGCCGCCGGAGACCGCAGCCATCTTGTCGTCCGCACCCTGACACTCCCCGCCCAGGCGGCAGTTGATCTGCTCAGCATCGGCGGCAGCGGCATCGAGCGCGACCGGGTCAACGGAGTAGCCACCGCCACCGGCGCTGTTCGCGTCCAGTGACTGGATCTGGGTCCGGGCCCGCACTCTGGCGCTGCGCCTGGGGTGTCTGAAGTTCCCCCGTTGATCTGGACAGCTTGATACTGGGACGGTTGGGTCCCGGAGGAAGCAGTCCAGGTAGTGAGTGGCAAGAGCAACATGAGCA